>NZ_JBFAUT010000024.1:0-123573 GCF_040679475.1 Actinoallomurus sp. NPDC052274
CGGGTGACCGTCGAAGACGATCCCGAACAGGTCGTACGTCTCGCGCTCGTGCCAGTCGTTGGTCGGGTAGACGGCGACGAGCGACGGGATGTGCGGGTCCGCGTCGGGGGCGGTGACCTCGAGCCGGACGCGCCGGTTGTGGGTCATCGACAGCAGCGGGTAGACCGCGTGCAGCTCCGAACCGGTCTCCGCCGGGTAGTGCACGCCGGACACGCCGGTGCACAGCTCGAAGCGCAGCGCCGGGTCGTCGCGCAGCACCTGGGCGACCTGGCGCAGGTGCTCGCGGCGGACGATGAGCGTCAGCTCGCCCCGGTCCACGACCACGCGCTCGATCGCCTCGCCGAACTCGGGGTAGGCACGCTCCAACGCGTCCGCGATCTCGTCGAACTCGCCCTCGGCGCCGGCCGTGCGCGGACCGCCGTACGGGCGCGGGCTGGAGACCTTGGGCGACTGCCGGATGACGAGCTTGCCGTAGCCGGAGGTGTCGCCGGTGGTCTTGGCGCCGAACATGCCCATCCGGGCGATCGGCTGTTCGCGCCGCTCCTCCTCGGCCTGCGCCGGGAGCTGGTCGGCGGCCTGCTCGGCCTGCTGCTCGGGATGCTGCGAGGTCATGACACCACCTCGGGCTGGTCCAGGAGGGGAAGCTGACGGAGCCGGGCCTTCTCCAGCTCCTCGATCTCCCGCTTGCGGTGCACGCCCAGCTTGGTGTTCTGGATCTTGTCGTGCAGCTTGAGGATCGCGTCGAGCAGCATCTCCGGCCGCGGCGGGCAGCCGGGCAGGTAGATGTCGACCGGGACGATGTGGTCGACGCCCTGCACGATCGCGTAGTTGTTGAACATGCCGCCGGAGGAGGCGCACACGCCCATCGCGATGACCCACTTGGGCGAGGCCATCTGGTCGTAGATCTGCCGGAGCACGGGGGCCATCTTCTGGCTCACCCGGCCGGCCACGATCATCAGGTCGGCCTGTCGCGGCGAGCCCGAGGCGCGCTCCATGCCCCATCGGGAGAAGTCGTGGCGCGGGTCGCCGGTCGCCATCATCTCGATGGCGCAGCAGGCCAGGCCGAACGTCGCCGGCCAGACCGAGCTCTTGCGCGCCAGGCCGATGACCTGCTCGACCGTGGTCAGCAGGACGCCTGCGGGGAGTTTCTCTTCAAGACCCATTGTCAGTCCCACTCCAGACCACCGCGACGCCACACGTAGGCGTACGCGATGAGGACGGTGACGATGAAGAGCACCATTTCGACGAGACCGAACAGCCCCATGTGGTCGAAGGCGACCGCCCAGGGGTAGAGGAAGATGATCTCGATGTCGAAGACGATGAACAGCATCGCGGTCAGGTAGTACTTCACCGGGAAGCGGCCACCGCCGACCGGCTGCGGCGTCGGTTCGATACCGCATTCGTACGCTTCGAGACGGGCGCGGTTCCAGCGCTTGGGCCCCGTGAAGGACCCCATGATGACCGAGCCCACCGCGAACAGCAGCGCGAGCGCGCCGAGTACGACAATAGGAACGTAGAGGTTCAAATCCCTACACCCCCCTCTGGGTGATTGCCTTCGAGCGCGCCGCCGGCGCGGCACGGCCGCTGTGCACGGGCGGGATTCCCAATCCTAGGCAGGGCGATCATCATTTCTTCTCTCGTCTCACGCCGCCGGAGCCATTTTCGACATCGCGTTGATGACGCGGTCCATCGCGTCGCCGCCCCGCGGATCGGTCAGGTTGGCGAGCAGCTTGAGCGTGAACCTCATCAGCGTCGGGTGCGGCAGGCCGTGGCGCGTCGCGAACTTCATGATCCGCGGGTCGCCGATCGCCTTAACGAAGATCCGCCCGATCGTGTAGTAGCCGCCGTAGGCCTCCTTGAGCACGCGCGGGTAGTCGTGCAGGGCACGCTCGCGCTGCGCCGGGGTCGGCCGGGCCAGTGCCTGAGCGATGATCTCGGCCGCCATCTCGCCGGACTCCATCGCGTACGCGATGCCCTCGCCGTTGAACGGGTTGATCATCCCGCCGGCGTCGCCGACGAGCAGGAGGCCGCGCGTGTAGTGCGGGGTCCGGTTGAACCCCATCGGCAGCGCCGCGCCGCGCACCGGGCCGGTGGCGTTGTCCTCCTGGTAGCCCCACTCCTCCGGCATCCCGGCGAGCCAGCTGCGCAGGAGCGCGCGGTAGTCGACGTTCTTGAACGCCTCGCTGGTGTTGAGCAGGCCGAGGCCGACGTTGGAGGTGCCGTCGCCGACGCCGAAGATCCAGCCGTAGCCGGGCAGCAGCCGGTCGCCGTCCCACAGCTCCAGCCAGGACTCGAGGAAGTCGTCGTCGTGGCGCGGGCTCGTGTAGTAGCGCCGAACCGCCACCCCGATCGGCCGGTCGTCGCGCTTGCGCAGCCCCATCGCGAGCGAGAGCCGGGTGGAGTTGCCGTCGGCGGCCACGACGAGCGGCGCCTTGTAGGTCACCTCGCCGTCGGCGGTCTTGGCGACGACGCCGGTGATCCGGCCGGTGCGGTCGTCGAGGACCGGGCCGGTGACGTTGGTGTTCATGTGGAGCTTCACGCCGGCGGCGATGGCGCGCTCGGCGAGGATCTGGTCGAAGTCCATCCGCGTGCGGACCAGGCCGTAGTCCGGGTAGCTCGCCAGGTCCGGCCAGGGCAGCTCGAGCCGGACGCCGCCGCCGATGATCCGCAGGCCCTTGTTGCGGATCCAGCCGGGCGCGTCGATGTCGACGCCCATCTTCACCAGCTGCTTGACGGCGCGGGGGGTCAGGCCGTCACCGCACACCTTCTCGCGCGGGAAGGTCGTCTTCTCCAGCAGCAGGACGCCCAGCCCCGCCTGCGCCAGGTGGTAGGCAGTGGTCGAGCCCGCCGGGCCCGCGCCGACGACGATGACGTCGGCCTCGGTCTCGGGGTCCTTCCGCGTTATGGACACTGGCTCGGTCACGAGAATCCTTCGGGTGCACGGTTTCGGTAGTCCGCCCCATGGGCGGGGCGATGCCGCGACGGATCGTACGGGGCTGCGAGGAGCCGGGTGCGACCCGGGGTGCGATCTGGCTCTCCATGTTCTTTTGTGAAGCGCTTCACAAGCTCCCTACAACCGTGAGTCTAAACCTTGCCCCTCGATGCTCGGGAACCATGCGCGCTGCCCGATCGTACGCGCCTGCCCGCCTGCCGCGTTAACCGACCGCTTGCGTACGCTTACCTCTCATGACCCGGGCATCCCTGGACAAGCGACCGGCCGAGGTGGCCGCGATGTTCGATCGCACCGCCGCGCGCTACGACCTGCTCAACGACCTGATGACCGGCGGGCTCGATCGGCTGTGGCGGCGTGAGGTCGTCAAGGCCCTCGACGTGCGACGCGGCGAGCGGGTCCTCGACCTGGCGGCCGGGACCGGCACCTCGTCGGTGCCCTTCGCCGAGGCGGGAGCGCAGACCGCCGCGTGCGACTTCTCGTTCGGCATGCTCCAGGAGGGCGTGCGCCGCAACGGTTACGCGGGCGTCCGGTTCGTCGCCGGGGACGCGCTGCGCCTCCCGTTCGCCGACGAGTCCTTCGACGCGGTGACGATCTCCTTCGGCATCCGCAACGTTAGCGACACGGTCCAGGCACTGGCGGAGATGCGCCGGGTGACGAGGCCGGGCGGGCGGCTGCTCGTCTGCGAGGTGAGCCGGCCGCCGAACCCGGTGCTGCGGACCCTGCACGGCCTGCACCTGAAGGTCGGCCTGCCGCTGATGGCGAAGGTGAGCTCCAACCCCGACTCCTACCACTACCTCGCGGAGTCGACGGCGGCCTGGCACGACCAGGCGGCGTTCGCCCGGCTGATCCAGGAGGCCGGCTGGACCTCGGTGCGCTGGCGCAACCTCACGTTCGGCGCGGTGGCCCTGCACCACGCCGTCCGGTGAACCGCTGAATCAGGCGGTGGGCTCCCGGTTCTCCTCGCGGACCGTCGCGGAGGAGGCCGGCTCGTCGTCGTCCTCGCGGGCGGCGCCGGCGGCGAGGTTCTCCCGCATCCGGGCGGCGCGCCTGGTCACGGAGGACGAGACGGCGTCGCGCTGACGCGACAGCAGGACGAAGCTGATGATGCCGCTGATCAGGATGGCCAGCGCGAGGAGCAGGAACCCACGCGCCCCGGTCAGGAACAGCACTCCGGCGGTCGCGCCGAACAGCGCCAGCCGGGCGAGGGTGTAAATGAGTACGGAACGCATGACGTTCTGAGACTATCCCCACCTTCGCCGGAGTCGGTCCCGGGACCGGACTACCGGTCCCGCGACCGTGATCCGTCACTTCGTGCGGGGTTCCCCGGAGTCGCCGAGGACCTCCGCGTAGAGGGCCGGGTCGACGTTGCCGCCGGAGACGATGGCGACGTGACGCTGCGGGCGCCCTCCGTGGTGCCGCCCGCGTGCGCCGGTCGCCGCCAGATGCCCGGCGGTCGCGACCGCGCCGCCCGGCTCGGCGACCAGGCCCGCGCGGCGGGCGAGCAGCCGCATGGCGGCGCGGATCTCGTCCTCGGAGACCACGATGATGTCGTCGACGTACGCGCGGATGTGCTCGAAGGGCCGTTCGCCGACGCGCTCGACGCGCAGGGAGTCGGCGATCGTGCGGATCGTGTCGGCGGCCGGCCAGCCGATCCGGCGGCCGACGCGGAAGGAGTCGCGCGCGTCGGCGGCGAGCTCGGGCTCCACGCCGATGACCTTGGTCTCGGGGCGCCTCGCCTTGATCGCCGTGGCGACGCCGGCGATCAGGCCGCCCCCGCTGACCGGCACGAAGACCGCGTCGACCTCGGGCTCGTCCTCAAGGATCTCCAGGCCGATCGTGCCCTGCCCCGCGATGATCCGCGCGTCGTCGAACGGCGGGATGAGCGCGTACCCGTGCGCCGCCGCCAGCCGGTCGGCCGTCTCCACACGTGCCTCGATGGTCGGCTCGACGAACACGATCTCGGCGCCGAGCGCGCGGCAGGCCTCGGCCTTCACGGCGGGGATCGTGGTCGGGACGACGAGCACGGCGGGGATGCCGAGGACGTTCGCCGCGTACGCCACGGCCTGCGCGTGGTTGCCGCTGGAGTGCGCGATGACGCCGTTCTTCCGCTCCTCCTCGGGCAGGGCGCTGACCGCGGCGTACGCCCCGCGGAGCTTGAAAGAGCCGACCGGTTGCAGCGACTCGGCCTTGAGCAGGAGAGGAACCGAGGTCGCGGTGCCGCGGAGCGGCACCAGAGGGGTGCGCAGCGCGACCCCGGACAGCCGCCGGGCGGCGTCCTCGATCTCCTCCGGTGTTACAAGATCGGGCATAGCGAGCACCCTACGTGGGGTCGGTGCGTCCGGGTGCGACGGTCGTCATCTCGGCGTGTGGCCGCCGTCATCTCGGCGTGTGGCCGCTGTCATCTCGCCGTCCCGTCGTGGCCGTCTCGGCGTCACTGTGGGCGACGGGCCGACCGTACGGCCGAGGACCCGCAACTGAGCCGTCACATGCAGTCATTACTGCATGTCACAAAACTACGCAGCGTGATGTTTTCCGAAAACAAGGGAGAAATCGGTCTTGACACGGCAGACTGAGAAACAGTCCACCCGCGACGAGAGCGGGACAAAGGGGGAGAGAAAACGTGGAGAGTACGAGCGAGCGGCTGCTGACCCCGGGTGAGGTCGCCGCCCTGTTCCGGGTCGACCCGAAAACGGTAACACGGTGGGCGGCGGCCGGCCGGATCAGCAGCATCCGGACACCGGGAGGCCACCGCCGTTTCCGGGAATCCGAGGTGCACGCGCTCCTGAGGGGCGAGGAGCCGGTCGAGTCCTCGGTACGCAGCGAACTGAGCCGGTAGACGGTCGGTAGGCGGCGACCGGACCTCGCCGTCACTCCTCCGACTGTCGGGCCTTGAACTCCTCGAATTCGGCGCGCAGCGCCTCATCATCCTCGCGCCAGCGACGACGCTTCTCCGCCATCTCCTCTTCCGAGATCGACTGCGCGAGAAGACGCTGGTAGTCGGGATCCTCCGGGCCGATCTCCACATAGGCCTGGCCGATCACGCTCCCCGAGCCGCCGTGCGCCTGCCGCCCGCGGGCCAGCAGGCTCGCGGGCACCCGTAGGTTTCCGCCGGGGAGCCTGATCACGTACATCGCGCATCACCTAAATCCCGTATTTGCGGTTGAAGAAAAGCATTACATTCAACGCCGTTCGGGTATCCCCGCCAAGCATGTCGACAAGCGCCGGTCGTTGGTGAGACGCGATCGCCGCGAAGGCGTCCGCGAAGAACTCGTGCCGACCGAGATCCTCCGCCTGCCGGTGAAAGGCACTCTCCAAGTGTGGAAGACATTGGGCGTACAGCGCACGGAACTCCGGAGTGTCGGACTGCCATTGTCGACCGCCCTCGTCGGTCATCCTGCCGTCGATGTCGTCAAGAGCATGCCCGATCTCGTGCAGCATCACGTCCGGAGTCGGTGACGGACGGTCACCGACGACGATCGTTCGGTCCCCGTACGCCCCGGCGCAGATGTCCCAGGTCGCCTTGCCCGACGGCAGCGGCTCACCGCGCAGATAGGCCATGTCGTCGAGGTCCGGGACCCCGCCGGAGCCCACGTAGATGCCGTTCAGGCTCTCGGCGAGCTTGTCCTTGAGCACGTCGGGCAGCTCGGCGAGGCTGTCCACGGCCCGGACGACGTCCGGTGAGACCGGCGCGCCGTCGGCGGGCCACTGCCGGTAGAGGATGTCCTCCAGCGATCCGCAGTGCCGGCGTCCGTCCCGTACATCGGGCGCGTCCGGCCGGTGCGGCGCCGCGCGCGGCAGCTCGTCGTCGAGCTCGAAGTCGCGCCAGGTGTAGCGCCGCTCGGCGGGCCGGTCGGGCAGCGGCGTGTCCGCGCGTTCCGTGAGCCGCCGCTGCTCGTCCGGGCGCAGTTTGCGGAAGCGGCCGAGCGCGTCCCTGGGCTGCAGGCGGCGCGGGCGGGCGACGGACCGGTCGGCCGCCGCCGTCCGATCGGCGTCGCCGGCGGAGTCCTTGCTCCGGCGGTGGCGCCCGGTCCGGGAGTCGGCGGGCGGCGCCTCGAGCGGCTGGCGACGGTTCACCCGGTACCGCATGTCAGGTCCCCTCGCCTCGGCTACGCCGAAGCGTAAGCGAGCATGCGGCCACCCGTCATCCCCGGATCCGCTGATCCGGCGGCCCACTGCGGCCACCTCCACGGCCCGGTGCGGCCGGCTCCGCGGCCCACTGCGGCCATCTCCATGCCCCGGTGCGGCCGGTTCTGCGGCCCGGTGCGGCCACCTCTGCGGTGACGTTCAGGTGGGCGGGTTACTCTGCGACCATGCTCGTCCTTGCCGTCGTGCTCGTCCTTGTCGCACTCGGCGTGTGGCTCTTCTGCCTCTTCGAGGTCCTGTCGACCGATGAATTCGAAACCCGGCACCTGCCGAAGTTCGCGTGGTTCCTCGTCGTGCTGCTCGGCTTCGAACTCGGTGCGGTCGCCTGGCTGCTGTTCGGCCGGCGCCGCAGATACGTGCGGGCGGGGGTGACCGGGTGGCCGTCGGAGTTCCTCACCTCGCGGGACGCCGGCGGGGACGAGGTCGATCCCCTGGAGCGGCGGGGCCCGCTCGGCCCGGATGACGACCCGGAGTTCCTCCGCCAGTTGGACCGCCGCCTCCGCGGCGAGGAGCCCTAGGCGGGAAACGCGCCGACCCCGGCGCCCTCTCGGGCGGCCGGGGTCGGAGAAGCGCCGGTCGACGGGTCAGTGCAGGGCGCTGCCCGCGACCCACTTGTTCCACGACAGGGCCCAGAAGACCCAGCCGTTGGAGTCGACCTCGTTGGACAGCTTACGGCTGGTGCCGGTGACGTTCACGATGTCGCCGCGCTGGGCGATGTCGTAGAAGTACCGGGCGCCGGTCGGCGAGGTGCGGACGCAGCCGTGGCTGGCGTTGCGGTTGCCGAGGGCGTCGTACTCCCCGACGCTCTGGTGGACGTACTCACCGCGGTTGGTGATCCGGACCGCGAGGTGCACGACCTCCTTGTAGTAACCGTTGTCGCCGGGCTTGCGGCCGGGCGACTCCATCGTCACGCTCTCGGACTTCTCCTGCGTGATGTGCAGGCCGCTGGTGGTGGTGTACTCCGTCGTCGTCCCCATGCCCGTGCTGATCGGGAACTTCTTGACGACGCCGTCGTGGTCGACCTTCATGTAGTGCGTCTTGGCGTTGGCCACGGTGACGTTGGACGCGCCGATCTTGAAGGACCGCGAGGCGTCCGCCTTGCCGTACACGCCCTTGAGGCCGCGGACGCCGGCGAGGTGGGCGGTGAACGTGACGTTCTGGTGCGCGCCCCAGAACTTCTGGGTGCGGAAGACGACCTCCGTGCTCGACATCCAGTGCCAGACGCCGGTGTCGCCCTTGTCCGACTTCACCTCGAGGGCCCGCTCGACGTTCGCCTTGTTGGCGATCGGCTTGTCGAACTTCACGATGATCGGCATGCCCACGCCGACCTTCTCGCCGGGCATCGGCGTGATGTCAGCGATCTTGAAGGTCTGGGTGGCCGGCTGCGTCTTGAACGTGCTCTGCGTCGTCGTGGTCTTGCCCTTGGCGTTCTTCGCTGTGACGTTCACGGTGTACGACGCGCCGGGCTTGAGCGTCCACTTGGTCTTCCACTGCGTGTGGTCGGCGTTGAAGTCGCCCGGCACCTGCGTGCTGCCCGAGGCGACCGCCACCTGCTCGAGCCTGCCGCCCGAGGTCGCGACCGAGACGCCCTGGTCGGGGCGTGCGGCGCCGGTGCCGTTGGCGGGAGTGACGCGCACCTGGGCGTCGGGGGCCTTCGTGCCGTCCTTGCCGTTCGTGCCCGCCTCGCTGCTGCCCGTGCACGCGGACGCTCCGGCCAGCAGGGCCACCATCGCCATCATGCCAACGGCCGACCGCCTTCTACCCACGCGAGTCCTCCCAGATTCACCCACGACCCATGTGACGCACGGCGTGCGTAAAAAGTTGCCAGTGGGATCTAAGTAATCAACCAGCGTAGGAGTGCAACCCGGAAACGAGGTAGTTGATTCCGAAGAAGTTGAACAGAAGGCACGCGAAGGCGATCAGGGAGATGACGGCCGCCTTGCGGCCCCGCCAGCCGGCGGTGGCGCGGGCGTGGAGGTACCCGGCGTAGACGACCCAGGTGATGAACGACCAGGTCTCCTTCGGGTCCCAGCCCCAGTAGCGTCCCCACGCGGAGTCCGCCCAGATCGCGCCGGCGATGATGGCGAACGTCCAGATCGGGAAGCCGAACATCATCGTGCGGTGGGAGATGCGGTCGAGGGTCTCGGCGTCGGGGACCCGCTCCAGCAGGCCGCCCGGCTTGGGCGGCGTCCGGCGGGCCTTGAGGAGGTAGAGGATCGTGGCGACGCCGGCGACGGTGAACGTGCCGGTGGCGGTCACGGCGGCGGTCACATGGATGGCGATCCAGTACGAGTGCAGCGCCGGGCGGAGCGGGCCCGGGTCGTCGTACAGCCAGATCGTGGCGATACCGAGCGCGATGACGACGGCCACCATGAGGAACGGGCCGAGCCAGTTGGTCTTGTAGCGCCAGAGCATCACGAGGTACACGGTCACCGCGGCGAACGTGATCGCGGACACGAACTCGTACATGTTGCCCCAGGGCACGCGGTCGGCCGCCATGCCCCGGGTGACGATCTCGGCGCCGTGCACGCCCCAGGCGAGCACGTTGAGGAGGATCGCGAACCGACCCCAGTCGATCCGGCGGCCCTCGTCCTCGTCCTGGGCCTCCTCGGCGTCCCGCACGTCCTCGGACGCCTCGGGGCCGCCCGCGCCGACGAGGACCTTCGCCTCCTGCGGCACGGCCGCGACGCGCCGCCGCCCGAACGAGATGTCGGCGGCGTATCCGACCATGGCGACGACGTAGAGCAGCACCGCACCGAGCATCAACTGGTTGCTCAGATTGGCCAGATGGGTGTCGACCACGGTCGTCACTCCTCGTCTGTGTTCGGGGGTTCGTCCGGAGCCGTGCTCCGGGACTCTTCGGGAGCGGCCGCCTTGAGCCGCTCGACGATGGCTTCGAAGTCCGGAGTGGCCCCGCCGAGGGTGAGCCCTCCGACCTGGACCACGGTACGCCCGCCGTCCGCGGCCGTCGCACGGACCCACACCCTGCGGCGGCGCACGAGGAAGGAGGTCACGATGCCGGCGATCGCGACGATGCCGGCGGCGAGCGCGGGGACGCGTCCGGGGTCGTGGTTGACCTGGAGGGTGACGTACTGCCGGTAGCCGTCGAAGGTCACCGACCCGGCGCCGCCCGGCAGTTGCAGCGTCTGGCCGGTCGCCAGCGGCTTGACCTTGTTGCCCATCAGGATGGGCTTGAGCTTGGCGGTCTCCAGCCGGTACACCGACTGCGGGGCGCCGTTGGACAGGCCGAGGTCGCCCTTGAAGGCGAACAGCGCGACCTGCGGGTTCCACGCGGCGGGGAAGGCCGAGACGACCTTGCCCTGCTGGTTCGGCACGGCGGTGGGCCAGAACAGCCCGATGAAGCCGAGCTGGTCGGGTTGGGCGTCGGGCACCTTGATGACGCCCTCGGAGGCGTACGTCGCCTCGTTGGTCGGCAGGAACGGCACGGCTCCCTGGAAGGCGACCTGCCCCTTGCCGTCACGCACGGTGAAGCGCGGCGCGTAGCCGTGGCCGAGGAGGTAGACCCGCGACCCGTCCACGTTGAGCGGGTGGTTGACCTTCAGGTCGTAGGACTTGACCGAGGACCGCAGGCCGTTCTGGTACCGGATCTTGGCCGAGAAGTTGGTCGGCTGCCCGCGGTTCGGGCCGCTCGGCAGGTAGCTCGCCGAGAAGGAGTCGAGCCAGACGGTGAACGGCGGCAGCTTCGAGGCGGTGAAGCTGCGGCCGCCCTTGAACGCGTCGTACGAGGCGAGGGTGTTGGAGAAGCCCTCCCCCTCGGTCACCAGGACGTTGCCCTTGTAGCCGAACGCCGCGCCGGAGCCGACCGCGAACAGCAGCACGAGCAGGGCCAGGTGGAAGACCAGGTTGCCGGTCTCGCGGAGGTACCCCTTCTCGGCCGCGACCGCGTCGTCGTACGTGTCGACGCGGAACCGCCGGCCCTTGAGGATGCCGCGCGCCTCGGCGAGCACCTCGTCGGGGGCGGCGGCCGTCTCGTACGACGCCGCCTCCGGCAGCCGGCCGAGGTTGCGCGGGGCCTTCGGCGGCCGGGACCGCAACTGGTCGACGTGGTGCTTGGCCCGCGGCAGCACGCAGCCGGCCAGGGACACGAACAGCAGGATGTAGATCGCCGCGAACCAGGGCGCGGCGTACACGTCGAACAGCGACAGCTTGTCCATCACCGGCGCGAGCGTCTTGTGCTGCTGGAAGAAGGTCGTGACCTTCTCCGGCGCGAGACCGCGCTGCGGCAGGAACGAGCCGGGCACGGTGCCGAGCGCGACGAGGAACAGCAGGACCAGGGCCGTCCGCATCGAGGTGAGCTGCCGCCAGCCCCACCGGAGCCAGCCGACCAGGCCGATGCCCGCCGGGCGTTCCCGTGGCGCCTGCGGCGCGGCCTGCGTCTCAGGAGCGTCGACGCTCACGGGCGTACCCCCTTGTCGAAGCTCATCAGATCACCGTCTTGAAGCCGGAGACCCAGCCTTGCAGTTGGATCGTCAGATCGCTCCAGAGGCCGGTCACCAGGAGCAGCCCGATCGCGACGAGCAGGCCGCCACCGACGCGCATCACGGCCTGGTAGTGGCGCTTGACCCAGCCGAACGCGCCCAGGGCCTTACGGTACGCGACGGCGGTGAGCAGGAACGGCACGCCCAGGCCGAGGCAGTAGGCGAACGACAGCAGCGCCCCGCGCGTCGCGCTCGCCTCGGTGTAGGCCATCGCCTGCACGGCGGCGAGGGTCGGGCCGATGCAGGGCGTCCAGCCGAGCCCGAACAGCGCGCCCAGGAGGGGCGCGCCCGCCACTCCGGCGGCGGGCAGCCGGCTCGACTTCACGGTCCGCTGCAGCCCGGGAATGAACCCCATGAACGCCAGTCCGAGCAGGATCGTGACCGCGCCCAGCACCTTCGTGATCACGGCGGCGTGCCGCTGCAGCAGCGCGCCGAACCCGCCGAACGCCAGCCCGGCGCTCACGAACACGACCGTGAACCCCAGGACGAACAGCGCGACCCCGAGGAGCAGCCGCCCCCGCCGCCGCTCCCCGAGGTCCGCGCCGCTCATGCCGGTGACGTACGACAGGTAGCCCGGTACGAGGGGCAGCACGCACGGGGAGAGGAACGACACGAGCCCGGCCGCCGCCGCGACCGGGACCGCCATGACGAGCGATCCGCTGGTGATGGTGCTCACCATTCGCTCCCCCTCGTACGGCCGCGCTTCATCGGCCCGCCGCGATCTTCGTGACCAGGTCGCGCAGCGCGGAGTACGACGTGCCGCCGACGATCCGCCCCGCCACGCGGCCGTTCCGGTCGACGACGAGCGTGGTCGGCACGCCGGTGAGCGGCACGTCGCGGAAGGCCGGCGCCACCTGCCCGGCCTGGTCGTAGACGCTCGGATAATCGATCTTGAAGGTGCGGGTGAAGGCCTTGCCGGCCTCCTTGGCGTCGCGTACGTCCACGCCGACGAAGCGCACCCCGGACGCCTTCGTCTCGGCGGCCACCTTCCGCAGCGCCGGCGCCTCGGCGCGGCAGGGACCGCAGTAGGACTGCCAGAAGTTCAGGACCGCGACCGTGCCGCGCAGGGCGGCGAGGTCGAAGCTCTTCCCGTCCAGCGTGGTCCCCGTGACCTGCGGCGCGGGCCTGCGGTCCGTGAACAGCTCGTACGGCGCGGCGGAGGTCCGCTGCGCTCCGGTGGCGCCGGTGCCGGCACAGCCCGCGAGCGCACCGCCGAGTACGGCCGTGGCCGAGGCGGCCACGGCACGACGGCGCATCGCGGTAGGACTCATTTCTCGGCCGCGACCTTGGTGACGAGGTCCCGGAGGCGGGAGTAGGGCACGCTGCCGATGACGCGGACCGCGACCTTGCCCTGCCGGTCGATGATCAGCGTGGAGGGCACGGCGTTCGGCGGGATGTCGCGGAAGGCCAGCGCCACCTGCCCGGCCTGGTCGTACAGGCTCGGGTAGGTGATCTTGAAGGTGCGGACGAACGCCTGCGCGTTGTCCTTGCCGTCCTTGATGTCCACGCCCAGGAACTGCACGCCCGAGCCCTTGGTCTGCTCGTAGATCTGCTCCATCGTCGGCGCCTCGGCGCGGCACGGCGCGCACCAGGACGCCCAGAAGTTCACGACCGTGACCTTGCCGCTCTGCGCGGCGAGGTCGAAGGGCCTACCGTCGAGCGTGGTGCCCTTCACCTGGGGGGCGGGCTTGCGGTTCTTGATGATCTGGCTGGAGTTGTCGCCCGCGACGTACCGCGAGTCGGAGTTCCCGGCGCCGCTCTGCACCGCGCCGGTGCCCGCGCATCCCGCGAGCGCGCCGGCACCGAGCAGGATCACCGCCGGAAGGGTCAGGGCACGGGGGGTCACGGGCACACTCCTACTACTACATCGTGTAGTACTCAGCTCTATTGTGCAGGAGGGCTCAGGCGCCGGGGACACCGGGGCGGCGGGAGAACTCGCCCGCCGGCTCGGCGTAGTCGACCTTGACGATGCGGTCGTCGTCGTAGGTGAAGCTGGTCACGCTGGCCAGCGAGCACTGCCGGCGCCCCGGGTGGTGCCACATCCGGCGGCCTTCCACCCGCCGCCGCGTCACCCAGATCGGCAACTGGTGGCTGACGCACACCGCCTCGTGCCCGCGCGCGGCGTCGCGCGCGGCCGCCATCGCGGCCAGCATGCGCCGGGCGATCTCCTCGTACGGCTCGCCCCACGACGGCCGGAAGGGGTTCCAGAGGAACGGCCAGTGCTCCGGGCGGCGCAGCGACCCGTCACCGACGCCGAAGGTGCGGCCCTCGAAGTGGTTGGCGGCCTCGATCAGGCGCTCGTCGGTGCCGACCGGCAGGCCGAGCGTCTCGGCGATCGGCTCGGCGGTCTCCTGGGCCCGCTCCATCGGCGAGGACACGAGCGCGGTGATGTCACGCCCGTCGAACCACTTGGCCGCCGCCTTCGCCATCAGCCGGCCGTCGTCGCTGAGGTGGTAGCCCGGCAGCCGCCCGTACAGGACACCCTCGGGGTTGTGCACCTCGCCGTGGCGCAGCAGATGAACGATCGTCTTCATAGCGCACCAACACTACCGGCCCCCGGAGGTGGCGCCGCCGACCGGACCAGCGAGTCGCCCGCCCGGCGACACCGATCGACCGTGGGCCGGTGAGAACCTGCCCGGCGTGTTACCCGCACACGATGCAGGTGACACGCCGTGCAGGTGGGCCGTCAGGCGTGGGCGTCGGGGACACGCCGTGCGGAATCGCGGCGTTCGGCGGCGTCTCGACGGATGCTTGTGTCGTACGCCGCTCCGGCGAACCTGCCCGCCGTACGCGCATCTCATAGGAAGTGAAGACCCACATGAGGAATCGGCGGCTGTTCGCCGGCCCGGCCATCGCCGCCGCGACCGTCGCCGTGACGTCGGCCTGCTCCGGCGGCGGCCAGCAGGCGGCATCGGTCGCGGCCGACGCGACGATCAAGATCAGCCCGGCCGACGGCAGGCGCACCGTCCGGCCGGACCGGAGCGTCGAGGTCACCGTCTCCGGCGGGCGGCTGGAGCAGGTGGACGTACGGCAGGACGACACGGACGCGCCGGGCGCGTTCGACGCCGACCACAGGTCGTGGAAGACCATCTGGACCCTGAAGCCCGGCGTCTGGTACCGGGTGAAGGCCACGGCCCGGAGTTCCACGGGCCGGGTCACCGCGGTGATGAGCCGGTTCCGCACGGCTTCGGCCGCGCATCAGATCGCCATCGCCGACGTCACGCCGCAGGCCGGCGAGAGGGTCGGCGTCGGAATGCCGATCATCGTGACGTTCGACGGCCCGGTGGCCGACCGCGCCCGGGTCACGCGCGCCCTCGAGGTCCGGGCGGACAGGGCGGACGGGGGCGCCTGGCACTGGATGTCGGACCGGCAGGTCGTCTACCGCACCCGCCGCTACTGGCAGCCGCACCAGAACGTGACCTTCACCGCGCACCTGGCCGGCGTACGCGCCGCCAAGGGCGTGTACGGGACGACGGACGTCACGAGGGCCTTCACCATCGGCGCGTCGAACATCACGGTCGCCGACTCCCGCACCCACCTGATGAAGGTCGATCACGACGGCGTGGTGCGGACGTTCCTCATCAGCATGGGCAAGGGCACCACCCGCGAGTACACCACCACCAGCGGCATCCACCTGACCAGGGAGAAGAAGCAGGTGGTGCAGATGGAGTCCCCGAACTGCAAGCCGGGCCAATCCGGCTGCGACTACTACAAGGAGGACGTCCACCTCGCGGTGCGGATCTCGATGGGCGGCGAGTACGTCCACCAGAGCGTCGGGGAGTACGACGCCCTCGGCGACCGCAACGCCAGCCACGGCTGCGTCCGCACCTCCAGAGCCGGCGCCCGCTACTTCTTCGGCATCGCTCAGCGCGGCGACATCGTCAAGATCACCGGCACGAGCCGCCGCTTCGTCGACGAGCCGAACGACGGCGACTGGAAATACTGGAACTACCCCTGGAGCGCCTGGCTGAAGGACGGCGATCTGTCCCGCTGAGCGTGTCAGAGGGCGGTGGCCGCCAGCCAGGCGGCCGGCAGGTCGCGGTCACCGAAGACCTCCAGCCGCGCGTCGTCGGGCCGCAGCCGGCCGTAACCGAGCAGCAACGGGTCCCCGGTCGCCGCCCGTACGGCCGCGCCCTTGCCGCCAGGACGAAACCCCTTTTCATCCGTCGGAGTCGCCTTACCCGGCGCATGTTCGTCGATTAGGATTTCGGGCCGTGTCCTCCTGGCGAGCCGCAGGCGACTTCCCGCCCACCTATCCGCATCCGATGCAGACGCTGACGCTGATGCTGATGGACGGTTCCGTCCCCCGACGGGCCCGAGGCGACATGGACGCCTGCCTCGCGGCCGCCCTGGAAGGCGCCGAGGGCAGACTCCGCCCGGAGCCCGACGCGGGGACGCTCTACCCGTTCGGCCTGGTCATGGACGCCGACGGGGTGCTGCGGAAGGCCGGGCAGTACGACGCGGACTATGCCTACGACGAGACGGCCACCGCCGGGGCGCTGCACCATCTCGCCGACGGCTACCGCGCCCGCGAGGCCGAGCTCCGGTGCGCCGTCATCACCTACTACGTGCGCATGAAGGAGCCGTCGCCGGGCGACACCGCCCCCGTCAACGTCCAGCTCCGCCGGTCCACGGACTGGCGGAGGGACCCCGCCCCGGCCCCGCCGGGAAGCGTCGACGCGATCGCCATGGAGGTCGAGCACCAGGCGGGCTGCGCCCTCGCGGTGTTCATGCCCTTCGCCTGGCAGGGACCGGGGCAGGACTTCGTCGTCGGCGACCTGATGGCCGTCCCCGCCAAGCGCCGCATCTGGCCCGACGCCTGACCCGCCCCCGTAGCGCCGAGGATCTCGGTGCCGCCGGCGACGCCGATCCGGGGCGTTGACGGCGGCCCGAGTCCCGCCACGTGCAGACGTCTCGGAAAACCCGACCGCGCCGCCCGGATCGCAGCATTTCGTCCCTCTTCCGAGGCGGACCACCCCTGTTTCACCGAACGTATTGCACGCCCCTCGGGCCCGCACGCCCGCGTCGAGGCCACGCGCAAGAGGACTTTGCCGCCGCTCTTGACGGGCAAAAAGCGACGATACGGGCGTCGACCCGGCCACACCGACGGCAACGTGTCAGTAGCGACGCCACCTGCGGCATCAACGCCGTCCAGGGCGCCGCGAACAATCCGGTCCGCGGCGGCGCCACCCCCGCCGGTGATCGGCCGACTCCAGGTGCACCGGACGCAGCCGGGTAGCGGCGCCTCGTCCCATGCCGTCTACTCAGCCGAGACGATTCTCCTCCAGGTAGACACCTCAGAACGAGCACCCTCGCCCCGCCTGCGCGATGCCGAAGGCCCCGCGCTCCTCTACCGCCGAGGATTTTCGTCGCTCCAACGACGAAAACTCCGGGCGCTCACTGACTCTGGGCGGCGAGGAGCGGGCGCAGTCGGGTGCAGATGGCTTCCACCTCGGTCTCCCCCGGAAACTCGCCGGCGCGGAACATCGCGACTTGGAGATCCGGTCCGGCCGCGTCGAAGCGGGCCATGTCGGCCTTGGTGATCGGCTGGACGACGAAGTGGATGTGGCCCGGTTTTCGGCCCATGTGCGACCACAGGCAGACGTAGACCTGCTCCGGCCGGATCACCTCCGTGACCGCCGCCGCCGTCCGCCGCAGGAGCGGACCGAGCGCCGCGCTCTCGGCCTCGTCGAGGTCGGCCACATGCACGACGTGCCGCAGCGGCTTGACCACCAGCGCGCCGACCCCGAGCGGCCCGACACAGTGCTCCACGACCAGCCCCGAACTCTCATGCAGCCGCCCACCCGGCAACGGCCTCGCCCCAGAGCTCAGCTCACACGCGATGCACCCGGTCCGCGTCACCTGCTCAGGCGCCGCCACGGGCCTCTTCGACGACGGCCACTTCCACGCACTGGCCGCCCTGCTGGTCGGACCGCGTGCTCGTACGCCACTGGGCAGATGAAAGACCTGTCATGCTCACACACTCTCCATGATGGTGCGGATGAGCTTTTCCGACTCTGTGGCCGGGAGCGCCGCAGAGCGGATCAGATCGAATCGTACTTTAAGTGCATTGACGAGCCGAGGCTGGTCGATCAGGTCCCCACCGCCTATAGGGGTCTCGGCGTAGGCTACGTCCTTCCTTCCGTCGCAGCTCAGGAGCGTGAACGAGCCATTGAGATAAATCTGCGCGTCCTCCGGAAGGATCTGAATGGTGATGTTGGGTTCCTTCATTGCGTCGAGAAGGCGTTGGAGTTGGGCGCGCATCACCTCGGGGCCGCCGATCTTGCGGCGGATGGCGTACTCGGACAGCAGGATGACCAACGTCCCGGCGGAGGATCTCCTGGCGCTCCATGCGGGTGGCGACGAGCTGGTCGACCTTGTCAGGGTGGTTGCCTGCGGTGAGGCATTGCCCGCGCATAGGCCTCGTCCTGAAGCAGCCCGGTGATGACCGTTGGCTCGAAGATGTGCATTGAGGAGGCGGTGCCCTCGGCTTCGAGGAAGGGGCGGAACCAGCCGAGGGCGAGTTCGCGGGCGGCGAGGGGCTGTAGCTCGGCGAAGTAGCCGTCGAGGGCGAACAGCCGGTCGAAGTCCTCGGACATCGCCGTCGTCGCGGAGCGCTTGGCGGTTTCGATCTTCGAGATGAGGTCGCCGGTGCAGCCGACGCGGTCGGCCAGGGCGTCCTGGGTCCAGCCGTTCGCGTCACGGTACTTCCGGAGCTTGTAGGCGAAGAGCGCCGCCACCGATGTCGTCGGGTCCATCTCGCGCCGATATCCCATGTCGCCCTCCGGGCTGAAGCTGTCGGGGGTTGTCGAGCTCCTTCCATTGCCGAGAGTAGTCACGAGACAACAGAGTGAGATGCGAATCGAGAATCCTCCTCAGGACGGGCAGGGCCATGACCGCCGACTCGTACTCGCTCAAGTTGGGACCGCATCCGGGTGCCGCCAAGGTGGCCAGGCTGGCGGTCGAGCGGCGGCTGCGGGACTGGGCGCTGCCGGAGTTGCTGGACGACGTGTATCTGGTCACCACCGAGCTGGTGTCCAACGCCGCGCGGCTCGGTGCCGTGTTCGAGCTGACGATCAGCCGTCCGGGTGACCGGGCGGTACTGGTCGAGGTGCGGGACTCCGACGACGGCGAACCCGCGATCCGGGCCGCCGGTCTGGACGAGGAGGACGGCCGCGGGCTGTTCATCGTCCAGGCGTACGCGATCGAGTGGGGCTGGCGGCCGGAGGACGACGGCAAGACGGTCTGGGCGCGGTGCGGCGGGTGACCGAGGCTCCGCGCGATCGGGTCCTCCCCCGAAGCCGGTCGCGCGGCAGGGGCACGGCGGGCACGGAGGTGAGGGGCCGGTGCTCGCCGTGCCGCATCTCCCGCTGGGACGCGCGCCCGGTCAGCCGGCAGCAACCGCTGTGCGAGGTCTGAGGTCCCTCGGACGAGGACAAGAGCGGCTTCTGTCCTTGTGGGGGCCGGAGATGAAAAGCCCCGGCGGGAGTGGTTCAGAACCACCCCGCCGGGTCAGTTGATCACAGCTCCTCAGGCGGAGCTGTCAGGCAGGTGCGTTGCTCACTGCTCCGACTGCTTCGGCGCCGGTCCCAGGGGCCAGCTCGGCCCGATGGGCTGCGGCGGCTCTTCCGGCGTGGTGCTCAGCGGCTCGAACGGGATTCGACCGTGGCGCATGAGGTTGTCCTTTCCGTTGGGCGACCATCGCATTGGGCGATCATCGGTCGCTTCTTAGAGAACTACCGTCCACGATCAGCGGTCTTGTGCAACTCCCCTTTTCAACTACCTCACGGCGGGGGAAGCCGCCACAGCCGCCCGACCGGCGGCGGTGGCCGATATGGCGTCAGGCGCATCTCATACGGATCTTGATGTCGCCGTCGCCGTGGCGGTACTGCTCCTGGAAGCCGAGGCGGCGGTAGAGGGCGTACGCCCGGGGGTTGACGGTCAGGACGTCCAGGGTGACGTGGCGGCCCTGGGCGTGGGCGCGGTCGATGAGCGCGCGGATGAGGGTTCCGCCGATGCCCTGGCCCTGGTGGTCGGGGTGGAGCTCGATCCGGCCGAGGTAGAGCTCCTCCGGCCGGTCCTCGACGATGAACAGGCCCGCGTCGGTCCCGTCGACCGTGATGATCTGCCAGTGGCCGGGGCCGAAGGCGCGTTCGTCGTATTCGCGCTGGTCCGCGTCGTTCCAGCCCCAGATCGCGGCGACGTAGTCGCCCATGGCCAGCCTGTGCAGTTCGAAGCAGAAGTCCGCGTCGGCCGGTGTCGCCGGCCGCAGCCCGATGGCTTCCATGCCGCGAGCGTTCCAGATCGAACGAGCCTGATGCGAGCTCCGCCGGCACACGAGAAGAGGGCCCCAGCGCGTCGGCTGGGGCCCTCCATGGTCGTGGCGGTTCAGGCTACCGCCGTCGCCGCGGCTGCTCGGGCTGCTTGCCCTCGCTCTCGGTGTTGACCTGGGGCTCCTTGTCGCTCTCGCCCGCAGCGTCGGGCTCCGGACCGTGCGTGACTTGCGCCACCACGTTCACCAGGAGCTTCTTCATCCTGCGTCGTTCCAACGGACCCATGTTGTCTCCCTTGACGGGTTCCCACTCATGCTGTGGGACTTCTCAGGCAGAGACCGTCCAGCGGGCGGCGGATCGGACCACTTCGGATCGCCGAGTCAGGCGGCGGCGAAACCACCGAGGCTCCGCGCGATCGGGTCTTCCCCCGAAAACCGGTCGGGTGGCAGGGGCCACGGCGGGCACGGAGGTGAGGGGCCAGTGCTCGCCGTGGCCCGTACGGCACCGGTGACGAGTCGATTGCCCTGGCCGCGCCGACCTCCGCCCCACCGACGACCGAGTGGCCGGTGCGAGAGCGGCTTCGGGCCTTTTGGGGCCAGAAAGGAGAAGATCCCGGCGGGAGTGGTTCAGAACCACCCCGCCGGGATCAGTCGATCAGGGGTCTCACGGAGCCCTCAGGCAGTGTCGTCGTTCACTGCCTGACGACTTCGGCGCCGGTGGCCCCTAGGTGGCCGTGGCGGTCGGGTTTCCGCCGTCACCGCTCGTCGAGCTGCTCGCCCTGGCCCGCGCCGCCTCCCCGACCCGCACTCTCGGGCGACTCGCCCGAGACGTCGCGGGACGCGCCGTTGGCGTCCAGGTCCCACTCGTGTTGAGCAGGATGTCCTGCGGAGACCGTCCGCGGGACGGCGGATTCGGCCACGTCGGATCGGCCAAGTCGGTGAACGTGCTGGAGATCACGTCGACAAAGATGATCTTGATGACCAGCGACCGTTCCGGCTGTGCCATCATAAAGATGATCTTGAACGCGGCCCCTGCGGGGCTGCGGAACCTCGATAGCGCTGGCAGCGCTTCGTTGACCGCCCGACGGTTGAACCGGCCGCCCCCAGGAACGTGGCCGGGGAATCGCCGAGCCGGGCCGGAAAGGGCCGGTGACCCGCCACTGGGTCGCCGGCCCTTCGCCGTCTCAGGACAGGTGGGGCATGACCTCCGCGGCCAGGCGTTCCATCTGCTCGGCCTCGTCGAAGAGCGTGGTGAACAGGATCATCTCGGCGCCCGCGTCCGCGACCTCGCGCAGCCGGGTCACGCACTCGTCGGGCGGGCCGAAGACCGCGACGGGGGTCAGGTCGTCCCCGCCGGAGCGGCCGTACACCCGGTTCAGCGCGTCGGTCACGCGCCGGCGGGCCCGCGCGGCGTCGTCGTCGACCGCGATGTACACGCGCTTGGCGATCCGGAAGTCCCGGGGGTCGCGGCCGGCCTCGTCGAGCGCCTCCCGTACGACCCGCATCTGATCGGCGAACTGCGCGGTCGTCTGCGACCCCGCGCCGAAGAAACCGTCGCCGTACCGGACCGCGCGGCGGAGCGCGTTGGGGTGGTTGCCGCCGAACCACAGCGGCGGGTACGGCTTCTGGAAGGGCTTCGGCTCCACCGCCTGGCCGTCGAGCTGCCAGAACCGGCCGGGGAACGTGATCTCGGACTCGGTCCAGCACGCCTTCATCAGCCGGATGCCCTCGGTGAAGCGGGCGACGAAGGCGTCCGTGTCGATTCCGAAGGCCGCGAACGCCCTGCCCCGCCCGCCCGTGCCGACGCCCACCTCCAGCCGGCCCCGGCTGAGCTGGTCGAGCGTGCTGATGCTCTTGGCCAGGTGCAGCGGATTGTGCAGGGTGCTGACGAACACCGCGCAGCCCAGCCGCAGTCGTTCGGTGCAGGCCGCGGCGTACGTCATCGTCTCGATCGGGCCCAGGTTGGGCATCGAGCCGAGGACCTGCTCCTGGGTCCAGCCACTGTGGAAGCCCAGCTCCTCGGCCCGTACGACGTAGGCGCGGAACGCGGCCGGGTCGAACTCCCCGTCGGCGGAGAACTGCGGGATGGAGATCGCGAAGCGCACCCTCCGACCCTACTCCGGCCGGTCAGCCCGGCGCGGGTGCGACGGTCTCGGTCGCCTCGAGGTAGCGCAGGAGCGCGTCCCGGTTGCGGGTGAGGGCGTCGATGCGGGACTGCATGCCGTCCAGGGACTGCCGGAGGATGCCGCGCAGCTCCGGGCAGCCGGTGAGCCGGGGCGTCCTGCCCTCGGCGCACGGCAGCAGCTCCCGGATGACGTCCGTCGACAACCCGGCGTCGAGGAGCCCGCGGATCTGGGCGACGATCATGGGGGCGTCCTCGGCGTACTCCCGGTAGCCGTTCGGCAGCCGCTCCGGGACGAGCAGTCCCTGCTCCTCGTAGTACCGCAGCAACCTCGCGCTGACCGAGGTCCGCCGCGACAGCTCACCGATGCGCATGTGACCTACTCCACGATGGTTCGGCTGGACCTTCACATCAATGTGAAACCCTAACGTCGGCGCCATGCGGTACACACACCTCGGCCGTACCGGCCTGCAGGTCTCCCGGCTCGTGCTCGGCACCATGAACTTCGGTCCCGACACACCGGAGGAGACCGCCCACGCCATCATGGATCGCGCCCTCGACCTGGGGATCAACTTCTTCGACACCGCGAACATCTACGGCTGGCGGCTCGGCGAGGGCTGGACCGAGCAGATCATCGGGCGCTGGCTGGAGAAGAGCGGCCGGCGGGACGACATCGTGCTCGCCACCAAGGTGTACGAGCCGATGGGCGAGGGACCGAACACGAGTGGCCTGTCCGCCCGGCACATCCGCCGGCAGGTCGAGGACTCCCTGCGCCGGCTGCGGACCGACCACCTCGACCTCTACCAGGCCCACCACGTCGACCGGAACACGCCCTGGGAGGAGTTCTGGCAGGCCATGGACGTCCTGGTCGCGCAGGGCAAGGTGCTGTACGTGGGCTCCTCGAACTTCGCCGGCTGGCACATCGCCCAGGCCGGTGAGGCGGCGCGGCGCCGGAACTCCCTCGGCCTGGTCAGCGAGCAGTCGCTGTACAACCTCGCCGAGCGCACCGCCGAGCTCGAGGTGCTCCCGGCCGCCCGCGACTACGGGCTCGGCTTCATCCCCTGGTCGCCGCTGCACGGGGGCATCCTCGGCGGCATCCTGCGGAAGGACCGGCCCGGCCGGGAGAGCGGTTCGGACCTCACCGCGAAGCGCCTGGCGGCCGTCCGGCCCCAGGTGGCGGCGTACGAGGAGTTCTGCGACGAGCTGGGCCGGCACCCGGCGGACGTGGCCCTCGCCTGGCTGCTGCACCAGGAGGGGGTGACCGGACCGATCATCGGCCCTCGTACGCTCGACCATCTCGAGCGCGCGGTCGGCGCCCTCGACGTCCGTCTCGGCCCGAGCGAGCTGGACCGCCTCGACGAGATCTTCCCCGGTCCGGGCCCCGCGCCGGAGGCCTATGCCTGGTGATCGGCCGCCGGGTCGCCCGGGCTCTCGGCGGGAAAGAGGATCGGGCTGAGCAGGTGGCGGGTGCGGTCCGGCGCGGGTTCGTTGGCCATCCGGGAGACGATGACGTCGCGCAGCTCGCCGATCATCTCGGCGCGTTCGCGCGGGCTGAGCCAGATCGCGTGCTGCCGGTAGCCGACCAGGTCGCGGGCCGGGTCCGGGTCGCGGTCCAGGTAGGCGTTGAACTCGGCCAGCAGGGTGGCCATGGCCGTGGCGAAGGCGCGGCGGTGGTCCTCCGCCGAGGCGGAAGCGGCCGTCTCCGCGTCGATCACGGCGCGGGCCCGGCGCAGGCGGTACGTCCGTTCGACGGCGCCGCGCACCCGCTGCTCGCCGTCGACCTCCAGGAGCCCTCCCTCGGCCAGCAGGCCGACGTGCCGGTACAGGGTCGCCTTCGAGACGTCCGGCATGAGCTCGGACAGTCGCGCGGTCGTGAGCGTCCGCCCGCCCGACATCGCGTGCACGATGCGGAGCCGCACCGGATGCAGGAGCAGATCGACCGGGTCCATGGCCTAACGATCTCACAGGTGATACCTTTCTCAAAGTTGAGAATAATCCTGAGAGGCGTCCCGCATGCGATCCACGACACCGGAGCACCGGACCGGACCCCCGCTGGGGCGGCTGTACGAGGTGGGGGGCCGGCGGCTGATGCTGCACCGGTCCGGCGCCGGGGAGCCCGCCGTGGTCCTCCTGCCCGGGGCCGGCCTCGTCGGCCTGGACTACGTGAACCTGCACGACCGCGTCGCCCGGCTGACGACCGGCGTGCTCTACGACCGGGCCGGCACCGGCTGGAGCGACCCGGTCGAGCTGCCCCGTACGGCCGGCGAGGTCACCGACGAGCTGCGCGACCTGCTGGCCGCCGCCGAAGTTCCGGGCCCGTACGTGCTGGTCGGGCACTCCCTGGGCGGGGCCTACGCGCGCCACTACGCGCAGCGTTTCCCCGGCGAGGTCGCCGGGCTGCTCCTGCTGGACCCCACCCACGAGGACTTCCTGCGACGCGCACCCCGGCAGGTGCCCGAGATGCTGGAGCGGATGAAGAGTCAGGACCTGCCGGAGCCGACCGAGGAACAGCTCCAGCGCTCCCGCGACGCGCTCGCCGGGCACTTCGCGAAGTGGCCCGACGCCGTTCGCGGGCCGCTCATCGAGCATCACCTCACCGCGTGG
The DNA here is from genome assembly GCF_040679475.1 of Actinoallomurus sp. NPDC052274. NCBI lineage: Bacteria > Bacillati > Actinomycetota > Actinomycetes > Streptosporangiales > Thermomonosporaceae > Actinoallomurus > Actinoallomurus sp. NPDC052274. Next base: position 24,594 of record NZ_JBFAUT010000024.1, read on the forward strand.
CGTACGGCCTGGAACGAGGACAAGAACCTCTACACCGAGGTCGCCGACGAGCTCCGGAACGCCCCGGACCTGCCCGACGTGCCGCTGATCGTGCTGACCGCCCTGGGGCACGACGCGACCCAGGCCCACCTGTGGCCGGCGGACCTGCTGCGCGAGATCAACGACATGAAGCGCACGATCCACGCGGAACTGGCCGCGTCGGTCCCCCACGGCGAACAGCGGGTCCTCGACGACGTCGGGCACGGCTGGATGCACGAGGAGCGCCCCGACGCCGTCCTCGGCGCCCTCACCGACCTCCTCCGCGCCGTCCGCGAAGGGTGATCATGTTCCTCCCCCGATCGTTCTCGGAAGGACCTAGGGACCGGCGGGCCGGTGCGGCATCGCACGATCGGCACCGCCGGCCCCTCACTTTCGTCAGGTCCCGCCGGCCGGTTCAGGGGCGGGCGCCGAGGCGATTCACCCAGCCCATCGCCTCGTACGTCATGGTCAGGCTAGGAGCCTTGCGGTCCCCGGACTCCTGGGCGAGGAGCCGCCCCGACTGGGGGTCGATGATCAGACGGATCTCGAAGCCCTTCCCCGGCCGGGCGTCGTTCCTCCCCAGGGCCAGGACCGCGCCCTTGCGGCCCATCGGGTCGGTGGCCGTGCCGAGGTAACGGATGCCCGGCTGCTCGGCGAGCAGCCGGTACAGCGCGGCCTTCGCGCCCGGCGTCAGCGGGCCGGCCAGCAGGTCCTGCGCCTCGCCGAAGACGTACTGGGCGAAGCTGTCGCCCATGGGCTCACCGTCGTGCTGGTTGGACAACTGGTTCTCGTGCTGGAACCAGGTCCGCATCGTCTTTCGGAGACCGGCCGGGTCGGTGGGCAGCTTGGTCAGGGCCTCGATCGTCTTGTCCCGCTGGGTGATGTTCGGCTTCAGGCCGGAGAAGTCGTAGTTGTTCACGTGCGGCTTGCCCGACGGGTCGACGCCGAACCAGTCCTTCTCCTTGGGAGTCAGCTTCTTCCACGCGGCCTCGTCGGCCGGTGACGGGAAGGTGATCCTGGGGTCGATGCCGGTGATCGTGCGATCGCGCCTGTCACGGCCGTACCAACTGTCCTGCGTCTTGCTCACGTGCGCCGTGAAGGGCGGGACCCGCAGGCTCTTCTCGCCGAGCTGCCTGGCGATCCTCTTCTGCGCCGCCTTGCGGAAATCGGAAGTGCTGAAGATCGAGGTCTCGCGTTCGCGGGTGTACCAGTAGGCGCCAGTGGTGGCCGGTGCCTTGGCGGCGCTGTCGGCGCTGGTCAGGAGGACGGCGCGGGCGTCCAGCGCCCGTACGGGCCCGGACGCGGCCGGCCGGGCGCCGGGGGAGCCCCCGGAGCCGTCGGTGGCGACGATGACGAACGCCGCGCTCGCGGCGACCGCCCCGGCGGCCAGGCCGGCCACCAGCAGGCGCGGCGTCCGGCGCCGCGCGGTCGGCACGGAGACGGCGCGGCCGGAGTCGTCGCCGTCCCATGCCTTGGCGAGATCCCGCTCGCGGCGGCGGGAGTGCGCCTCGGCGGCCATGGTCTCCAGGCCGACGGGCTTGAGCGTACGGAACAGGTGGTCGGGGTCGCGGTTCATCTTGGCTCCAGGGTTCATCGGGCGGCCTTGTCGGCGGCGCGGGACACGGGGTGGCGGGCATCGGGCGCGGGCGCGTTGTCGATCGCCCTGGCGAGGCGACGCCGCGCGCGGTGCAGGCGGACGAAGAACGCCGCAGTCGAGCAGCCGACGACCTTGGCGGCCTCCCGTGGGGCCAGGCCGTGCCACATGACGAGCGAGAGGACCTCCAGGTCGCTCTCGGACATCCCGCCGATGGCCGCCAGCGCGCTGTCACGCTCCACGACGTGGTCGGCGACGTCCCACGCCACCAGGTCCTCGTCGGTGGTCATCGCGGTGACCCGGTCGACCAGCGCACGCCGCCGGGAGCCGCTGTCCCACTGCTTGCGCAGGAGGTTGCGGGCGACGCCCAGCAACCAGGGCAGCGCCGGCTCGCGGATGTCGTCCAGGCGGCGCCACGCGATGACGAACGTCTCGCTGACGATGTCCTCCGCCACGTCCGGCTCGGCCCGCGTGACCACGTAGCCGAGCACGCGCCGGTAGTTCTCGTCGTACAGCTCGGTGAAGCGTCTTCGGGAATCCTCGGAGTCGCCCAACGGAGTCCCTGCCCTTCGGTGAGTCGGTGACCTTTCACCAGTACTTCCGACGGCCCCCGCCGCCTTTACCGATCACTTCGAAGAAGATCACCGGTAGGGCCGCCGGTTACCTCGGACGTAATCGACCCCGTTCCCGCCAGCCGGGAGGATTCATGACGTCGGACCACGTGAGACAGACCAAGGAGCGACCCCATGTTCTTCGAGACCGCTGACGGAACCCGCCTCGCCTACGAGGACTACGGCCAGGGTCCGGCGATCGTCTTCGTCGCCAGCTGCATGCTCAGCACCGACATGTGGGAGTACCAGATCCCCTTCTTCGTCGAGCGGGGCTACCGGTGCGTGGCGTTGGACCGGCGGGGCCACGGGCGCTCGGACCGGCCCTCCGGCGGATACGACCTGGACACCACCGCCGACGACCTGGCCGCGCTGATCGAGCACCTCGACCTGCGGGACGTCACCCTCGTCGGCCACTCCATGGGCGGCGGCGAGATCGCCCGCTACCTCGCCCGGCACGGCGAGGAGCGCGTCGCCCGCGCCGTGTTCATCTCCGCGATGCTGCCGTTCCTGAAGCAGACCGAGGACAACCCGGCCGGCATCCCGGAGGCCCTCTTCGCGGCCACCCAGGCCAAGATCCGCGCCGACCGGCCCAAGTGGCTCTCCGACCAGGCCCAGGTCTTCTTCGCCACCCACCTCGGCCCGGCGGTCTCCCCCGCCCTCATCGACTGGATGATCCGGGAGTGCGAGGCCACCTCGCCGTGGGCGGTGCTGAGGTTCCAGCACGCGCTGTTCCACACCGACCACCGCGCCGGGCTGCGCGAGATCACCATCCCCACGCTCGTCGTCCACGGCGCGGCGGACTTCTCGGCGCCGGTGGACGTGACCGGCCGCCGCACCGCCGAGATCATCCCGGGCACCGTGTACAAGGAGTACCCGACCGCCGGGCACGGCATCTTCGCCAGCCACCAGGACGAGCTCAACGCCGACCTGCTCGAGTTCATCAAGGGCTGAGGTGTCGTCGAGTCGTGGGCGGCTCGCCGGTCAGCGGAAGTCGGCGGCGTGGTCGGCCGCCCACCGGGCGAAGGTACGGCCCCGACGGCCGGTGACCTCCTCGACCACGGGCGAGACCCAGGCGTTGCCGTCCAGGTGCCGGCCCATCTCCAGGAACCACTCGATGACCTGCTCGGGGTACCGGTCCTTCCAGTACTCCCGTGCCTCGTCGGGGGTGAGCTCGACGAACCGGACCTCGCGGCCGATGGCCTCGCCGATCAGCCGTACGGCGTCGCGGCGCCGTACGGGCTCCGGACCGGTCGGCACGTAGGTCCGCCCCGTGTGGCCGTCCTCCAGGAGGGCCGCCAGGGCGACGGCGGCGATGTCGGCCTCGTGGACCATCGCGCTGGTCCAGTCGCCGAACGGGGCGCGCACGGCGCTCTCCGTCCTGATCGAGGCGATCCACTCGCGGGTGTTGGCCATGAACTCGCCGGGGAAGATGTGCGTCCACTCGAGACCGGAGTTCTCGATGGCCTTGTGCAGGACGCGGTGGGGCGCCTCGACGGGATCGTCGTCGTCGCGGCTCGGATCGTTGTGGCCGAGGTGCACGATCCGCCGTACGCCGGCCTCCTTCGCGAGTTCGAGGATCCGGGGGCCGGTGGTCAGCGACTCGCCGATCGCCACCAGGTGCATCCGCTCGACACCGCGAAGGGCGGGGACCAGGCTCTCCGGCCGGCCGAAGTCCCCGGCGACCACCTCCACCTCCGGCGGCAGGGCGGCGGCCGCCCGCGAGGCGGGGTCGCGGGTCACGGCCCGAACCTCCTGACCGGCGGCCACGAGTTGCCGGACGAGGCTGCTCCCGACCGTGCCGGTCGCTCCGGTGACCAGTATCGGCATGACGTCTCCCCACTGCGCGATCGATCAAGGGCGTTCATCCTCACCAGCGCTTCCGGGGACGGCAAACGCGAACAGCGTGTTCACATTCCTCGCTGACCTGCGGGAATGAAGTCGCGATCCAGAATTCGCGAGAAAAGAATGATTTTGGGTGGTCACCGGACCACGGGGCGTAGTCGCCGCCTCGGGACCGGTGCGACGTCCCCGCGGCGTCCCGGGCGCAGGGCCGCGTGCCACTGGCCGGGACCCGGACCGTGCCAGGCGGCCAGCGTGTCGGCGACCAGGCCGGTCGCGGCGGCGTAGACCCCCTTGTGCAGCAGGTCGACGGCGAGTTCACGGCGCGGCCAGGTCCAGGGCGGAGCGCCGACGCCCGTCGCGTTCTCCAGGATCTGGTCGTTGGTCAGGCGGACCACCCCGAACATCGCCGAGGCCCAGGGGCCGCGCAGCCCGGCCGTGGCCATCACCCCGCGCAGCCCGCCCATGAGCATGCCCTGTCCGAGATGCATGGCGAGGTTGCGCGACCTCGGCTGCCGCCGGGGGCGCTCCGACAGGCCCGTCAGGCGTTCCAGGGTCCGCGCCGGGACGTTCGAGTCCGGGCGATGGGTCCATCGTTGTTCGAGCTTCTCACTGGCCGTCATCGCCAGCGCGCCGACGAGTCCGGCGACCATTCCTTCGATCGTTGCTCGTGTCCACATGTCGCGCCCCTACCCGTGGCGGGACGCTCCGTCACTCTCCGTGAGGGACGGGCGTGTTCAGTCCCAGGTCCGTGGCGGCGGCGCGGAGCGCGGCGACGGCGGCGCGGATGGCCGGGCGGCGGGCCGCCTCGGCGCGCCAGATCCCGTACACGTGCCGTGTCAGCGCGGGGCGCACGGCGACGATGCGGACGCCGGGCGGCACGTCGCAGCGGCCCAGACGAGGCAGGATGGCGCTGCCCAGTCCGGCCGCCACGAGGGCGAGCTGCGTGGCGTACTCGTCGGCGGTGTGGCTGACGCGCGGCTCCAGGCCGGCCGTCCGGAGCGTGTGCTCCAGCCAGTCACGGCAGATCGCGCCGGCCGACTGGGCGATCCACGCCTCCCCGCGCAGGTCGGCCAGGTCGATGACCTCGCGATCGGCGAGCGGGTGGCCGGCGGGCAGGGCGGCGTCCGCGACGTCGTCGAGCAGCGGCGCCTTGACCAGGCCGTCCGGGATGGCGAGCGGCACGTTGAACCAGTCCTGGACGATGCCCAGGTCGATCTCCCCGCGGGCGGCGAGGGGCAGGCTGGCGTGCGGTTCCAGTTCGCGCAGCGTCACCGTCAGGAGGGGGTGCTCCTTGGCGAGCCGGCCCAGCGCGCCGGGCATCAGGCCGCGCGCCGCCGTGGGGAACGCCGTGATGGCGAGCTCGCCGACGACGGCGCCGCGCTGGGCCTCCAGGTCGGACTCCGCCGCCTCGACCATGGCGAGGATGCGCTCGGCGTGCGCGGCGAGGAGCGCGGCGGCGTCGGTGAGGCGGACCCCTCGGCCGTTGCGCTCCAGGAGCTTCTGGCCGGTCTCCCGCTCCAGCTTGGCGACCTGCTGGGAGACGGCCGAGGTCGTGACGTGGAGGACCTCCGCCGCGGCGCTGACGGAACCGTACGTGGCCACGGCGTTGAGGGCGCGGAGCCGCTCCAGGTCGAGCATGTAGACATGCTACACGGAGAGCTTAAGGAACATTCGCTTGTCCTAAAGAATGGTGGCCGCGACGATCGGAGTCATGAGACCTCGCGACATCGCGATCGCGGTGCTGATCGCCGCGATCTGGGGATTCAACTTCGTCATCATCCACGTGGGGCTCGGCGCCCTGCCGCCGCTGCTGTTCGCGGCCCTGCGGTTCGTGGCGGCGGCGTTCCCCGCGGTCCTGTTCGTCCGGCGGCCCGCGATCCCGTGGCGACGGATGACGCTCATCGGGCTGCCGCTCGGAGTCGGGCAGTTCGGCCTGCTGTTCATCGCCATGCACCTGGGCATGCCGGCCGGGTTGTCGTCGCTCGTGCTGCAGACGCAGGCGCTGTTCACCGCCGCCTTCGCCGTGCCGATGCTCGGTGAGCGCATGCGCCGGGCGCAGGTGGCGGGCATGCTCGTGGCCTTCACCGGGATCGCGGTGATCGCCGGGTCGCTGGGCCAGGGCGGACCCGTGCTGGCGTTCGCGCTGTGCCTCGTCGCGGCGGGCATGTGGGGGCTGGCCAACATCGGCATGCGGAAGGCGCAGCCGTCGGACATGTTCGGGTTCATGGTCTGGGTCAGCCTGATCCCGCCGCTGCCGCTGCTCGCGCTCTCGCTGATCTTCGAGGGGCCGCGCGCGGACCTGCACGCGCTGGCGCACATCTCCGCCGGCGGCCTGGGCGCGCTCGCCTACATCGCGTACCTGTCGACCCTCGTCGGGTTCGGCCTGTGGGGGTGGCTGCTGCGCCGGTACGACGCCGGTCAGGTGGCGATCTACTCGCTGCTGGTGCCGCTGTTCGGGGTGTCCTCGGCCGCGCTCCTGCTCGGCGAGCGCGTCACCGTCCCCGACGTGGTCGCCGGGGTCCTCATCGTCGGCGGCGTCGCCCTCGGCAGCCTTCGCCGCCGTACGTCCGCCGTCCTCCCCGGGGCCGACGCCCCGGCCGCCGCGCTCGCCGAGAGGTGACTCCATGCTCCACGGGATCCACGTTCCGCTCGTCACACCGTTCGGACCGGACGGCACCCTCGACGTCCCCTCCCTCGAAGTCCTGGCCCACCACGTCCTGACCGAGGGCGCGGCGGGACTCGTCGTGCTCGCCACCACCGGCGAGGCCGCGCTGCTCACCGCCGACGAACGGCGTACGGTCGTCGCGACGTGCCGGAAGATCAGCGAGGCGTACGGCGCGCCGCTCACCGTCGGCGTGGGCACGATCGGCACCGAGGAGTCCGTCCGCCAGGCGATCGACCGCGCCACCGACGCGGACCTGCTCCTCGCGGTCGTGCCGTACTACCTCCGGCCCACCGACGAGGGAGTCCTCGACCACTTCGCGGCGATCGGCGCGGCGGCCGGGATACCGCTGATCGTCTACAACATCCCGTACCGCACGGGGAAGACGCTGCGCGTCGAGACGCTCCTCGAACTGCTCGCCACCGAGCACGTCGCCGGGATCAAGCACTGCCCGGGGGCGATCGACGCGGACACCCTGACCCTGCTCGCCGAGGGCCGGGGCGTGCTCGGCGGCGACGACGCGTTCCTGTACCCGATGCTGCACCTCGGCGCGGCGGGCGGCATCACGGCCTCGGCGAACGTCGCCCCGGCGGCGTTCGCCGCGCTGGCCGACGCCGTACGGGACGGGGACGCCGCGCGCGCCCGCGATCTCCACGACGCCCTGCTGCCCCTGGTGAACGCCCTGTTCGCCGAGCCCTCCCCCACCGTCATCAAGGCGGTGCTCGCCGAGCGCGGCCTGATCGCCGACGCCACCGTACGATCGCCGCTGCGGCCGCCGGCCGCCGCCGCACTGACCAGGGCGCTCGAACGGCTGCCAGGATAAGGAACATGAGGATCGGATTCGGCGCCCCGGTGTCGGGGGCATGGGCCACCCCACGGAACGTCGGTCACTTCGCGGAACGCGCGGAAGACCTCGGATACGACTCGCTGTGGACGTTCCACCGCCTGCTCACCCCGGCCGACAGGGAGGCGCTGGCCCCGGTGTACCGCAGCGTGCTCGACCCGCTCGTCACCCTGGCCTACGCCGCCGCCCGCACCTCCCGGATCCGCCTCGGCGTCTCCCTGATCAACTTCCCGTTCGTCACGCCCGTGTACCTCGCCAAGGAGGTCGCCTCCCTGGACGTGCTGTCCAACGGGCGGGTCGACCTCGGCCTGGGCGCCGGCTGGCAGCACGAGGAGTTCGTCGCCAGCGGCACCTCGGAGGAGCGACGCGGCGCGCGCGCCGAGGAGTTCGTCGCGGCGCTGCGCACGCTGTGGGAGGACGAGGTCAGCCAGTTCGACGGTGAGTTCTACACGATCCCGCCGAGCCGCCAGGCCCCCAAGCCCGTGCAGAAGCCGCACCCGCCGGTGCTGCTCGGCGGCGTGGCCGAGGCCGCGCTGAAGCGCGCGGGCCGGATCGCGGAAGGCTGGCTCAGCCGCAGCGCCACCGACCTGTCCCGCATCCACGAGCAGATCGCCACCGTCCGGCAGGCGGCCGAGGAGGCGGGCAAGGACCCCGACGCGGTCCGCGTCGTCGTCCGCGGCGTCGTACGGGCGGGCGAGGAGGCCACCTACGACGCCGGCAAGCGCCTGCGCCTGTCCGGCTCCTACGACCAGATCCGCGACGACACCGCCTGGCTCGCCGAGCAGGGCGTCACCGAACTCTTCTACGACCTCAACTGGGACCCCCTCGTCGGCAGCCCCGACGCCGAACCCAAGGCCGCCACCGCCCGCGCCGAAGAGATCATCGAAGCCCTCTCCCCCGACGCCTGACCGGCCCGGTCGGTGGATACTCGATGCCGCCCGGCTGGTAGTGGGTAGACTCGGTCGCGTAGACCACCCGGCTCCTCGTGGGCCGGGTCTTCTTTTTCTGGTGGGCTGTTCGGCGCCGCAGCGAACCGCGCGAAGGGCCGAGACGCTCCTCGATCCTTGCGCACAGTAGCTCGACGATTCGTATTAGCCGAAGTTATATTCGTCTTATGCGAACAGATGCGCCGCCGTTGCTGCCGATCTTCCGGTCGGCCAATCAGGCGGACGTACTCGCCATGCTCTTCCTTCATCCGGAGAGCGACTACACCCTCGCCGACCTGGCCCGGAAGCTCGGCGTCCGCCCGTCGACGCTGCACCGCGACATACATCGACTGATTGAAGCCGACCTGATCCGGGCTCGGCCGGTCGGCCGCTCGCAACTACTGCATGCCAACACGGCGAACCGCCTCAGCGGACCACTGACCCAGCTACTCGTGATGACCGTAGGCCCCCAGGTAGTGATCGCCGATGAGTTCGCCCCGCTCGACGGAGCGGACGCCGTCGTCATTTACGGATCCTGGGCCGCTCGGTATCACGGCGAGCCAGGACCTCCGCCGAACGACGTCGACGTCCTCGTCCTCGGTCGGCCGGCCAGGGGCGACGTCTATGACGCCGCCGACCGGGCTCAGCAACGCATCGGCTTTCCGGTCAATCCGGTCATCCGTCCAGGAGAACGTTGGGTGGATCCAGCGGATCCATTGATTCAGCAGGTCAAGACCTCCCCCCTTGTGGTTGCATTCGGTGAAATACCGATCGACCGAGGGTGAGGGGCAGTGAACCGCTGGAGCCAAGGCGCGGCTGTGATCGAACGACTGCTCCAGAACGGCGAGCTACAGCACCTGAGAGGCTCGGCCGCGAACGGCGAACCATGGTTGAAGAGAGCACTTCGCACCCATGCCACCGCTGTCAGATCGCTGTCACTGATCCGGACAGCGCCTACGTGCTCTCGTACGATGCGGCGAGGCATGCCTGCACGGGCCTGCTCATCCAGCAGGGACTACGGCCTACGACACGAGGTGGGCATGTCGTGGTCGACGAAGCCGTACGGGCGCAGTTCGGCGACAAATTCCGTCCGTTCCGTGCACTCCGCATCCGCCGAAACGAGCTCGAGTACCCCGCGATGCCCGATGACGCGGCCACGTGGGATGAGGTCAAAGAAGCCCTCGCCGACGCGGCGCAGATCCTCACCGCGGTCGAGAAGCTACTCCCGCACCTGGGATTGTTCTGAGCTGGGGCGGCTGCTGGCCCGATCAGTGCCGAGACTTTCTGCTGCCATGCATGGCAGCAGAAAGTCTCGGCGGTAATGGGTCGGGGCGTTGCTACGCCGCTTCGGCGGCGGCTCTCGCGGCGTGCGGGAGGGCGTCCGCGATGCGTTCCAGGGCCGCGTCGTCGTGGGCGGCGGACAGGAACCACGCCTCGTACGCCGACGGGGGCAGGTAGACGCCGTGGTCCAGGGCCGTGTGGAAGAAGGCGGCGTAGCGGCGGGTGTTCTGGCGCTGGGCCTGCTCGAAGTCCAACACCGGGTCCTCGGCGAAGAAGATCGAGAAGAGGTTGCCCGCGGTCTGCAGCCGGTGCGGCACGCCCTCCTTGGTCAGCGCCTCCGTCGCGGCCTGGGCGACCGCGTTGGCGGCGTGGTCGATGCGCGCGTAGACCTCGTCGGTGGCGGCGCGGAGCGTGGCCAGGCCGGCGGCGGTGGCCAGGGGGTTACCGGACAGCGTGCCCGCCTGGTACACCGGGCCCGCGGGGGCCAGCCGGTCCATGACGTCGGCGCGGCCGCCGAACGCCGCGGCCGGCAGGCCGCCGCCCATCACCTTGCCGAAGGTGTACAGGTCGCCGGCCACGCCCTCCAGGCCGTACCAGCCGGACCGGGAGACGCGGAAGCCGGTCAGGACCTCGTCGATGATGAGCAGGGCGCCGTGCCGCTCGCAGACGCGCTTCAGGGCGGCGTTGAAGTCCTGGATCGGCGGAACGATGCCCATGTTGGCCGGGCACGCCTCGGTGATGACGCAGGCGATCTCGTGGCCGTACTCACCGAACGTCTCCTCGACGGCGGCGATGTCGTTGTAGCGGAGCACGATCGTGTCGGCGGTGGCCGCGCCGGTGACGCCCGGCGAGTCCGGCAGGCCGAACGTCGCGACGCCGGACCCGGCGGCGGCCAGCAGCGCGTCGGAGTGGCCGTGGTAGCAGCCGGCGAACTTGACGATCTTCGGGCGCTCGGTGAAGCCGCGGGCCAGCCGGATCGCCGACATCGTCGCCTCGGTGCCGGAGCTGACCAGGCGGACCTCGTCGATCGGCGTGCGGGCGACCATCTCCTCGGCGAGCAGGACCTCGCCCTCGGTCGGGGCGCCGTACGAGGTGCCGTGCTCGACGGCGTGGTGCACGGCCTCCACGACCTGCGGGTGGGCGTGCCCAAGGATCATCGGGCCCCAGGAGCAGATCAGGTCGACGTACTCGTTGCCGTCGGCGTCGACGAGGTACGCGCCCCGGGCCGAGGCGATGAACCGCGGGGTGCCGCCCACGGCCCCGAAGGCGCGCACCGGGGAGTTCACGCCGCCCGGGATGACCGCACCGGCCCGGTCGAACAGTGCTTCGGAACGATTCGTGGAAGTCACCCCACGAGTCTCCCAGACGTCATTCGGCGTCGTCGGCCAGGATCTCCAGTAGCCGCAGCGGGTCGGGCAGCGGCGCACCGTGCGGCGCCCTGACCCAGGTCACCGCGCGGTCGAACGGCAGCATCGACGGCGGCGCGACGACGTAGCTGTCACGGCAGTGCCAGCGCATTCCGGGGTTGTCGGCGATCGTCTCCGGGACGGTGTCGAGGTGGCAGGACCACCACTCGTCCTCGTCGACGGGCGCGCCACGGGTGGCGACGAAGAACAGGTAACGCTCGTCGCCGTGGGCGGCCACCGGGCCCACCGGTACGCCCTCGCGCTCCATCCGGTCCAGGGCCGCGCGGCCCGCCTCGGCCGGCACGTCGAAGACGTCGAAGACCCGCCCGGTCGGCAGGACGATGTTGGCCTCCGGGTCGCCCGCCCACCAGCGGGCCAGGGTGTCGACATCGACCGTGGCCTGCCGCTGCCACACCTGGGACCGGGGATGCGCCGCGGGCGACGGGCAGCCGATCCGGTCACAGGAACACGCCCGCGTGCCGTCGGTGGCCGGATGTTCGCCCGGATAACAGGGCCAGCCCAGGGCGGCGTACTCCTGTACGGCGGCCGCCATGCGCTCGCGCCTGGCCGACTCGCCCGTCTTGCGGCGGCCGGCCGACCGGTTCGTTCGCTTCGCTGTTACGTCCAGCATCCTGCTCCCCCTCCGCTCCTCTTTCGATGATGACGCGCCGCGGTTTCGCGAGTTGTGGGAACCCCCGAATAGCGGCGAAGCCGTGACCTGCTATGCGGCGGGTCACGGCTTCGAGGGCGGGGTCACGTCAGGCGCGCAGGGAGCGGGCGACCTCGGTGGCCCAGTAGGTCAGGATGATGTCGGCGCCCGCGCGGCGGGCGGAGATCAGCGTCTCCATGATGATGCGGTCGCGGTCGATCCAGCCCTGCGCGGCGGCCGCCTCGACCATGGCGTACTCGCCACTGACCTGGTAGGCGGCGACCGGGACGTGCACCGTGTCGCGTACCCGGCTGACGATGTCGAGGTAGGTCAGCGCGGGCTTGACCAGGACGAAGTCGGCGCCCTCGTCCAGGTCCAGCAGCACCTCCCGCATCGACTCCTCGGCGTTCGGCGGGTCCTGCTGGTAGGCGGACCGGTCGCCGAACTGCGGCGCGCACTCGGCGGCCTCGCGGAACGGGCCGTAGAACGCCGAGGCGTACTTCACGGCGTACGCCATGATCGCGACGTTGCCGTAGCCGGCCTCGTCCAGGGCGGTGCGGATCGCGGCGACCTGGCCGTCCATCATGCCGCTCGGGGCGACGACGTCCACGCCGGCCGCGGCCTGGGCGACGGCGATGGAGGCGTAGCGCTCCAGGGTCGCGTCGTTGTCGACCTCGCCGGAGCCCGTGAGGATGCCGCAGTGCCCGTGGTCGGTGTACTCGTCCAGGCACAGGTCGGCCATGATCACCGTGGCGTCGCCGAGGTCGGCGGACAGGTCGCGCAGCCCCTTCTGCACGATGCCCGCCGGGTCGTCGGCGGCGGACCCGCGGCCGTCCTTGACCGCGGGGATGCCGAACAGGATCAGCCCTCCGACGCCGGCCTCCACCGCGTCGTGCGCCGCCTTGCGCAGGGACTCCCGGGTGTGCTGCACGACGCCCGGCATCGACGCGATCGGCTGCGGCTCGGTGATGCCCTCCTTGACGAAGAGCGGCAGCACCAGGTCGCTCGGGTGCAGGTGGGTCTCGGCGACCAGCCGCCGCAGCGCGGGGGTGCGGCGGAGCCGCCGGGGACGTACGACGGGGAACTGCGCGGTCACGACGACCTTCTTTCAGCTCATCACTTGCGCCGGCGGGCGCCGCGGCGCATCTCACTCGGCTTGCGGAGGGGGTCGCCGGCCTCGACCTGGGCGGCCCGCCGCTTGGCACCGTACTCCGCGAGCGCCTCGGCGAGGGCGCTGACGGACGGTCTGTCCGCCAGCACGTCGACGCGCAGGCCGTACTCCTCCGCCGTGCGCGCGGTCTGCGGGCCGATGCACGCGATGACCGTGACGTTGTGCGGCTTGCCGGCGATGCCGATCAGGTTGCGGACCGTCGAGGACGAGGTGAACAGCACGGCGTCGAACCCGCCGCCCTTGATCGCCTCGCGGATCGGCGCCGGCGGCGGCGCCGCGCGTACGGTCCGGTAGGCGGTCACGTCGTCGCACTCCCAGCCCAGCTCGGTGAGCCCGGCGACGAGCGTCTCGGTGGCGATGTCGGCGCGCGGCAGCAGCACCCGGTTGATCGGGTCGAGGTCCTTGTCGTACGGCGGCCAGACCTCCACGAGCCCCTCGGAGGACTGCTGCCCCTTCGGCATGAGGTCCGGTTTGACGCCGAACTCCACGAGCGCGGCGGCGGTCTGCTCGCCGACGGCGGCGACCTTGAGGCCGGCGAACGCGCGGGCGTCCAGGCCGTACTGCTCGAACCGCTCGCGTACGGCGCGCACGGCGTTGGTCGAGGTGAAGACGACCCACTCGTAACGGCCGGTGACGAGACCCTTGACGGCACGTTCCATCTGCTGCGGCGTGCGCGGGGGCTCCACCGAGATCGTGGGCACCTCGTCGGGCACGGCGCCGTACGAGCGGAGCTGGTCCGACAGCGACGCGGCCTGCTCCTTGGTGCGCGGCACCAGCACCCGCCAGCCGAACAGCGGCTTGGTCTCGAACCACGACATCTTGTCGCGCCAGCGGACGACGTCGCCGACGACCAGCAGCGCCGGGGACTCCAGGTGCTTGGTGTCGGAGGCGACCTTCGCCAGCGTCGAGTCGACGGTGTACTGCTCGGTGGTCGTGCCCATCGAGGTGACCGCCACCGGGGTCGTGTCGGACCGGCCGGCGGCCATGAGGCCCTTGGCGACCTCGCCGATGGTGTTCTCGACGCCGAGGATCACCAGGGTGGCGGCGTTCGCGTGGGCGCTCCAGTCGATCCCGCCCTCCTGGGCGTCGACGATCACGACCTCGCGGTGCTTGCCGTCCGTCAGCGGGATGCCGGCGTACCCGGGGACGCCGGTGACCGACGAGATGCCGGGGACGATCTCGAACGGCACCTTGCCCTTGGCACAGGTCTTCACGTCCTCGGTCAGGGCGCAGCCCAGGCCGGGGTCGCCGCCGAAGACCCGCGCGACGACCTTGCCCGACCGGGCCAGGCTCACGAGGCTGACGCCCGCCGGGCCGACCACGTCGGCGCCGGGGTTGAAGTGTGCGTGGTACGGCGGCGCAAGGGTCTCGTGGACCACGATCACGTCGGCCGTGCCGAGGATCCTGGCCGCCCGGAGCGTCAGCAGCTCCGGGTCGCCCGGGCCGACGCCGACGAACGCGACCCTGCCCTGCCGCTCGCCGGGAGTCGTCCCGGACATCGCGGGGGCCTCGCCCTCGTCGTACGCGGCCTTTTTGCTCGCGGGGCTCAAGATGTGCTCTCCCCCATCAACTGGTCGGCCCCCTCCGCGAGCATCCTGAGCGCGAGATCGCGTCCTAGTCGCTCTGAATCGTCCGGGGAGCCGCTTTCCGACAACCGAATCTGCCGTTCACCGTCATACCCGACAACGACTCCGGTCAGATGCACGATTTGCTCTTCCCATGCAGCGTATGCGCCCACGGGAGCCGAGCAGCCCGCCTCCAGCGTGGCCAGCAGCGTCCGCTCCGCCGTCACGGCCGCCCTGGTCGGGGCGTGGTCGAGGGTCGCGAGGAGCTCGATGAGATCGTCGCGATCGGCCCGGCACTCCACCGCCAGCGCGCCCTGGCCCGGCGCGGGCAGCATCTGGTCCGGCTCGAAGATCTCCGAGACGGCCTCCACACGGCCGATGCGGTTCAGCCCGGCGTACGCCAGCACGACGGCGTCCAGGTCGCCGTCGGTGACCTTCCGCAGGCGCGTGTCGGCGTTGCCGCGGATCGGGACGACGTCGAGGTCGTGCCGCAGCGCCCGCAGTTGCGCGACGCGGCGCGGCGAGCCGGTGCCGACCCGCGCCCCGGGCCGCAGGTCGGCCAGTTTGGCCAGGCCGCAGAGGGCGTCGCGGGGGTCGTCGCGCGCCGGGACCGCGGCGAGCACGATGCCCTCGGCGGGTCCGGTCGGCAGGTCCTTGAGGGAGTGCACGGCGAAATCGATCTCGCCGGACAGGAGCCGCTCGCGCAGCCCGCTGACGAACACGCCGGTGCCGCCCATCTGGGCCAGGTGCGCCTTGGAGACGTCGCCCTCGGTGGTCACGCCGACGAGCTCCACCGGCCGGCCGGTACGGGCGGTCAACGCGTCGGCCACCAGGCCGGACTGCGTCATCGCCATCAGGCTGCGGCGGGTACCCAATTTGAGAGTGGTCACAGGACGTCCTCCGCCCGGATGACCGCCTCCGGGGCCTTGGGGTCTAGGTCGAAGAGTTCACGCAGCGCGTCGGCGTACGTGTCGCCGCCCGGTGAGGCCGCCAGCTCCTTTACGCGCACGGTCGGGGCGTGCAGCAGCTTGTCGACCACGCGGCGTACGGTCTGGGCGATCTCCGCCTGTACCTTGTCGTCGAGCTCGGGCAGCCGGCCGCCGAGCCGGCCGAGCTCGGCCTCGACGACCTCGGCGGCCTTGCTGCGCAGGGCGACCACTGTAGGGGCGACCGTCGCCGCGACGAGGCTCAGCTGGAAGGCCTTGACCTCCTCGCACACGATCCGCCGGACGGCGTCGGTGTCGGCCTCGGCCGGCGCGTCCTCGCCGGTGCTGAGGTCGTCCAGGCCCACGAGCGTGACGCCGGGCAGGTCGCGGACGGCCCGGTCGACGTCGTGCGGCAGGGCGAGGTCGAGGAGGAAGACCGGGCCCTGGACCATGTCCGGGGTGATCACGAGGCCGGCGGCCCCGGTGCACGAGACGACGATGTCCGCCTCGGCGATCGCCTGTCGCAGGTCCTCGAGGCGGATCGCCCGCGCCGGGGCGTCGGTCGCCTCGGCCAGGCGCACACCGCGCTCGTACGTGCGGTTGGCGATGACGATCTCGCCGATGCCCTCACGGGCGAGGGTGGCGGCGGCGAGCGAGCTCATCGAACCGGCGCCCACCACCAGGGCGCGCCGGCCCGTGAGGGAGCCGGCCCGGCTCAGGCCGACGGTGACGAGCGAGGCGCCCGCCCGGTCGATGCCGGTCTCGTTCCGTGCCCGCTTGCCGACGCGCAGCGCCTGCTGGATCGCCTCGTTCAGCGCCCGGTCGACGGTGCCGTACTTCTGGGCGAGCTTCAGGGCGGTACGGAGCTGGCCGGCGATCTGACCCTCGCCGACGACCATCGAGTCCAGGCCGCAGGCCACCGAGAAGACGTGCTGGACCGCGCGTTCCTCGTAGTGGACGTACAGGTGCCGGGACAGCTCGTCCAGCGACACGTCCGAGTGCTGCGAGAGCAGCTCGGAGATGGTGGAGACGCCGGCGTGGAACTTGTCGACATCGGCGTACACCTCGATGCGGTTGCACGTGGAGACGACGACGACCCCACTGACGTTCGGCGAGCCGTGGACGTCGTGCAGGAGTTTGACCAGCCGCTCTCCGGTCACCGCGGTGCGTTCCAGCAGCGCGACCGGGGCGCTGCGGTGGCTCAGCCCGACCACGAGAATGCTCACTGGTGCTCCCGTCCCTCACCCGACGGCCCCGAACATCGGAGCGGCCGCGTCCTAACGTCCGCTCGGCTCATGAGCCGTCCACCGCTTCGAGATACTCCTGTTCCATCCCGGCGGGGCCGCCGGCCTTGCGCTGCTCATGGAACGCGAGGATCTGAAGCTCGATCGACAAGTCGACCTTACGCACATCGACCCCTTCTGGCACAGCCAGGACAACGGGGGCAAAATTCAGAATGCTCGTCACGCCGCTCGTCACCACGCGGTCGCAGACCGCCTGGGCGGCCGACGCGGGCACGGCCAGGACCGCGATGGAGATCGAGCAGTCCGCGATGATCTGCTCCAGTTTGTCGATGTGCTCGACGGTCAGGCCGTTGATGCGCTCGCCGACGATCACCGGGTCGGCGTCGAGCAGCGCGGCCATCCGGAACCCGCGGGAGGCGAATCCGCCGTAGCCCGCGAGGGCGCGGCCCAGGTTTCCGAGGCCGACGATGGCGACCGACCAGTCCTGGGTGAGGCCCAGCTCGCGGGAGATCTGGTAGACGAGGTACTGCACCTCGTAGCCGACGCCCCGGGTGCCGTACGACCCGAGGTGGGACAGGTCCTTGCGGAGCTTGGCCGAGTTGACGCCCGCCGCGGCGGCCAGCTCCTCCGACGAGACGGTGACGATGTCGCGCTCGGCGAGCGTGTGCAAGGCGCGGAGGTAGACCGGCAGCCTGGCGACGGTCGCCTCTGGGATGCCCCGGTTTCGCGCACCGAGGGTGGATCGACGGGTCACAAGCCTGCTCTTCGAGACTCGACGCGCGGCCGGTCCTGAGTCGCCCGTCGGCCCGGTCGCCTGGACTTTCCTCAGATTAAGCCTTTGTGAACGCATGCACAAAGTCGGGAGACCACTCCCGTACGTTCGCCCGGCCGCCTCAAGGGATCGTCTCGTGGCCCTCGACCCGCAGCTCAGCATGGCCTCCGGCCGGTTCGGCCGCCCTTCGCGAGGCGTCTCGGAACGCCGCGTGATGTGACGGAGAAGACATTGACAGCCTGGTCAGGCGCCGAGTGCGACGCGCAGGCGTCGCTCGTCGACCCGCCAGAAGTCGTGCTGGACGCCGTCGACGAAGGTCACCGGGATCTGCTCCCAGTAGAGCCGCGTGTCCTCCTCGGAGGCGGTGATGTCCCGCTCCTCCCAGCCGACGCCGAGCTCGCCGCACACCCGCGAGACGATCTCGCGGGCGTCGTCGCACAGGTGGCAGCCCGGCTTGCCGAGCAGCAGGACGCGAGGCGTGTCAGCCATGGGGCCAGCGTACGCCGGGGTTCGACGGGTTCGACGGGGGCTGCGGCGGCCCGGGGTGTCCGTTCGGCCGTGGCGGGGCCGGACGGGGGCCGGTCATGTCGTGGGGCGGACGGGCCGGGTCCTGCACGGGCCGCTGGACCGGGCGCGGGCCGGTCATGTCGTGGGGGCGCTGGGCCGCGCGGGGCTGCCGGGAAGGGTCGTACGGGGCACGCTGCGGCTCCTGCGGGCGCTGGCCGCCGTACGGAGCGCCCTGCGGCTCCTGCGGGCGCTGAGAGTCGTATGGGGGACGCTGCGGGTCCGGGTGCGGCCGCTGGGCGTCGTACGCACCGCGCTGCGGCTCCTGCGGGCGTGGCGGGCGCTGGGGGTCGGGCGGCGGCGCGACCTTCGCGGCCGTGGTGGTCAGCTCGATGACGTTCGTGCTCGCGACGTGGTTGCGCACCTCGCCCGCGAACCGCTGCGCGTGCGGCTGGCGGGTGTGGTTCTCCACCGCCGCGGCGTCGCGGAAGAGCTGGTAGAAGATCCGCTGCAACGGCGCGTTGTCGACGGCGTGGCAGGCGTAGACGAGCGTGCCCGGCTCGCGCTCGATCACCGCGCGGGTGACCTCGGTGGCCAGCCGGTCGAACGCGTCCTGGTGGCCGTCGTGGAGCGTGTACATCGTGATCCGGCCGTACTGCCCGAACGGGAACGGGAGCCCCCCGGACGCGGCGGCCGGCGGCGCGGGCGACGGCTGCGCGGGGTACTGCCCGCCGCCCGGACGGCCCTGGGAGCTCTGCGGCGGCGGACCGGACGGCCGGCCAAGGGGAGGCTGCCCTGCGTAGTTGGACATCTCGTCGTACGCCTCCGCTTCTTCGTCTTCGTCTTCGTCGTCGTCGTGAGACCGCTTCGGCAGCACCCGGGAGACGCCGTACCAGGTCAGGGCGACGGCGCCGCCGAGCGCCAACGGCGCCAGCGGACCCGGCAGGAAGCCGCGGGTCGCGGTGACCAGGAGGACGCCCGCGAACGCGACCATCGCGACGGTGAGCATGATCTCGGTCGCCCGCCGGTCGCGCTTGTTGCCGCGCATCGCGGTGACCGCCACGCAGGAGACGAGCGACACGACCGCGAAGACGTGCCCCCCGTTCACGACCAGGTTGGGCAGCGAGGAGTAGTGGCCCGCGATCTTCGGCAGGCTCTTGCCGAACGTGCCGATGATCGGGTCGAGCAGGATGATGACCACGGCCACCACGACGTACGAGCCGGCGATCAGCCGGGCCGCGAACCTCGCCTGGACCGTGCGCCCGACCAGCTCGACGACCCCGAGCGCGAGGCTGAAGGGCGCCAGCAGGGCGCCGAACAGCGTGACGCACCGCAGCAGGGCCGGCGAGAAGCCCGCCGCGTAGCCCATGGTCATCGCGGCGAGCGCGATGCCGAGCGCGACCAGGGTGCCCGTCCAGGCGAACAGGTGGATCCGCCGCTCGGGCAGGGCGCGCATGCCGAGGAGCCCCGCGCACCCGAGGGCGGCGAGGGTCGCCAGAAGCGCCACCGCGACGTTCACCATCGCCCCAATGGTGCCCGATCTCCGGAGCGGACAGGTAACGGATCCCCCGGTCCGTACGGGAAATCGCTATGTACCGGCCGCGCGGATATAAGACGGGATTCATCATCCGTCACCATTGCACCGGTTACTCACTGGTATCTAGCATGTCTCGACACACCCGGTGGCCGATCAGCACCGAGGAGTCCGCATGCGCAGCCTCGCCCTCGACCCCCCGCCCGTGTCGCCCCGGCGGGCGGTCGACTCCGACCCGGCCGGCGACCAGGACGAGCTGCGCGACCTGGTGCTTCGCGCCCGCGCCGGCGAGTCCGAGGCGTTCGCCGCGCTGTACGACCGCTACGTCGACCTCGTCTACCGCTACGTCTACTACCGGGTCGGCGCCCACCCGCTCGCCGAGGACCTGACCAGCGAGACCTTCCTGCGGGCGCTGCGCCGGATGAGCGTGTTCACCTGGCAGGGAAAGGACTTCGGCGCCTGGCTCGTCACGATCGCCCGCAACCTCATCCTGGACCACTTCAAGTCCAGCCGGTACCGCATGGAGATCTGCACGGCGGAGCCCGGCGAAGGGGACCGCTGGGAGGAGGGGCCCGAGCGCGCCGTCCTGGACGCCTGGACCCACCGGGCGCTGTTCTCCGCCGTACGGGCCCTGGGATCGGAGCAGCGGGAGTGCGTCGTCCTGCGGTTCCTGCACGGCCTGTCGGTCGCCGAGACCGCCACGGTCATGGGCAAGAACAGCGGCGCGGTCAAGGCGCTCCAGCACCGCGCCGTACGCTCCCTCGCGCGGGTCGTTCCCCGCGACGTCCGCTGACGCCGCTGCGGAGGAGACACTGACGATCCCTCTCGGTTACCACTGATCAAAACTGGTTACGCTCGTCTCATGCGGTTGTGGCCTTGGAGCGATGGTGCCGATGACGCGGAGCTGGCCGGTGAGGCCGCGGCGGCCGCCGCCGCGGTGGACACGCCCGCTCCGGTCCCCGATCCCAGCGCGGCGGCGTTCTTCGACGTCGACAACACGTTGATCCGCGGCGCGTCCATCTACCACTTCGCGCGCGGGCTCGCCGCCCGCAAGCTGTTCACCGTCCGCGACCTGGCGCTGTTCGCGCTGGGCCAGGCGGCCTTCCGGATGCGCGGCGCGGAGAACGCCGAACACATCAGCACCGCGCGCGAGGCGGCCCTGGCGTTCGTCGCGGGGCGCAGCGTCAGCGAGCTCGTCAGTCTCTGCGAGGACATCTACGACGACAAGATGGCCGACCGGATCTGGCACGGCACCCGGGCGCTCGCCCTCAAGCACCTGGACGCCGGCCAGCAGGTGTGGCTCGTCACCGCCACGCCCGTCGAGCTGGCCCGGATCATCTCGCACCGGCTCGGGCTGACCGGCGCCCTCGGCACCGTCGCCGAGACCGATAACGGCGTCTACACCGGACGCCTCGTCGGTCACCTCCTGCACGGCCCGGCCAAGGCCGGCGCCGTCCGGGCGCTCGCCAAGCGGGAGGGCCTGGACCTGTCGCGCTGCGCGGCGTACAGCGACTCCTACAACGACCTGCCGATGCTGACCGCGGTCGGCCATCCGCACGCCGTCAACCCCGACGCCGACCTGCGCGAACACGCCCGCGAACACGGCTGGCCGGTGCACGACTTCCGCACCGGCCGCAAGGTCACCATGGTCGCGCTGCCCGCCGCGGCCGGAGCGGGCGCGCTCGCCGGCGGCGTCGCCGCCGGCGTCGCCCTCCGCCGCCACTACCGCGCCCACTGACCCCGTACGACCCGCCGGGGACCGGCCGTCGATGCATCAGTTCGCGTGGTGGTGTGACAGGTACAGAAGGACGATCGCCGTGATCACGGCCAGGAGCACCAGGACCGCAAGCGCGATCTTCACCGGGCTGTAGGGGCGCTCGCCCTGCACCTCGCCGCTACAGCCGTTGACGATGACCTGCCACGTCTTCCCGCCGTACAGGTAGGAGGCGAACCACACCGGAAGCAACATCAGTTTGTACGTGACGTCGAGGTATGAGGTGTCGACCGAGTGGATTCGCTGTTCGTCGCCGCCGATGGCGCGACGGCAGTCGGCCCTGATGACCGGCGCCATCTCGTCTTTCGCCGCGCTGAATCCGTCGTCGGGCTCGACGTCATAGCGCAACGATTCATGCCCGGCCACATAGCCGGGTTGGAAAGGCGCCGCCTGGGCGAGCGGCCAGGGCCGCAGTTTTCCCAGCTTCTTCTGGTCGACTCGGCTGGTGGCCGCGATCAGGACATCGTCGAAGAACCGCGAGACCGTGCCCCTTGCCGGATACCAGCGGGTCTTCTGGACCTGCCGGGTCCTGGTCTCGGTCTTCCCATCGACGGTCTCCGTGTAGGTCTCGGTCTCCCAGTAGTGCTCTCCCCGCTCACCCCGGTAATGCGAGACCGTGTTGGCGTCGAACGTCCAGTGCGGGAGATAGGTGCTGTTCATCGTCTCCGCCTCGGACACCTTCTTGAGGCGGTTCGGAGCGAACCAGCGGGATCTGACCCACGTGCGCACCGCGGCGCGGGCGGCACCGCGATCGACGACGAACGGAACCACGGCCTCGGGAGCGACCTGATCGTCCGACGCGACATCGACGACCAGGGGCGCCGTGCAGAACTGACAGCGTTGCGACACCGCGTCGCCCTGGATGCGCGCTCCGCACTTCTGGCAGACGAATCGCCGGGCGGCCAGAGTCTCGGACGGAGTGCGGGGCTTGCTCATGAGCTCCGCGTAGGAATGCTCCCGCACCTGACGCGTGGGTGCGGGAAGCGGCTGCTCATGCCCGCAGTACGGGCAGCGCAGAACGTCGGTCCCGGGTGCGTACTCGGTGGCGGCACCGCAGCTCGCGCAGGACTGTGAGTACGGCGGCGGGTCGGCGGTGGTCGCCTGGTCGGACATGATGCGGCCCTGTCGGTCGGGAGGGAGAAGAGGCGGTCAGGACGGCGGCAGCGGCGGTGGCGTGGCGCCGAGGATCCGGGCGAGCTCCGGCACCTGCCCGGCCGGCGTCCAGCGGTCCATTCCTGCCTTCCAGACCAGCGTGGTGGCGGTGAGAGCGCCGCCGTCCGCCTGGGCGGAGAGCCCGGACAGGTCGAACGGTCCTCGGCGTTCACCGTTGACGCCGAGATACCACTGCTCCTGATGCGGCAGCGGCGGCGGTCCCGCAGGTGGTGCCGGCTGCTGCGCGTTACCCGAGAACGCGGCGCCCATCTGCTGCCCCGCCGCGACGCCCAAGCCGAGGCCGAGCCCCCCACCGGCTCCGCCGCCCGGATTCCGCGCCGCGTCTTCGAGCGCGTTCGCGGCCTGGTACTGGGAGTAACGGCCGAGATCACCTACGAGGCCCATCCCGGTGCGTTTGTCGAGGACCTGCTCCACTTCGGAGGGCAGCGAGATGTTCTCGATGACGAACCGGGAGATCTCGATGCCGAGATCCGAGAGGTCAGCGGTGAGAGCCCCTGCCAGCCGCTGGCCGATCGTCTGCTGGTGGGCCGCCAGGTCGAGCACCGGCGTCTCCAAGGCGGCCGTGGCCAGCGCCGTTCCCAGCCGTCCCACGACCACCGTCCGCAGGTAGTCCGCGACCTCCTCGGTGCGGAACTGCGGATCGGTTCCGGCGAGCTCCTTGAGCAGCTTGGGGGCGTCGACGACGCGAACGGCGAAGGCGCCGAACGCACGCAATCGGACCGGCCCGAATTCCGGGTCTCGGACGATGACCGGATTCTGGGTGCCCCACTTCATGTCGGTGAACTGCCGCGTGTTGACGAAGTAGACCTCCGCCTTGAACGGGGACTGGAACCCGTGCCGCCAACCCTTCAGCGTCGACAGGACCGGCATGTTCTGGGTCTGCAACGTGTACGTTCCCGGCGGAAAGGCGTCCGCGATGTGGCCCTCATTGACGAAGACGGCGATCTGTGACTCCCGCACGACCAGCCGGGCACCCATCTTGATTTCGTTGTTGTAGCGGGGAAAGCGCCACACGATGGTGTCACGGCTGTCGTCGAGCCACTCCACGATGTCGACCAGTTCACCGCGGATCTTGTCAAAGAGCGCCACGTGTCCCCCGTGTCGTGTTCGGCATTCGCCATCAGACTGCCGGACACCGTACCAAATCAGTATTTGTCGCCCATAGTTCTATGGACTGCAGGGAGGTGGCACGCTCCGGTCCGCCGCCCAACGCACCGAATGCTCGGCGAGCACGGTTCCAGACGGGGGCGAGGCCCGCATATCGGCACCACGGGCGGGGCCTTTCCCGAGCATTCGGTACGAGGACTTCGCCCGGGGACTCAGGCCCTGACGCGGACGCCCCGGGTGGGGAATCCCGACTCTCGAGATCCCCCACCCGGGACCGGCCGGAGGCCGGCGAGCGGAAGAGCGGGGCGCTCGGTCGTGCCGCTGTCGGTCAGCGGCGGACCATGCGCAGCATGGTCTCGGGGTACCGGGCGCCGGACACCGGGAGCTCCAGCTCCGCCAGCTCCGAGTCGGTGAGCCGGATCTCGGCGGCCGCGAGGTTCTCCTCCAGCCGCGTGCGGCGCTTCGTGCCGGGGATCGGCACGACGTCCTGACCCTGGTGCAGCAGCCAGGCCAGGGCCAGTTGCCCCGCCGTCACGCCCTTGCCCGCCGCCATCGCGCGGACCGCCTCGGCGGCCTTGACGTTGGCGTCGTAGTTGGCGCCCTGGAAGCGCGGGTCGGTGCGGCGGTAGTCGTCCTCCGGGTAGTCCTCGGCCCGGCGAACCTCGCCGGTGAGGAAGCCCCGGCCGAGCGGGGAGTACGGCACGAGGCCGATGCCCAGCTCGCGGACGGCCGGCAGGATCTCGTCGTCCAGGCCCCGCTCCCACAGCGAGTACTCCGACTGCAGCGCCGAGACGGGGAACGTCGCGTGCGCGCGGCGGATCGTCCGCGCGCCGGCCTCGGACAGGCCGAAGAAGCGGACCTTGCCCTCCTGGACCAGCTCGCCGACGGCGCCGGCGACGTCCTCGATCGGCACGTCGGGGTCCACCCGGTGCTGGTAGAGCAGGTCGACGTGGTCGGTGCCGAGCCGCCGCAACTGCTGCTCCAGCACCTGCTTGATGTGCTCGGGGCGGCTGTTCAGCCCCCGGCGCTCGCCGTCCTCGCCGATGTCGAAGCCGAACTTCGTGGCGATGATCGCCTCGTCGCGGCGGCCGCGCAGCGCCCGGCCGAGGAGCTCCTCGTTGGTCCAGGGGCCGTAGATCTCGGCGGTGTCGAAGAAGTCACAGCCGAGCTCCAGCGCCCGGTGGATGGTGGCGACGGACTCGGTGTCGTCACGCTGACCGTACGCCCAGGTCATGCCCATGCAGCCCAGGCCGAGCGCCGACACTTCGAGTCCCTGCGTGCCCAGTCTTCTCTTCTCCATGGCGACCAGGCTGCCCCTTAGAGCGCACTCTAAGTCAAGTCGCCCGGTCATGCTCACACAAAGGGCGGGCGGTCTCGGCGCCGGGCAGACGACCAAGGCGCGTGGCCGCTCCGCGTGGGCGGGGGCGGCCACGCGGTCCGCTCAGCGTTTCTGCGCGAGCAGTTTCTTGTACGTGTCGGTGTTGAGGACGTCCTGGTCGCCGGGGAAGACGCCGTTGTCGGCCCATTGCCAGATGGCCTGCCTGGTCCAGCCGGTGGGCAGGGGACCGGGGGTGTCGGCGTGGTTGTTGATCCACAGAGGGTGGTCGGCCGCGAACTCGGTGGAGCCGCCGGTGCAGTCGTTCCACCATTCGGTGAAGGTGTTGATGACGGCGTCCCAGCCGGTGCGCCGCTTGTATTCGTTCAGGAAGTCGCGGATCCAGCTCGTCATCTGGTCGGGCGTGAGGCCGTAGCACTTGTCCGTGCCGTCGGTGCCCACATAGGGGTCGTCCTCGATGTCGAGCACGCCGGGCAGGGTCAGGCCGTCGCCGGTCTGGCCGCCGCCGTTGTCGGCGAAGTAGTCGGCCTGGGCGGTGCCGCTTGCCTTGTTGGGGATGGCGTAGTGGTAGGCACCGCGGATGATGCCGACGTCGTGGGCTCCGTTGAACTGCTGGGGGAAGAAGGAGCTGTGGTAGGTCGTGCTCTCGGTCGCCTTGACATAGGCGAACTCGGCGCCGTTGGCTTTGACCGCGTCCCAGTCGACGTTGCCCTGCCAGCCGCTGACGTCCAGGCCGGGGATCCCGTCCGGAGCGACCGCCGCACGAACCGACTGCCCGTGCCGCGTTGCCGCGCCTCCGGCGTGGTCCCGGTCGGGGTGGGCCAGCCCACCGCCGGGCGTGAGAGCGGCGGCCGCCGTCCCGGTCAACGCACCGCAGGTCAAGGCCGTCCCGGCGGCGAGGATGGTGACGAAACGGCGCGTGCGCCAAGCTGAACGCATAAAAATGCTCCTTCGTGAGGGGATTATGGCAACTGATCAGGGGAGCGATCCGGTGGGCGGCTCCCCTGATCAGGTGCCGATATCAGTAGCGGTAGGTGTGGTGTGAGACGAATTGGTACTGACCCAGGAATCCGCCTTCGACCCTGAACGAACCCGTACGGGTGGACGGGTTGTGCGCCGCCGGGGTCTCCACGCTGGAACGTGTGGTCTTATCGGCGACCTTGGTCACCTTGTGGTGCGGCTTGTCCGAAAAGGAGATGGCGGCCATGGTCTCGTATGGCCGCTTGGAGTACTTCGGCAGCTTCACGGTCTTGACCCAGATCGTTCTGCACGAATCGGAGCCCCAGACCTCGAGCGTCCCGCCCCGGACATCGTGCGCCTTTTCATCCCCGCCAGTGATCTTGTACTTCGCGAGCAGGCGTCCGGCGTACTTGCCGTGGGCCTTCGCGCACGCCTGCGCCACGCTCGTCGCGGTGCCGGGGGCGGCAGTGGCCGCGACGGCGGGCAGGGCCGCTGTGACCAGACCACCGGTCACCACACCGGCGATGATCAGGCCGCGCATCCGGCGGCGGTCGTTCTTCTTCACAGAATTCCCTTTCTTTCCACGAACTCCCTTTCGAGAAGGTGAGCGCCACAGGCCCTTCGGCGACTCGGTGGCGTCCCACGAGTAGTTCCGCGCCGCTGCTCCCGCCCTTACCGGCCCTCCTCAGAAGTGATCAGGGCGGTATTCACCATCGTCTGGGCGGCGGTGTCAGTGCAGGGCGCTGCCGGCCAGCCATCGGTTCCAGGAGACCGTCCAGAATTTCCAGTCGTCGGCGTACGGCTCGTCGGCGAATCTCCGCGTGGTCCCGGTGACATCGACGATGTCACCGAGCTGAGAGATATCGAAGAAATAGCGGGCACCTTCGGGCGTGGTGCGGACGCACCCGTGGCTGGCGTTCTGCCTGCCGAGGTAGTAGTACTGGTTGACGCTCTGGTGCACGTACTCGCCGCCCCACGTGATCCGCACCGCCAGGTGGACCTGTTCGGTGTAGTCGTCGCAACCCGGCTGCCCCTGGCAGGTCGCCCTCATGGTGGTGACCCGTTCCTTCTCTCTGGTGAGGTGGATTCCGTTGGTCGTGATGGTGTCCGGCCTGTCGCCCTTACCGGCACTGATCTTGAACTTCTTCACCGTGCCGTCGTGGTTCACGGTCATGTAGTGGGTCTTGGCGTTCGCCACGGTGATGTTCGAGGCTCCGATGGTGAAGGACCGCCTGACGTCGCGCACGCCGTACGTGTCCTTGGCCGCGCGTACGCCTGCCAGGTGGGCGGTGAAGCCGATCGCCTGGTGGGGGTGCCAGTACGTGTGGGTCCGGTAGACGACCCGCCGATCCGACACCCAGCTCCACACCCCCTCATCACCCTTGGCGGCCCTGACCTCGAGTGCCTTCTCGACGTTGGCGCGGTTCGCCACCGGGCCGGTGAAGTCGACGATGATCGGCATCCCGACGCCGACCTTCGCACCCGCGGCCGGGGTGACGCTCGCGATGCCCAGCGTGCGCGCCGCCCGGGACGTGCGGAAGGTCCTCGTCACCGCGGTGACCTTGCCCTTGGGATTCCGGGCCGTGGCCGTCACCGTGTACGAGGCACCCGGCTTCAACGTCCAGGTCGTCTTCCAGGAGGTGCGGTCGGCGTTGAACCCGCCCGGGACTCCGCTGACGGACGTGAGCGTGCCGCCGGACACGGTGACCGTGACGCCCTGGTCCGGGCGGACCCGGTCGCCGGAGGCGCTGATCCGTACGGTGGCCTCCGGGGCGCCGGTGCCGTCCCGGCCGTTCGTTCCGGCCTCACTGGCCGAACAACCGGCCGCCAGCACGAGCGCGGCGACCGCGGTCAGGTGGGGGATCTTCACGGGCGTTCTCCAGGTCGTTCGACCAGCGCGGCCACCAGCTGCGCCGTCCAGAAAAGGGTTCTGGCCCTCGTAGGCCGGGTCGTGCCGTCATCGATGAAGACGTCGCGGGTGCCGAGGTAGCGGTAGGTGCGGCGATCCAGGATGAGCTCGGTTCGCAGACCGCCTGCGACGACGAACAGGGCGACGCCGTGGCGGCCGGCCGCGTCCGTCGCGTCCGACAGCACGCCGACGCCCGGCACCCGGGACAGCGCTCCGTACAGCGTGGCCTGGACGCGTGGCGGCACGTAGTAGTGGTGAAGCAGCAGCTCGACCAGGCGGAACACCGCCTGATCGCGCGGTGCGTCGCCGATTCCGGAGGCGTACACGATCGCGGGGTCACGATCGGGAGGCAGCTTCTTGAGGCGGTCGACCTCGGTGTAGAGCCGCGCGAGGGCCGCGTCAGGCCGATCCGGCAGTTCCGCCAGCACCATCGCGCTCGGCACGCGAAGCCTATGGGGCCCCGGCCCCCGCTTCCCGTCCATGCGGAACCAGGCCTCGGCCACCGACCGATGGTCGTTTAGGCCGCGCGTCATCATCTTCACGTACGACCACTGGTGCGGCCGTACGGTGACGACCGGCTCGCTCCGCGAGCGGGTCTCGGCCCGCCTGGCCAGCTCCGCCGCGTTGGCGACCGGCCGACGTATGGGATCTTCGTCCTGGCTCCACGTAAGGGCCGTCGCGATCGCGGCGGTGGCCATCGCGGCAGCGGCGAACCGCAATGCCATTCTGCGGCCCCGCCGTACGGACCGGTGCCCCGCCCGTACGGCATCGCGCAGGCGCGCCTCGGCGGCGTCCAGGGCATCCTGCCGAGGCGGGCCGATGCGGTCGTACCTGCGCCCGAGGGTCTCCAGCTCATCCACTGTGGGCCTCCAGCGCCGCTCGCATCTTCGCCCTGGCCCGGTTGAGGCGAGAGGAGACGGTCCCCACCGCCACGCCCAGGGCCTGCGCGATCTCCTCGTAGCCGAGGCCGCCGGCGGCGACCAGGACGAGCACGTTCCGCTCGCCCTGGTTGAGCCGGGTCAGCGCCGCCGCGAGATCGCCGCGCATGCCCTCGGCGGACAGCCGGTCGGTCGCCCGTTCCATAGGCGACTCGACGGCCGGGTCGACGCCGGTGCGCGCGATGGCCTTGTAGAACCGCAGCTCGGACCGGCGCTGCCGACTGATCAGCTTGGTGGCGATCCCGTACAGCCAGGGACGCACTCCGGCGCGCGCCGCGTCGTACCGATCCCGCTGCCGGAAGGCCTGCAGGAACGTCTCGGCCATCAGGTCGTCGGCCGCGTCCGGGCCGAGCCGGCTCGCGATATAGCGGTGGATCTCGGGGGCGTACCGGTGGAAAAGCTCGGTGAACCGCTCAGCGTCAGTGGCGGAGGCACTGATCACTTCGGCGTCGTCGGACACCGCCGCGATCACCGGCGACTCGTGTTTCTCATGGAACTCTTCTGCTCAGGCGGGCGTACGGTGTTGATTGCCCGAACAGAGGATCTTTGTTCCGAGTTTTTTGCGCCGGCCCCGCCGGTTAGGTCAGAAGAAGATCGAGGCCCGGCGGCGGAGCTGGTCGTACAGCATGTTCTGGATGGTCTCGCGGACCTGGTCGGTCAGGTTGAGCACGGTCATGTGGTCGTCGGCCTGCTCCGGGTCGTACTCGTCCGTCATGATCGGCTCGCCGAACGCGATGATCCACTTGGACGGCAGCGGGACCAGGCCCAGCAGCCCGAACATCGGCCACGTCGGCGTGATCGGGAAGTACGGCAGGCCGAAGAGCCGGGCGATCGGCCGCAGGTCGGCGATCTTCGGGTAGATCTCCTCCGCGCCGACGATCGCGGCCGGGATGATCGGCACCTGGGCGCGCAGCGCGGTGGCGACGAAGCCGCCGCGGCCGAACCGCTGCAGCTTGTACCGCTGGCTGTAGGGCTTGCCGACGCCCTTGAACCCCTCGGGGAACACGCCGACCACCTCGCGCTTGGCCAGCAGCCGGGCCGCGTCGGCCTGGCAGGCGAGCGTGTGCCCGCTCTTGCGGGCCAGGTGGGCCAGCCCCGGGATCTGGTACACGAGGTCGGCGCCGAGCAGCCGGAGGTTGCGCTTGGCCGGGTGGTGGTCGTGCAGGCCGACCTGGAGCATGACGCCGTCCAGCGGAAGCGTGCCGGAGTGGTTGCCGACGACCAGCGCGGGCCCGGTGTCCGGGACGTTCTCCAGCCCGAACATCTCCACGCGGAACCACCGCTCGTACAGCTGACGGGCGAGCGGCATCAGCAGCGTGTCGTTCAGCTCCGGGTCGAAACCGAACTCGTCGACGTGGTAGTCGCCGCCCAGCCGGCGGCGTACGAAGCGCAGCGCCGACGCGATCTTCTCCTCCAGCTCCCCGGGTGGCTGGGTGCGGTGTTCGGGCGTGCCGCCGTGAAGTGGGATCACCTCGGCCTCGTGCCCCATCACCGCTCTCGCTTCCTCGGACATCAGACTGCGGTCACCTCCTGCTGAAGCCCCCTACCCCGCCGGTGACCAGGTCAAAGATTTCCGTACGCAGGCTTCGCCCGAGCCCCTGCGAATCGATGAAGTCGGCGAAGGCCTCTTCGGAGCTGTACTTCGGACGCCAGGACAGTTCGGACGTCAGACGGGCCGTGTCGATGACCCGGCCGTAGGTCAGCCAGCGCAGCAGTTCGGGCGAGAAGCCCTTCAGCCCGCCGAACCGGCGGCCGACGTCGCCGAGCGTCTGCACGGCGGGCGACGGGAGCCGGACGATCGGCCGACCGGCCCGGCGCAGGGCCTGGGACAGCAGCACGACGCCGTCGCCGGCCGCGTTGAAGCAGCCGGGATGGTCCTCCACGGCCATCCGGCGCAGGATCTCGACACCGTCGTCCTCGTGGATGAACTGCAGCCGCGGGTCGAACCCGAGCACCGTCGCCACCACCGGCATGTGGAAGTAGCGGCTGAGCGGGTTGTCGACGTTCGGCCCGAGGAAGTTCGCGAAGCGCAGCACGGAGACCAGCAGGTCGGACCGGCGCCGGGCCAGCCCCCGGACGTACCCCTCGACCTCGACCGCGTCCCTGGCGTAGCCGTGCGCCGGCGGCGCCACCGGCTCGTCGAGCTCGGTGAACACGGCCGGGTCACGAGGCGACGAACCGTACACCGCCGCCGACGACCGCACCACCAGCTTGCGCATGACGGCGGACCGCTGGCAGGCGGCCAGCAGCTGCATCGTGCCGATGACGTTGACTTCCTTGGTCGCCATCCGCGCGGCCGCGGTCATCGTCACGAGGTTCAGGTGCACGACGGTGTCGACGCGCGCCGAATCTATGATCTTCGCGATGCTCGGCGTGCGGATGTCGACACGGACGAACTCGGTGCGCCCGAGGGACGCCTCGGGCGGCACGGTGTCGACGCCGATGACCCGCTCGATGCTCGGCTCGGCCTGCAGCGCCTCGGCCACCCGTGCTCCCAGCCACCGGGAAACGCCCGTGACCAGGACCACCCGGCTCGCGCCGGGGCCGGACGCTGTACTCGCGGAGGGACGCGTCGACGGCACCGGTGTCCCCCCATCCGTGGACGGCTGCGTTACTTCTTGTTGCGACGCTGGATGCGCGTCTTCTTCAGCAGCTTACGGTGCTTCTTCTTGGCCATGCGCTTACGACGCTTCTTGATGACAGAGCCCACGGAACCCTCACTCGATGATCAGCAGGAGACGGGCGATCAGCACCCTTGGCGGGCACATGGCCCGGTGCCCAAGGGTACCGCCGCCGCGACGCCGATCGGTCGTGGGCCGCCGCCACTCGCCGCGAAGGCCGCCGCCTTCCGGTGAGGAACGTGAGCGTCAGCCCGCTTCGATGTACGCGTCCCGCAGATAGTCGTGGACAGCCTGCTCTGGTACGCGGAACGAACGTCCCACGCGAATCGCCGGTAGTTCTCCCGAGTGAACGAGGCGGTATACGGTCATCTTGGACACCCGCATCACCGCAGCCACCTCGGCCACAGTCAGGAACCTGACCTCGCTCAGAGGTCGCTCGCCTGAGCTCATCGGACGCCCTCTTCCACACGCCGCGCGTCAGACCTTTGGGTGACTTTGATCACGGCCGTGTACTTTCCTCCAGCGTAAATCGTGATTCCCGAGTCGCAAGAGGGGAGTTCAATCAATCAGGCTCGAATGTGTCAAAAGATACACAGTGAGCGGGGTGTAGTGATCCGGGAGCACGTTGTCGTCGAGGGGAACCACGGTACGAACCCTCCCCTCCGCCTCCCCCGCGAACAGGGCCGGATCATTACAGTCCGCGAACCCGACCGTGTCGACGCCCGCCTGGCCCGCCGCGCCCGCCCATCCGTGGTCCGCGATGACCAGATCCGGCCAGGGTCCGCCTTCGTCGGAAAGTTCTCGCAAAATCGCGCGCATGGGGTCCGCGTCGTGCGTATGGCGCAGGTCCGCGCCGGTGGCCAGCGTCGCGACGCCCTCCACATAGCGGATCTCCCGCCGCTCCACGCCGGACGCCGTCCGCACGTCGCAGGCCCAGCCGGACGCGGGCGTCGGCACCCGGCAGCCGCGCGCCCGCAGCGCCCGGCCCACCGCGCGGTACACCGGCAGCAGCCCGTCCGGATGCCCGGTGGCCAGCAGCACCGTCTCCCGGCGCTCCGCCGCCCGCGCGAGCCGGCCCGCCAGGGCCTCCAGGGCGTCGATCGTCCGGTCCGGGTCGATCGTGTCGTCGCCGTACAGATGCGCCGGATCCGGGTCGATCCCGCACCTGTCCACCATCAGCGCGAAGATCTGCTCGAACCCCCAGTCCCGCTCCAGCTCGAGCCCGAACAGGTAGTCCGGTTTACGCGCCGCCATCCGCCGGTAGTGCAGGAGGTTGCCCTGGCGCGGCGTGGCGACCACCCCGGCGATCAGCGTACGGACCAGGTGCTCGCGCAGCTCGTCGCGGGTCGGGACCGGCTGATCGGCAAGGCTCACGGCATCGGGTCCAGGCCGTGCTCCGGGAACACCGCCTGCCGCGTCGCCTGAATCGCCCGGTCCACCGGATCCGCCGGGTCGTACCCGCTCGCCCACGGTCGCACCTCCGTGTTCGCTCCGTCGGTCATGCGTTCGGGCGCCCGCTCCCCCGTTCGGCTTCGTACGAGCTCCCGCCAGGACTCCGGGGTCGGCGTGTCGGGCGGGATCGGCCGGCCCGACGCCTCGGCGAGCAGGTGGGTCCAGGCGCGCGGCACGACGTGGACGAGCTCGTACCCGCCCCCGCCGGTCAGGACCCAGCGGCCACCGGCCGTCTCGTGGGCCAGCCGGTGCAGCGCCGCGTACGCGGCGCGCTGCCCGTCGACGCTCAGCGTCAGGTGGGCGAGGGGATCGAGCTCGTGGCTGTCGCAGCCCTGCTGGGTGACCAGGATCTGCGGCTGGAACTCGCACAGGAGCGGCGGGACCACCGCGTCGAAGGCGCGCAGCCAGTGCCGGTCGCCGCTGCCGGGCGGCAGGGCGACGTTGACCGACGTGCCCCGCGCCCCCGTCTCCTTCGGCAGCCCGGTGCCGGGGAAGAGCGTCCGCGGCGTCTCGTGCAGGCTGATCGTCATGACGCGCGGGTCGTCGTAGAACGCCGCCTGGACACCGTCGCCGTGGTGCACGTCGACGTCCACGTACGCGACGCGCTCCGCGCCCTGGGCGAGCAGCCAGGCGATCGCGATCGCCGGGTCGTTGTAGACGCAGAACCCCGACGCCGCGCCGTGCATGGCGTGGTGCAGCCCGCCGGCGATGTTGGCCGCGTGCTCGGCCTCACCCGTCCAGACGGCCCGCGCCGCCGCCACCGAGGCGCCGGCCACCAGCGCGGAGGCGTCGTGCATGCCGGGGAAGACCGGGTTGTCGGCCAGGCCCAGGCCCCGCGCGACGTCGAGCCGCTCCCGGCGCACCGCCTCGATGTAGGCCGGATCGTGCACCAGGGTCAGCAGCGCGTCGTCGGCCGGCTCGAACCCCTCGACCGACACGTGCGGCGCGTCGAACACGCCCAGTTCGCGGGCGAGCGCCATCGTCAGCTCGACGCGGACGGGATTCATCGGGTGCTCGTCCCCGAAGTCGTACGTCACCAGGCGGTCGTCCCAGAAGACCCGAAACGAGGCACTCACCGCTGTTACCTCCCGACCGCGCCCGCGAAGCGTCCACCGGTCACGGTACCGGTAGGCTGCGCGCCCATGGCGCTCGAGATGCGCGGCGCGTGCCAACGCTGCGCCGCCCCCCTGGACCAGAACGGCCTCGCCTACATCTGCAGCTACGAGTGCTCCTACTGCGGGCCGTGCACCCGGATGCTGTCCCACGTCTGCCCCACGTGCAGCGGTGAACTCGTCCGCCGACCCACCCGCGTCTGACTTTTTTCTCCTGATCCGGCCTCAGGGCGGGAACCGGCCTTCTCCGGGCGGGCAACAACGGTCGTCCTGACCGAAAGCCGAGAGGCCGGAGTATGAGCGAGACCAGCCGGACCGCCACGGAGGCCGACGACGCCTCCGTGATCGAGCGGTCCCGGCGAGAGCCCGAGGTGTTCGCCGAGGTGTTCCGTCGGCACGCACCCGACATCAAGCGGTACGTCACCCGCCGCCTGGGCGCGGACGCCGCCGAGGACGTCGTCGCGGAGACCTTCCTGGCGGCGTTCCGGCAGCGCGACCGGTACGACCTGACCCGGTCGAGCGCGCGTCCCTGGCTGTACGGCATCGCGACCAACCGGATCGGCCGCCACCAGCGCACCGAGGTGCGGCAGTTGCGGGCCCTCGATCGGACCGGGGTCGACCCGGTCACCGATCCGTTCACCCGCTCCGACGAGCGGGTGGCCGCCGTGGCCGTACGGCGGCGCCTGGCCGCCGCCCTGAGGAGGCTGCCCGCCGGTCACCGCGACGCGCTGTTGCTGGTGACCTGGGGCGAGCTGGGCTACCAGGAGGCCGCCCAGGCGCTCGGGGTGCCGATCGGAACGGTGCGCTCCCGCGTCAATCGGGCCCGGAAGAAGCTACGCGCGGAACTCGGCGGCGTCGATCCCACTTCTGTCAGCGAGGAAGTCGAACATGGATGAGATGACCCAGCTCAACCTGCTGCGCGCGGAGGTGCCCCGGCCCGCCCTGGCGGACCTGCGCGCCGAGGAGAACCGGCTGCTGTCCGAGATGGTGGCCCCCGGGTCGGCCCGGCTGCCGCGGCCGGCCCGTCCGGGACGGGCGTGGCCGCTGCGGATCGGCCTGGGCGCCGTCGCGACCGGGCTGGCCGCCGCGGCGGTCGCCGGGATCGTGGTCACGGGCGGCGGTTCGGGCGATCCGAAGGCGTCGTACACGCCGATGGCCGTGCCGGTGGCGGTCGTGCAGACCCTCGACCGCGCGGCCGACGCCGCGACCAGGCAGCGTGAGCTGCACCCCAGGCCCGGCCAGTTCCTGGTCGTCGAGTCGCAGGCGGACGAGACCTCGGACCTGAGCAACGCGAAGGGCCACTTCCGCTACCTGGCCTGCTCCCGCCGGAAGATCTGGCTGCCCGTCGAGGGCCGGGCCACGGGCGGCGTCCTGACGGAGACCGTCCTGCCGCCCAAGCCGTACGGGAAGTGGCCGATCCCGCCCGAGGCCGAGAAGGAGGTCGGCACGTCGGGGCCGGCGCGAGCGGCGGATTTCGACAACAGGGCCGAGTACCTGCGCAACGACTACGCGTACCTCAGCCGGCTGCCGGCCGACCCCCAGGGCATGCGCGCCCACCTCTACGACCATCTGAAGCCGGGGACCCTGGAAGGCGACCGGGAGGCGTGGTCCCGGGTCGGCGCCATGCTGACGGAGGCGTACATGCCGGCCGCACAGCGCGCGGCGCTGTTCCGCGCCGCCGCGACCGTCCCGGGGGCACAGGCCGTGGGGCGCGCCGAGGACGCCGCGGGTCGTCAGGGCATCGCGATCGCCCGGACCGACGAGGACGCGGGCGAGCGGACGGAGTACATCTTCGACCCGAAGACGTACCTGTTCCTCGGCCGGCGAGCGGTGGTGACGGACGCGGAGAAGGGCCAGGCGCCCGTCGGCACCGTCACGGAGTCGACCGCTCAGCTGAAGGTGACCGTCGCGGACAGCGCGCCGAAGGTCACGGGCGGCTGACGAGGACGGGCTCGGGTTCGGCGCCGATCGTGCGGGCACGGCCGGCGCCGAGGCCGGGCACCACGAGGATCACCGACACGACCAGCAGGATGACCGACGGAACGCTCCAGCCGTGCGTGGCGTCGTGCACCGCGCCGACGGCGAGCGGGCCCAGCGCGGCGATCACGTAGCCGACGCCCTGCGCCATCCCCGACAACTGCGCGGCCACGTGCGCGTCGGCGGCGCGCAGGCCGATGAAGGACAGGGCGGTGGCGAAGCCGACGCCCTGTCCGAGCCCGAGCACGATGATCCACAGCCAGACCGAGCCGATCGGCGCCCAGGCGGTGCCGGAGAAGCCGATCAGGCAGAGCACCCCGACCAGGACGACGAGGGGCCGCTGGTCGCGCAGCCGGCGCTCGATCACCGGGACGGCCAGCGCGCCGACCGCCTGGAGGAGGCTGGTGACGCCGAGGGCGTAGCCGGCCGCCGTCTCGCTCAGTCCCCGGTCCTGGCAGAGGGTCGGCAGCCAGCCGGAGACGACGTACGCCAGCAGCGACTGGACGCCCATGAACGCGGTGACCTGCCAGGCCAGCCCGGACCGCCAGACCTGCGGCGAGCCTTCGGCGGCCGGTACCGCGGCGGCGGCCCGGCGGGCGCGCGGCAACCAGGCCAGCGCGGCCAGGGCCGCGGGGATGGCCAGCAGCGCGAGGGGAAGCCGCCAGGAGGACCCGGTGGCGTGCTCGATCGGCACCGCGACGCTCGAGGAGACCGCCGCGCCGACGGTCACCGCGATCGTGTAGACGGCCGTGACCGCCATGATCGCCTGGGGGTGGTCCCGCTTGATGATCGACGGGACGGCGATGTTGCCGACGCTGATCGCGATCCCGGCCAGGAGCGCCCCGCCGAACAGGGCGACCTGGGACGGCAGCACGCGCACCAGCAGCGCGACGACGAGCACGAGCATGCTGACGACCAGCAGGCGTTCGCCGCGCGGCGACCGCCGCAGCAGGGGCAGCACCAGGCCGAACGAGCCGAAGAAGACCAGCGGGAGCGTGGTCAGCGCGCCGGCCGCCGCGCCGGAGAGGTGCAGGTCATCCTGGATCTGGCTGAGCAGCGGACCGACCGCGACGATCGCGGGACGCAGGTTGAGCGCGACGAGGACGATCAGGGCGATGCCGGCGTAGCGCCTCACAGCACGTCCTCCAAGGCGCGAAGGGTGGGTTCGACGACGCGGGCCGCCGCGCGGCCGGCCGCCTCGGCGTCGCGGTCGGCGATCGCCGCGAGCACGGCGTGGTGCGGCTCGGGGCCGCCCTCGGGCAGATCGCGGTCCTCGCGGAGGGCGCTCAGCGACTCGCGCAGCCGATGCCGGAAGAACCGGAACGCCTCGGTCAGCAGCGCGTTCCGCGCGGTCTCGGCGACGCCCAGGTGGAACCGGGAGTCCGCCTCGCCGAAGGCCTCGGGGGCCTCGGCGGCGTCGCGGTCGCGCAGGAGGCCCTCGAGCCGCCGCAGATCCTCGGGCGTACGGCGCACGGCGGCGAGCTTGGCCGCCTGGACGTCATAGGCGAGCTGAACCTCGAACACGTCCCGCAGCGACGCCCGCTCGACCCGCCGCAGCAGCGGCCGGGGGTCGGCGGCGCTGCGCACGTAGGTGCCGTCGCCGCGCCGGACCTCGAGCACGCCGACGTGGCTCAGGGCGCGGATGGCCTCCCGTACGGCGGGCCGGCTGACCCGCAGCCGGGCGCTGAGCTCGTGCTCCCCGGGAATGCGGGCACCGACCGCCCAGGCGCCGGAGGCGACCTGGTCGTGCATCTGATCGAGTACGGCATCGACGGCGGACGCGCGTTCGACCGGCTGCAACGGCACGTCAGACCTCCTCTTGAATTTGCCAGATGTCAGACATGTAGCGCTTAACTCTACATGTTTGTGACGTGAGGAACCGGACATGTGGGGCATCTAACTAACTAGGTGACTCCTGGCGCAGGAGGCGGTTGCCATGACGTACGTCGCAGATGCCGAACTCCCCCCGTACGAGCGGACCCCCAGCTCCCAGAGCCGCGCGCTGGCCGCGGCCATCCGGCTGGGGGTCCGGCCCTTCTCCGGCCGCGTCAAGGGCAGGCCGACCGGCGTCCGGGTGTGGCGCACCCTCCTGGGCGCGGGTTCGCACTGCCTGCGCGCCGACCCCCGCGTCCACGTCGAGCCCTTCAGCGATCCCTGTGTCGACCTCCCGGCGATCCGGCGCCCGGTCCGCGGCGAGTGGCTGCGGCCGCCCGGCGGTGACGCGAGCCGTGGCGTGGTCCTGTACCTGCACGGCGGCGCGTACGCGATCTGCTCGCCCCGCACGCACCGGGTGATCACCACCCGGTTGGCCATGGACACGGGGATGCCCGTGTTCGCGCCGCGCTACCGGCAGGCGCCGGAGCATCCGTTCCCGGCGGCGTTCGAGGACGCTCTGGACGCGTACCGCCTGCTGCTGGCCCGCGGCCTGCCGCCCGAGCGGATCACCGTGGTGGGCGACTCCTCCGGTGGGCACCTGGCCGCCGCCCTGGCCGGCGAGGCGTGCCGCACGGACCTGCCGACACCCGGCAAGGTGGTGCTCTTCTCCCCCTGGATCGACCTGACCGGCGAACTGGCGCTGACCTCGCCGATGCTGCGCCGGGATCCGTTCATCGTCCCGGCGGTCGCGACGCGGTTCGGCCGGCTGTACGTGGGGGCCGGAGATTGGAACGATCCACGTCTGTCGCTCCTCACCTGCGCGAGCGCCGACCTGCCGCCCTTCCTCATCCAGGTCGGCGGGATCGAGGTGCTGCGGGACGAGGCGGAGAAGTTCGCCGACGTGCTGGCCGAGGCGGGGGCCGACTACGAGCTGCAGGTCTGGCCCGGCCAGATGCACGTGTTCCAGATGTTCAACGGCCTGATCCCGGAGGCGAGCGCGGCGATGCGGGAGGCCGCGCGCTTCATCCGCCGCGACGCCGACCACGGCTCCGTCCCCGAGGCCGCCTGACCCGCGAGCCATCCGGTGCCGTACGCGGGATGCGGCGCCCGGACCTCCCGCGCCCCGGACGGTGACACCTTCGACCGGTTGCGTACCCGCATGGGCCCCGCACGGTCGATCGGCTTCGCCATCGGCGCCGTGTGGTGCTGGATCGCGAGGAAGATCATGACCTTCGGTCACCGGTAGACAGAGCCGAAGCGACAAGAGCCATGGCCGGACGCCGGCCTCGGCCCCGAAGAGAGCGGCCCTCACCCGAGGGCCGCTCACTCTTACCGCTCCATCTGACGCGTCGTCGCCCGTACCCCGCCCGGTCGCATCGGCCGGCCGCGCTCCGTGTCAGCCGAGAGTGGCGGTGTCGATGACGAACCGGTAGCGGACGTCGGAGGCCAGGACACGCTCGTACGCCTCGTTGATCTGATTCGCTGAGATCAGCTCGATGTCGGCGCCGATGTGGTGCTCCGCGCAGAAGTCCAGCATCTCCTGCGTCTCGGCGATGCCGCCGATCATCGACCCGGCGTAGGAGCGCCGGCCGCTCAGGAGGGAGAACACGTTGACGCTCAGCGGCTCGGCGGGGGCGCCCACGTTGACCAAGGTGCCGTCGACGGCGAGCAGGCCGAGGTAGGCGTCGACGTCGATGGCCGCGCTGACGGTGTTGACGATCAGGTCGAACCGGCCGGCGAGCCGCTCGAACGTGTCGGGGTCGCCGGTGGCGTGGTAGTGGTCGGCCCCGAGCCGCAGGCCGTCCTCCTGCTTCTTGAGGGATTGCGAGAGCACGGTGACCTCGGCGCCCATGGCGTGGGCGATCTTGACGGCCAGGTGCCCGAGCCCGCCGAGGCCGACGACGGCGACCTTCCTGCCCGGCCCGGCTCCCCAGCGGCGCAGCGGCGAGTAGGTGGTGATGCCGGCGCACAGCAGCGGCGCCGCGGCCGCGGAGTCGATGCCCTCGGGCACCGACAGGACGAAGTCGGCGTCGACGACGACGTGCGTGGAGTAGCCGCCCTGCGTGACGGTCCCGTCCCGGTCGACGCCCGCGTAGGTGGGCACCATCCCGTCAAGGCAGTACTGCTCGTCACCGCCCCGGCAGTTGGCGCAGCGGCCGCAGGAGTTGACCATGCAGCCGACCCCGACGCGGTCGCCCACCTGGTGCCGGGTGACGGCGGCGCCGACCTCGGCGACGATGCCGACGATCTCGTGGCCGGGGACGACAGGGAAGGGCTGGGGGCCCCAGTCGCCGCTCACGGTGTGGATGTCGGAGTGACAGATGCCGGCGTACTTGATCTCGATGAGAACGTCATTGGGGCCGACGTCACGCCGTTCGATGGTCGTGGGGGCCAGCGGCTCG
This sequence comes from Actinoallomurus sp. NPDC052274, assembly GCF_040679475.1. Classification (NCBI taxonomy): domain Bacteria; kingdom Bacillati; phylum Actinomycetota; class Actinomycetes; order Streptosporangiales; family Thermomonosporaceae; genus Actinoallomurus; species Actinoallomurus sp. NPDC052274. Next base: position 64,779 of record NZ_JBFAUT010000024.1, read on the forward strand.
CCGGCGGCCGGTGCGGCATAGGCGTGGACACGCATGAAGATCGCTCCTTTGATCCGGGCCCGCTCCCCGAGAAGTCACGGGGCGGTCGCTACCCATCAAAAGCCCTGGTCCGGGCGGGAGGAAGGCACTGCTGAAGGGTGTACTGGCAGGGCACCCCTGGCCGGTGGAGCGCCGCCTAGCCTGGGAAGAGTGGACCATCGCAGCGAAGTCCGGGAGTTCCTGACCTCCCGCCGGGCCAAGATCACGCCGACGCAGGCCGGGCTGCCCTCCTACGGCATCCGCCGGGTGCCCGGCCTGCGCCGTGCCGAGGTCGCCCAGCTGGCCGGCGTCAGCGTGGAGTACTACTCCCGCCTGGAACGGGGCGACCTGTCCGGAGTCTCCGACAGCGTCCTGGACGCCCTGGCGCGCGCCCTGCGGCTGAACGACGAAGAGCGCACCCACCTGGAAGACCTGGCCCGCACCGCCGGACCCGGACCGCGCCGCCGGCGCCGCTCCGCCCCGCAGCAGGTACGGCCCACGGTGCAGCGGATGCTGGACGCCATGACCGACGCGCCCGCGCTCGTCATGAACGGCCGCGGCGACATCCTGGCCTTTAACGCTCTCGGCCGAGCGCTGTACGCTCCCATGATCGACGCAGCCGGCGGCGCGACCCCCAACCATGCCCGGTTCATCTTTCTCGATCGCAGGTCCCATCTTTTCTGGGGTGACTGGGACCGCGCCGCCGACGACACCGTCGCCCTCCTCCACGCCCAAGCCGGACGGGACCCCTACGACAAAGACCTCACCGACCTCGTCGGCGAACTCTGCACCCGCAGCGACGACTTCCGCACCCGCTGGGCCCGGCACGACGTCCGCCAGCACCACATCGGCGCCAAACCCTTCCACCACCCCGTCGTCGGCGACCTCCACCTCACCTACGAGTCCCTGGACCTGCCCGCCGACGGCCTCACCCTGGTGGTCTACGGCGCCGAACCCGGCAGCGACTCCGAAGACAGACTCCGCCTGCTCGCCAGCTGGGCGACCACACCCGGCCACGAGGCCCACAGCCTCCTCGAAGGCCCTTGAGCGCGCCGCCCGGCCGTTCTCGCGGCCGGGCGGCGGGCCCTGAGGCGGGTGTCCTTCAGGCAGCCGTCAGGCCGATCGCGCGCCGCGCCGCGGCGAGCGTCGGCGCGGCCAGGTCGCGGGCCTGCTCCGCCCCTTCGCGCAGGACCTTCTCCAGCCCCGAGCGGTCGGCGGCGATGACGGCGTACCGCTCCCGCAGCGGCTCGAGCAGCGCGATCACCGCGTCGGCGGTGTCCCGCTTCAGCTCGCCGTACGAGGAGTACGACAGCGCCTCGACCGGCGTGTCGGTGCACGCGGACAGGATGGCCAGGAGGTTGGACACGCCCGGCTTGCCCTCCGGGTCGTACGTCACGTCCGAGCCGGAGTCGGTGACCGCCCGCATGACCTTGCGCCGTACGACGTCGACGGGGTCGAGCAGGTAGATCGTTCCCGGCGAGTCCATCGACTTGCTCATCTTCCGCGACGGGTCGGCCAGGTCCATGACGCGCGCCGCGGCCTTCGGCAGCACCGCGCGGGGCGGGGTGAACACCGGCCCGTACGCCCGGTTGAAGCGCTCGGCCAGGTCACGGGCCAGCTCGAGGTGCTGGGACTGGTCCGCGCCGACCGGGACGTCGGTCGCCTGGTACAGCAGGATGTCGGCGGCCATCAGCGCCGGATAGGTGAGCAGCGACAGGCGCACCACCTCATGTCGGGCCGACTTCTCCTTGAACTGGATCATCCGCTGCATCTCGCCGTAGTGGGCGGTGCTCTCCAGCAGGTACGACAGTTCGGTGTGCGCGGGGACCGCGCTCTGCCGGAAGAACACGCACCGTTCCGGGTCGATGCCGGCCGCGACGGCCAGCCCGGCCAGCTCCAGCGCCCGCTCGTTCAGCAGCGCGGGGTCGTGCGGACTCGTGAGGGCGTGCAGGTCGGAGATCCCGTACACGTGATCCGTGCGGGCGGCGCCGGCGGTCAGGCGCAGCGCGGACGGCCGCAGCGCGCCCAGCAGGTTGCCGAGGGTCGGGCGGCCGGACGGGGTGAAGAGGCTGAGGACGCGGGCCACGGTGACTCCTTGTGAACAGGGCCACCGCACCCGGCGGAAAGAGAAACGGCCGCCGAGGCGGCGGCCGTCGAGTGGGTACGCGAGGAGAGGTCGGCCGCCGTCAGGCGACCCACCAGCTACTGCTGTTGAGCGTTCCTCGCATGGGCCCGATTGTAGCGCGGCAAAACGTCGTACCTCAGGGTGACCATCGCGGTATGACGGAAAATGTCGCGCTCGCCGTGCGGGGGCCGTTCGACCTGGCGGCGAGCATCCGGTTCCTGGAAGGGTTCACGCCGGCGGGCCGGCCGGACGCCGGGCGGCACCGGGGCGCGCTCGCGCTCGCCTTCCCCGCCGCGCCGTCCTGGCGTCCCGTGGGCGTACGGCTCCGTCAGGAGGGCGACACGGTCCACGCCGAGATCGAGGCGCACCCCGACGACGTGGCGCCGGCCGCCGAGCACGCCCGGCGGATCCTGTCGCTGGACGTCGACGGCACCGGCTTCGCCGCGCTCGACGACCCGCACGTCGTACGGCTCCGGGAGCGTTTCCCGGGCCTGCGGCCGGTGCTGTTCCACTCGCCGTACGAGGCGGCCTGCTGGACCGTGATCGGGCACCGCGTCCGGATGGCCCAGGCCGCCGGCATCAAGCAGCGCATGGCCGAGCGTCTCGGCGACGTCGTCGGCGGGGTGGCGGCCTTCCCGGGGCCGGAGCGGCTGCTCACCGTCACCGACGTGCCGGGGCTGCCGCCGGTCAAGATCGAGCGCCTGCACGGCATCGCCCGCGCCGCCCTCGACGGCGACCTGGAGGCCGACCGGCTGCGGGCGATGGAGACCGCGCAGGCCCTCGTCGAGCTGCAGCGGACCCCCGGCATCGGGCTGTTCTCCGCCGAGCTGATCCTCATCCGGGGCGCGGGGCACCCCGACGTCTTCCCCGCCTCCGAGCGGCGGCTGCACGACGAGATGGCCCACGAGTACGGCCTGCACGACCCCAGCCCGGCGCGCCTCGCGGCGATCGCCGAGGCCTGGCGGCCGTACCGGTCCTGGGTGGGGCTGCTGCTGCGCGCCCGGCGGGAGGCCGAGACCGCCGAGGTCGCCCGCGGCCGCCGCATCACCCGCTGAACGCCTGGTCGCCTGGCTTCGACGGGCCGGGCGGAAGGCTCGGCGAAGGGGCGCGCTGCCGGGCGGTTCACTCCGGTAAGGGAGCCGATCTCGGCGGCTTCACCGAGCGTTCGGCGCGCGGTGAGAGGGACGCGGCGCGGAATCCCTGGTGATTGCTGTCGTCTATGCGCAGCGATCGCCAGCCGTAGCTGTGGGAGACCCCGCCGCGCCCCTCACCCGCCGGTCGCCACTCGTGGCGACGTTCGCCAGAGGCCCAGCGCGGCGGCGATGGTCGCCACGGCCTCGGCCACGGCGGTGACGACCTTCTCGGCGTACCAGACCGGCTCGTACATGTTCGGCATCGGGCCGAGCGGCCCGACGTCGACGTACCGGTAGAGCAGGACGGCGGCGAGCGCGCTGGCCGCGACGACGAAGGCGATCCCGTACGTGAGGCGGGTCGCGCGGATGAGCACCAGCACGGCGACGAGCGCGGCCAGCGCTCCCTGGATCCAGAACAGCGTCCCCTCGGTGAGGCCGCCGCCCGACCCCATGTCCCCGGCCAGGTGGAAGTGGATGTACGCGTCGACCGCGAGCCCCGCGACGACGAGCAGGCGAAATATCAGGCCCATACCTGCATCACCGTTCGCGAGGCCGCTTCGGTTCAACGTCCGGCCGAAAAAGTGCGGCGCTTTCAGCGAACGTTCGCCAGGAAGGCGCGCGTACGGGGGCTCCGTGGCTCGTCGAAGACCTCCGCCGGCGCTCCGCTCTCCACGATGACGCCTTCGTCCATGAACACGACCCGGTCGGCGACCTCGCGCGCGAAGCCCATCTCGTGCGTGACGACGACCATCGTCATGCCCTCCCGCGCGAGGTCGCGCATCACGTCGAGGACCTCGCCGACGAGTTCCGGGTCCAGCGCGCTGGTCGGCTCGTCGAACAGGAGCAGGCGGGGGCGCATCGCCATGGCCCGGGCGATGGCGACCCGCTGCTGCTGGCCGCCGGACAGTTCGGCGGGATAGTGCCCGGCCTTGTCCGCCAGGCCGACACGGGCCAGCAGCTCACGCGCCTGCTCCTCGGCCTCCGCCCGGGCCCGCCCCTGGACCCGGATCGGGGCCTCGACGATGTTCTGCAGCGCGGTCATGTGGGAGAAGAGGTTGAACTGCTGGAACACCATGCCGACGCCGGCGCGCTGGCGGGCCACCGCGCGTTCCGGCAGTTCCTCGACGCGGCCGTTGCGGCGGCGGTATCCCATCAGCTCGCCGGAGACGTACAGCCGGCCCGCGTCGATCTTCTCCAGGTGGTTGATACAGCGCAGGAACGTCGTCTTACCCGACCCGGACGGGCCGAGGAGACAGACGACCTCCCCCGGCCGTACCTCCAGGTCGATGCCGCGCAGGACGTGGTGGTCACCGAATTTCTTCCACACCCGCTCCGCGCGGACCAACGGCTCGGTCATCGGGTCGGACCTCCCTCGGTGACGCGCGGAGCGCCGTGGAACGTGAACGCGCGTTTGCCGAACCGGCGTACGGCGCCCGGGGACGACCGTCGCCCGGTACCGCGTCCGAAGTACTTCTCGATCCGGGTCTGGATGAGGGTGAGCACGGTGGTGACGATGAGGTACCAGAGGCTGGCGACGATGAGCAGGGGCATCGTCTGGTACGTCCGGGAGTAGATGAGCTGCGCGCTGTAGAGCAGTTCAGGCATGGCCAGGACGCTGACGAGCGAGGTGGTCTTGAGCATGCCGATCGTCTCGTTGCCGATCGGCGGGATGATGACCCGCATCGCCTGGGGCAGCACGATGCGCCGCATCCTGGTCATCGGGGTCATGCCGAGCGCCGTCGCGGCCTCGATCTGGCCACGCGGCACCGACAGGATGCCGGCGCGTACGATCTCGGCGGTGTAGGCGGCCTGGTTGAGGCCGAGCCCGAGGAGGGCGGCGGTGAGCCGCGAGACGAGGTGGTTGGCGTCGGCGGTGACGAACGCGGGTCCGAACGGGATGCCGACGGAGAGCCGCGGGTACAGCGACGCGAGGTTGTACCAGAAGATGACCTGCACGAGCAGGGGTGTGCCGCGGAAGAACCATACGTAGCCCCACGCGGTACCGGAGAGGATGGGGTTCCGCGACTGCCTCATGATCGCCAGTACGGTGCCGAGCACGATGCCGATGAGCATCGAGAGGACCGTCAGCTCCAGGGTCTGGAGCAGACCGGAGAGGATCTGGGTCGAGGTGAAGTAGTCCCCGACCACGGACCACTGGTAGCGCGGGTTGCGGATCAGGGTGTGGACGAGCATGGCGGCGAGGACGGCCACGATCGCGGCCCCGACCCAGCTCGCGGGCTGCCGCCGCCGTCGGGCGTGGATCTCGTCACCGGGGGCGGGGGCGTCGACCGCCCGCGCCTGCTCCGTGAGGCTCACGGGGTCACCCCTTCTCGGTGGGCGGGTTGACGACGGACTTGGTGAGGGCGGACTTCTGCTGCCCCCACTTGGCGAGGATCTTGGCGTAGGTCCCGTCGGCGATGAGCTTGTTCATCGCGCCGACGAGGGGCTGGGCCAGGCCGGAGCCCTTCTTCATGAACATCGCCTCCAGGCCGGCGCGGATGATCGGCCCGACGGTGACGAGCGCGCCGTGGGACTGTTCGGCCTGGTAGGCGGTGACCGGGTAGTCGGCGAACAGCACCTGCGTACGTCCGCTGCCGAGCGACTGGTTGGCCGATGACTGGTCCGGGAACGCCTGGGTCGTCACGGCCGGCTTGCCGGCCTGCGTGCACTTCTTGTTCTGGTCCTGCGCGTCGGTCAGTTCGAGTGATCCCTGGACGACGGCGACGGTCTTGCCGCACAGGTCGCCGAGGCCGGTGATGGTCTTGGCGTCCTCCTTGCGCACGAGCAGCGACTCGCCGGAGTAGTCCGTCGTGACGAAGTCGAGGACCTTCTCCCGCTCGGGGGTCGGCGCGGCGGAGGAGTTCCCCAGGTCGAACTTGCCGTTCGTCACCGCCGGGATGAGGCTCTGGAAGTTGAGGTTCTGCAGGCGCACCTTCAGGCCGAGCACTCCGGCGGCCGCGTAGACCATGTCGATGTCGACGCCCTGGATGGTCTTGCCGTCCTCGGCGACGAACTCCTTCGGGGCGAGGGTCGCGTCGGTGCCGACGGTGATCTCGCCCTTGGTCTGGATCGCCTGGGGGACGAGCGCGGCCAGCTTCGCGTCCTTGGCGGGGGTGGGGATGCCCTGCATCGGCCCGAGGTCGGCCGCCTTCGCCGATCCGCCGTCCGTCGCGGATCCGTTCCCGCATGCTCCCAGCAGCACCATGAGGGCCGCCGAGGGGAGGACGGCGCGCTGCCATCTCGCCGTGATCTTCATCTCGCTGTCTCCCTGTTGTCGTGTCAGGCGGTCGCCAGGGCGCGGGCCAGCCGGACCGCTCCGTTGACCGGGGGCTCGGTCAGAACGTGGACGCGGCAGCCGGGGACGAGATCGCCGAGCGCCGCGGTGAACGCCGCCTGGAGCGGCGGCTGGTGGACGATCACGCCGCCGGCCGCCACGACGCGGTCGGCGGTCGCTCCCCTGTCGGCGAGGGTGCGGACCAGTTCGGCCAACTCGCGGCCTGCCGACTCGATGACCTGGCGGGCGGCGGCGGACCCGTCGTGGTGGGCGGCGAACACGACGGGCGCGCAGCCGGCCCACCACTCCGGCGTTCCAGTGGTCAGACGCGTCGAGATGCCCGTGGTGTCGGGCAGTTCGAGCGCCTGCAGCAGGTGGCCGATGAGGGGGTCATCGTCCTGCCCGCGGTCGCGCGCCCGCAGTACGGCGCGGGCCGCCTCGCGGACGAGGCCGGCGCCGCCACCGTCGTCGCCGAGGAACCAGCCCCAGCCGCCCGCGTAGAGGGTCTCGCCACCGGCGTTCCGGCCGACCGCGATGGACCCGGTCCCGGCGATGAGGCCGATGCCGGTCGACCGTCCGCTCGCTGGAACGATCAGCTCGGCGTCGTTGACCACCGTGCGCGGGACGCCGACGAGTGGCGCGAGCACCTCCTGGAACCGAGCGCACTGCTCGGCGCTGTCGCACCCGTGGGCCCCGACGGCCAGGGCCCTCAGAGTCGTCCCGTCGCCGAGCGCGCCCTCGAGCAGGTCCGCCAGCCGCTTGGCCCGGACCGGGTAGGAGTACCGGCGCCAGTCCCCGCTCGGCCAGGTCAGGTCGGCGACCGTCTCCCCGGAGAGCGTCTCGGCGCGCAGCCTGGTCTTGGTCGCTCCGACGTCGAAGCCCGCCACCACATCGGTCATGCGGACAACTCGCGCACTGCGTCGATCTTGGTGTCGAGCCGCCGGAAGATCGACTCGTCGATGTCGGCCGACAGCAGCCGGGCCGTCGAGCGCAGCAGCAGTTGCAGTACGACGATCTCCAGGACGGCCCGCCGGCACGCGTTCACCTCGGGCAGCCGGATCACCCGGCCGGCGGACGTGCTGACGTCCCGGTCGGTGATGAATAGGAGCTTGTCCGTACGCTCGGCGAGTTGGTCGATGAGCAGCCCCTCGCGTTCCCGGCCGAGCACGACGTGCGCGGTGTCGCCGGCGCTGTCCATCGGCCCGTGCAGGTAGGAGCGGGTCTCCATGCCCATGGCGGGGTAGCGCACGCCCTCGCGCAGCAGCAGCGCGCCCTCCTCGGCGGCCGTCACCGAGGGCCCCCCGCCGACGACGTCGACGGCGCGAACGCCCACGACCTGTTCGGCGAACGCGTCGACGACCGGCTCCGCCTCTTCCATGACGGCCTCGATCTGGTCGCCGAGACCGGACCAACCGGCGCCGACGGCCCCTTCGGTCCAGCGTTCGACGGCCATGCCGAGCGCCATGACGGTGCCGGTGAAGCCGATGGTGGATACCCCGCTGTCCGGCAGGTCGCCGAATGACAGGACCGCGTCGCAGACGTCGCCGAGCGGGGTGTCCGCGTAGTTGGCGACCCCGGCGCGCGCCTCGCGCTCGACGTCGAGGAGGGTCTGCACGGTCTCCCGGCTGCGTCCGCTCTGGGAGACCCCGACGTACAGGTCGGCCAGGCGGGCGGTCCGCGTCTGCCGGTGCGCCGGGAGCTCGCCGCAGGACGTCCGCTGGGCGACGACGCCGCGGGCGCGCAGCGCGTGGACCGGTGCGGCGAGGGCCGCGTGACTGGCGCCGATCCCGGCGAGCAGCACGCTGCGCGGCGCGCGCCACACGTCGAACGCCCCGGCGGCGAGCCGGTCGGCGACGAACGCGGCCGCCTTGTCGAGCTGGCGGGGCTGGGCGGCGAAGGCCTCCAGGTACGGGATCCGCTCCTGGACGGCATGCTGCCGATCGACCACGTGAAACTCCTTGCTAATAGCACTGACCTGCGAGGAGTTGTAAAAGTAATCTACTTAAATAAGTTGGGTCAAGAGTGTTCCGGGACGGGAACACGGGAGAGGAGAATGTTCGGTGATGCGTACGAGCGCGGAGGCCCCGCTACCCGAGACCGCCAAGGCGGTGCTGGCCAAGGTGGTCGCTCGCGGGCAGGTCACCCGGCCGCAGCTCACGTCCGACCTCGACCTCTCGCATCCCACCATCGGCACCGCGCTCGGCCAGCTCGAGAGCCGCGGCTTCGTCGGCCGGGTGGGCACCACGCAGGGCGCGCTGGGCCGCGCCGCGACCGTCTACGGCCCCGGCCCCGGGCTCGGCTGGATCCTGGGCGTCGACCTCGGCAACACCCACGTCGACGTCCTGGCCCGGTCCCTGGCGGGCGACGACCTCGTGCGCGAGCGGCACACCGTACGCCGGGGCCGCGACCAGGACGTCGCCGCGCACGCCGGGGAGATCGTCCGCGGGATCATGGACGGCCTGGCCACGCGCGACCCGCTGCGCGCCGTCGCGGTCGCCGTCGGAAAGATCATTCCGCCCGGCCTCGACCTGTCCCCCGCCGACCGGGCCGCCCGGCCGATCGAGCGGCTGGCCCGCGATCTCGTCGCCGCCATGCGGCTGCCGGACGGCGTTCCGGTGATCTTCGAGAACAACGTCAACTGCGCCGCGCTCGCCGAGTCGCATCAGGGCGCGGCCCGTGACGTCGACAACTTCGCGTACCTGCAGATCGGCGTGCGGATCGGCCTGGGGATCGTGATGGGCGGCCGGCTCCTGCGCGGCGCGACCGGCGCGGGTGGCGAGGTGTCCTTCCTGCCGTTCCCCTGGGCTCCCGGCATCCACCCGCAGCGGGAGGCGCTGGAACGCCACCTCGGCTCGGACGCGCTGCTCGACCGGGCCCGGCGGGCGGGGGTCGTCCCCGCGCCGGATACCGCCCAGCAGCTGTTCGAGGCGGCCGCCGCCGGTGACGCCGCCGCCCGGGCTCAGGTCGCCGACCACGCCGGCGAGGTCGGCCGCCTCGTCGCCGCCGTCACCGCGATCCTCGATCCGGGCCTCGTCGTGCTCGGCGGCGGCGTCGGGAAGAACCCGCAACTGCTCCCCGGTGTCGGCGCTGCGCTGCGCGACCTCGGCTCGGAGATCGCGGTCACGGTCACCGAACTCGGCGACGACGCGACCCTCGAAGGCGCCGTGCTGCTGACCACCGACTACGCGCTGAGCTCGATGCTGGACGGCTTCCACTCACCCCTGGTCGAGCGCCCCTCGGTCGTCACAGCCTGAGGACCGCGCGCCGGTCCCGAGCCCGGCCGCGCTCCCCGCTCCAGCTCGCGAGCGATCGGTCCGCGAGGTGAACCCGACGGACCACCTCGGTCGCGGCCCGAGCGGCCCGCCGGTGGATCCTCTCCGACCGGCGGTCAGCCCGCGCCGAGTTCGCGGCCGCGGTCGCGGGCGGCCTCGATGGCCTCGATCACGGCGGCGCGCACGCCGTGGCGCTCCAGCTCGCGGATGGCCGAGATCGTCGTCCCGGCGGGCGAGGTGACCGCCTCGCGCAGCATGACCGGGTGGTCGCCGGAGTCGCGCAGCATGATCGCGGCGCCCACCGCCGACTGGATCACCATCTCGAGCGCCGCCGCGCGCGGCATGCCGAGCAGGATGCCCGCGTCGACCATCGCCTCGACGAGGTAGTAGAAGTACGCGGGGCCACTGCCGGACAGGGCGGTGGCGGCGTCCTGCAGCGACTCGGGGATGCGCAGCACCTTGCCGACCGGGCTCATCAGCTCCTCGGTCAGCTTCAGGTGCTCCTCCCCGGCGTGCGTGCCCGCGGAGATCACGCTCATCGCCTCGTCGACGTGGACGGGCGTGTTCGACATGACGCGGACGACCGCGACGCCGTCGGGCAGGCGCTCCTCGATGAACGCGGTCGGGATGCCGGCGGCCATCGAGATGACGAGGCGGCCCGCCGGGACGTGCTCCCGCAGCTCCCGCAGCAGCGTGTCCATGTCCTGCGGTTTGACGGCCAGGACGAGGGTGTCCGCGGTCGCCGCGGCCTCGGCGTTGGTGACGACCTGCACGCCGTACCGCTCGCGCAGCAGCGCGCCGCGTTCCTCGCGGCGCGTCGTGACCAGCAGCTCGGACGGTCGGCGCCCCGCGCGCAGCACTCCGGACAGCAGTGCCTCGCCCATCTTGCCGGCACCCAGAATCGCGATCATCGTCTCCAGCCTCCGTGTCTCCCAGAAGCGTACCGAGCCCCCCGCTCCGCCTGCTCCGTGACCTGCGGACGCGCCGTCTCCGCAAAAAAGTTCCGATCACCCGGAAAGATCACGACTCCTCCGGTGAATCACTTGTGACCGCTGTTGTCGATGAGGATCGAGAGTCCGAATGAGAAGACCCAGAGCGGGTGTGGCGATCACCCTCGCCGGAGTCGTGGCCGCCGGCGTTCCGGCCGCCGCGCACGCCGCGCCCGCCACTCCCGCCCCCACCACCCGGAACACGGCGAAGCCCGCAGCGGCCAAGCTCCCTCCCGGCAGGTCATGGAAGGTGACGCTGCTCACCGGGGACATCGTCCGCGTACGGACCGTCGCGAACCGCCCGCCGCTCGTGTCGGTGGCACCGGGAGCGGGCCGGAAGAACATCCCCTTCGTCAAGGACATCCGGCCGGACGGCACCATCCGGGTGATCCCCCAGGACGTCGTCCGGAAGATCGGGAAGGTCTACGACCCGGCGCTCTTCGACGTCACCACCCTGATCAACGACGGGGACGACGACGCCGCGAGCACCGGCCTGCCGCTGATCGTCAAGAGCGGCGGCAAGGTCAAGACGCTCGCCGCGGGCGGACGGACCCTCCGCAGCATCGGCGCCACCGCGGTCCGCCAGCCCAGGGCGAAGGGGCCCGCCCTGGCCCGCAGCGCGCTGGCCGGGGACGTCCAGCACATCTGGCTCGACCGCAAGGTCCACGCCCAGGCGCTGGACCACAACCTCGACCAGATCGGCGCCCCCACCGCCTGGACGGCCGGCGCCACCGGCAAGGGCGTCAAGGTCGCCGTCCTCGACACCGGCGTCGACGCCACCCACCCCGACCTCAAGGGACGCATCGCCGAGCAGCAGAACTTCAGCGAGAGCGCCGACACCGTCGACCGGTTCGGGCACGGCACGCACGTCGCGGCCACGATCGCCGGGACCGGCGCCGCCGCCCACGGTGAGCGCAAGGGCGTCGCCCCGGACGCCAACCTGCTGATCGGCAAGGTGCTCGGTGACGACGGCTACGGCCGGGACTCCGACCTCATCGCCGGCATGGAATGGGCCGCGCCCAAGGCCAGGATCATCAGCATGAGCCTGGGCGGCAGGGCCGAGGACCCGGCGAACGACCCGATGGCCAAGGCCGTCGAGGAGCTCACGGCGAAGGACAACACCCTGTTCGTCCTCGCCGCCGGCAACAGCGGGCCGTACACCGACAGCGTCGAGACGCCCGGTATCGCCCCCTCGGCGCTGACCGTCGGCGCGGTGGACCGCAACGACAAGGTCGCCGACTTCTCCAGCCGTGGCGGCACGCTGATGAAACCGGAGATCTCCGCCCCGGGTGTCGGCATCGTGGCGGCTCGCGCCGCCGGTACGTCGATGGGGCACATCATCGACGCGCGGTACACCTCCGCGAGCGGCACGTCCATGGCCACCCCGCACGTCGCCGGCGCGGCGGCCGACCTGCTGCAGAAGCACCCGTCCTGGACGCCGGCGCAGCTCAAAGCCGCGTTGGTGACCACGGCGCACGAGGCGTCGGGGACGGTGTACGAGACGGGCGCCGGCCGGTTGGACGTCGGCGCGGCGGTCGGGACGACCGTCCTCGGCGACCGGCCGGGCGTTTCGTTCGGATCGATCCCGCACGGCTCGACCAAGGCCCTCACCCAGCAGCTGAGCTGGACGAACAGCGGATCGTCCGCCGTCACGCTGAAGCTCGCCGCCCGCCTCGCCACCCCGGAGGGGAAGAGCGTGGACGCACTCGGCGTGCCCGCGACGGTGAGCGTCCCGGCCGGCGGATCCGCGTCCGTCACGCTGACGCTCGACCCCGGCCGGCTGTCGACGGCGGGTCGCTACAGCGGCGCGGTCACCGCCACGGCGGACGGTGTCGCCCTTCGCGTCCCGGTCGGCGCGACCGCCGAGCCGGAGACCCACACCCTGACGCTGAAGGCCACGCCGATCCCGGGCACTCCCGATGGGGCGCTCGGCGGCTACATCGAAGTGGTCGACATCGACAACCAGGCTCTGTACGACGGCTGGGCGGACATCCCGGCCGACGGGGTCGCGCGCCTCACCGTGCCGGCCGGTCACTACTCCGTGTTCGGCAGCGTGGGCGACACCACGAAGGGCAAGGAGCGATCCGCGTTCGCCGGAGACCCCGAGGTCACCGTGCAGGGCGACACCACCGTGACGCTCGACGGCTCCCGCGCCGAGCCCGTACGGCTGTCGGCGCCGGGCACGACGGCCGACCCGGACGCCGTCCAGGGCATCATGGTCGAACGCGGCTTCGGCGGCGGGGTCTGGAGCACCGGCGTCATCAGGGTCGGGGGCTCCCCCGCCGTGTACAGCACGCCGGTCGGCGCCGCGCGGACCGGCACCTTCCACGCGTACGTCCTCGGCCGGCTCACCGACGGTGGGAAGACGGTCTACGACATCCTCCACGACCTCGGCAACGGGGTTCCCGCGACGGTGGACTACACCGCCACCGCGAAGGATCTCGCGCGGATCGACGAGCGCTTCGGCGCCCTGGCCGGCGACACCTCCAAGCCGGACGGCGAGAAGCGGTACGGCGTCTCCCCGGCCGGCTTCCTGATGAACGAGGCGTCCAGCGATGTTCCCGCGGGCTCGACGCGGGTCGACTACGTGTCCGGCGAGGCCGGCATTCAGTGGCTCAACGAGGCGTTCCGCACGGACATCGCCGAGTACGGCTGGGTGACGCAGTTGCCGATCCGGCGCTTCGAGGCCGGGCGGACCTACACGAACGACTGGTTCCGCCAGCCGTTCCGGCCCGGCCCGTACTCGGCGACGGAGCCGTCGGCGAGTTCGTGCCAGCCGGGACCGACGACCCGGGCCCGCGGGAACATCCACGTCCAACTGGTCGACCTGCAGGACCTGCCGGACGGCTTCGACTGCCTGCTCGGCGACCCCGTCTGGGAGAGCTCCACGTCGCGCACCATGCGGCTGTACGTGGGCGACAGGCTCGCCGGGACGAGCACGCACTCCTACGGCGACTTCAGCGTTCCGGCGAAGGCGGGCACCTACCGGCTCGGCTACGACGTGGACGTGTCGAAGCTGCTGCCGATGTCGACGAAGACCTCGACGACGTGGACGTTCCGCTCGAAGCCGGGTGAGGAGCGCGTGCCGCTGCTGACGGTGGACTACGCACTGCCGCTGGACGTGCTCAACCACCCGAACGGCGACACCGCGACCTTCACCGTCGCCCGCGTCGCGGGGGCGGCCACCGCCACGGCCACCGGCCTGAAGCTGTGGACCTCCCTCGACGACGGGAAGACCTGGCAGGCCGCCACCGCCACCGCCGCGGGCGGCGAGAGGTACACCGCCAAGCTGCCCACGGCGGCGAAGGACCAGACCGTCTCGCTGCGCGTCCAGGCCACCGACTCCGGCGGCGGCAAGGTCGACCAGACGATCATCCGCGCCTACACCGGAGGCTGATCCCGGCTCCGCGTGACCTCCGTCACAACCGGCGGTCATTGGGAAACCGAAACCCCCCCTTCGGACAAGTACTGAAGGGGCACCCCGGGCCGCCCGGCCCGCAGTACGCGAACCGCCCCGGCCCCACACCTCCCGTGTGTGCGTTATCCCACCCTGGCCGGGGCGGTTCGTCCCTTTCAGCCTCAGGACCGGGAGGCCAGCGACCTCAGGAAGAAGCCGACGTTGGCCGGACGCTCGGCCAGCCGGCGCATGAGGTAGCCGTACCACTCCTGGCCGTAGGGGACGTAGACGCGCACCTGGCCGCCGAGCTCGGTCAGGCGCCGCTGCTCGTTCGGGCGGATGCCGTACAGCATCTGGTACTCGAAGGTGTCCGGGCTCCGCTCGTTGAGCACGGCGAGCGCCCCGGCGATCTCGATGAGCCGGGGATCGTGGGTGGCCAGCATCGGGTAGCCGCGCCCCGCCATCAGCACCCGCATGCACCGCACGTAGGACTTGTCCACGGCATCCTTGCCGGTGAACGCGACCGAGTCGGGGGCGTTGTAGGCGCCCTTGCACAGGCGGACCCGCGATCCTTCGTGGGCGAGGTCGGCACAGTACTCCTCGGCGCGGCGGAGGTAGGCCTGGATGACCGCGCCGGTGTCGGGGAAGTCCTGCCGCAGCTCCTTCAGGATGCGCAGTGTGGAGTCGACCCTGGTGTGGTCCTCCATGTCGAGGGTCACGGTGGTGTTCGCCTGCCGGGCGGCCGCGCAGACGCGCCGGGCGTTCTCCAGCGCCATGCGCTCGCCGTCGTCGAGCAACTGGCCGAGCGCGGTCAGCTTGACCGAGACCTCGGCGCGGGGGCCGTACCCGGCCTCGGCGACCCGCTCCAGGAGCCGTTCGTACTCCGCGGTGATCGCCTTGGCCTGCACGGCCTCGACGGTGTCCTCACCGAGATGGTCGACGGTGACCAGCAGACCATCGCAGATCAGCCGGTCAATGGTGGTGAGGACGTCGGCGGCGGTCTCCCCCGCGACGAACCTGCGAACGACGTTCCTGCTGTACGGCGCGGTCTCGACGATCCGGCGTACGCCACCGCTGCGTGAGGCGGCCAAGAGAGCCTGGCGGAGCAAGGTTCCCCCTCTCCCTGAGGACCACACTGTCCCGATCGCCCATCAGGCTATGCCAGCCTTGACGACCCTGGTCACGATGGATCTCCCTCAGGTTGACCGCGTCAGGGCGTACGGCGGCGGAGGGTCGCGGCGCCCAGCAGCAGGGCGAGGACCGTGCAGCCGGCGATGACCGCGATGTCGCGCCCCAGCGTGCCGGTCAGGCCGGAGTGGCCGGTCAGCTCCCGCATCGCCCCGACGAGGTACGACAGCGGCAGCACGTCGGCGATCCACCGCAGGACCGTGGACATCTGGTCGCGCGGCACGAACAACCCGGCCAGCAGCACCTGCGGCAGGATGAACGCCGGCATGAACTGCACCGCCTGGAACTCCGTACGGGCGAAGGCGCTGGTGAACAGCCCCAGCGCGACGCCGAGCAGGGCCGCGAGGAGGGTCAGGATCACGAGCGTCCACACCGAGCCCCGCAGGTCCAGGCCGAGCCAGGTGAGGGAGATGGTGGCGACGACCGCGACCTGGACGAGCGCGGTGACGCCGAACGCCAGGGCGTAGCCCAGCAGCAGGTCGAGCTTGCCGAGCGGCATCGTCATCAGCCGCTCCAGCGTGCCGCTCGTCCGCTCCCGCAGCGTGGCGACGCTGGTCACGATGAACATCACGACCAGCGGGAAGACGCCGAGCAGCATCGGCCCGAACCGGTCGAACGCCTCGGGCCGGTTCATGACGTACCGCAGCAGGACCATCAGCAGGCTGGGGACGACCACGATCAGTGCCAGCGTGCGGTGGTCGTGCCGGAGCTGGCTCAGGATCCGCCGGGCCGTCGCGAGGGTGACGGTGATGCTCACCGCCGGCCCACCTTCTCTCTCCGCTCGATGATCTTGAGGAACGCCTGCTCCAGGTCGCCGGCGCCGGTCTGGTCGCGCAGCGCTTCGGGCGTGTCGTCGGCGATGATCCGGCCCTCCCGCATGAGCAGCAGCCGCTCGCACCGGGCGGCCTCGTCCATGACATGGCTGGAGACGAGAAGGGTCGTCCCGTGCCCGGCCAGCTCGTGGAACAGCTCCCACAGCTCGCCGCGCAGCACCGGGTCCAGCCCCACCGTCGGCTCGTCCAGGACGACCAGCTCCGGCCGGCCGAGCAGCGCGACCGCGAGGCTCACCCGGTTCAGCTGGCCGCCGGACAGGGCGGCGACGAGCTGGTCGCGGGCGCCGCTGAGGCCGACCTCGCCGACGACCCGGTCGACGTCGCCCTTCGGTGCGCCGAGCACGGCGGCGAAGTAGCGCAGGTTCTCCCGCACGGTGAGGTCGGCGTAGACGGACGCGCGCTGGGTGGCGTAGCCGACGCGGTGGCGCAGCTCGCGGTGGCCGGCCGGGCGGCCGAGCACGGTGACGGTGCCGCCGTGGACGATCTGCACGCCGACGACGGCCCGCATGAGCGTCGTCTTGCCGCAGCCGCTCGGCCCGAGCAGGCCGACGACGGAACCGCGCGGCACGTCGAAGGTCAGATCGTGCAGAACCGGGCGCCCGCCCCGCACGACCCGGAGGTCCCGGGCCTCGATGACAGAATTCATCATGCGTTGAAATTAGGCTCACGTCCCTGAAGTGTCAAGGGCTCCGAGCTTCGTCACCGATCGCTCGCAGGACTTTCGGATCCGCTCGGCGAGCGGGGCATAGTGGCGCTCCCCCGTCGCGTCTACCGACATGACAGGACGAGAGGAGACCCGTGAACCGCGAGGCGCGTCGGCAGTTCACCGAGTTCGTCACGGCGCGGACGCCGAGCCTGCTGCGGCTCGCGTACGTGCTCACCGGCGACCGGCACGCGGCCGAGGACCTGCTGCAGAGCGCACTGACCAAGACCGCGGGCCGATGGGGAAGCGTGCGGGACAGCCCCGAGGCGTACGTGCGCAAGGCGATGTATCACGAGCAGGTGGGTCGCTGGCGCAGCCCACGATGGCGCCGCGAATCCGTCACCGCGAGCGTGCCCGACCGCTCCGTCGCCGACCCGAGCGGGCAGGTCGACCTGCGGCTCGCCCTCGAGCGCGCGCTGCTGGCCCTGCCACCGCGGCGGCGGGCCGCCATCGTCCTGCGGTACTTCGAGGATCTGCCGGAGGCGGAGGTCGCGCAGGTGATGGGCTGCTCGGTCGGCACCGTGCGCAGCCAGACCCACCGCGCGCTGGCCCGGCTGCGGGAGCTGGTGCCCGACTTCGCCGCGCTGGCCGAGGACCGCGCCCCCGAAACGACGAGGAGCTGACATGACCATGAGGCAGGACGAGACTCTGAAGGACACCCTGCACCAGATGGCGGGCCGCGTCGCGGACACCGACCCGGTCGGCGATCGACTGGCCGGGCGCGCCCTACGCGGTGCGGAGCGGCGGCGCACCAGGCGGATCGCCGCGGGAACCACCGCCGGTATCGCCGCGATCGCGCTGGCGTCGATCGCCATCACCGGCGGAGGTCCTGACCGTGCCGAGCCCGAAGCGGTCCGGCCGATGACGGCCGATACCCCCACAGGTCACTCCCGTCTCCCATCGAACACCGCGGCGGAACTCGACGTGGTCCGCGCGTGCATGGTCGACGATCCGAGCGTGCCCGGCATCTCCGCCGATGACGACGGCGTAGGGGACAAGACGGGGGCGGGGACCCACGTCGCCGACTTCCGGGTCCTGGTCACCTACCGGGACTCCCTCGGGCAGGCCGTACTCCTCGGCAGCACCGTCGCGCACCGAACCTGCGCTCTCGACAACCGCGGCCTGCCGACCGCCATCGATCGGATACCGCATCAGACCGCGAACACCTGGCAGCCGTCGCTCTCCTCGTTCACCGGAGTGATCTCCCTGGACGACGACACCCAGGAGCCCGTCCTGCACCGCTCCGACCTGACGCGCGGCGACCTGACCCCCTACGGGGTCCAGGCGGAGGTCGCGGGCCGGGTCCGGCCCGACGTGACCCGCGTGACCTTCGCCCTGCCCGACGGGCGGACCTCCAACGCCGCCGTCTCCCACGGATTCTTCCTGTGGCGGAAGAGGACCGACACGTCGGCTCCGGTACGGGAGGGGTCTCCCGACAAGACGCTGGTCATCCGGGCCTACGACCGCGGCGGCCGGGTGCTGAAGACGGTGCACACCAAGATCAGCGCCACGCTCGCGGACTCCTGATCGCGGGGCGGGCGGATCAGCCCTCGAGGTAATGCTGGAGCGTCGGCGCGAGCAGCGCGACGAGATCGTCCTCGGTCGCCGACGCCATCGGCTCGACCTGCACGATGTACTTCAGCAGCACGACGCCCATCATCTGGGCCGCCGCCGCCGCGAGGTTCAGCGGCGGCAGGTCCAGGGCGTCGGCGACGCGGGTCAGGATCGTCCGGGTGATGAAGTCCCGCAGCAGCGCCGCGCCCTGCTCCGTGGTGGCCGCCGACCGGAAGATGCCGACGAACTGCGGGCGCAGCCGCGGATCCGACCAGATCCGCAGGAAGGTCCGCGCCATCCGCTCACCGATCTGCGACCGCGGGCCCGCCATCACCTGCCCGAGGAACACCGCCGGGTCCACCGGGAACTCCATCGCCGCCGCGAAGAGCTCCTCCTTGGCCCCGAAGAAGTGGTGGACCAGCGCCGGGTCCACCCCCGCCTCGCGGGCGATGGCCCGGATCGAGGCCTTGTCGTAGCCGCGCTCGCCGAACAGCACGCGCGCGGCCGCCAGGATGTCGTCCCGCGACGAGGACGGTCCCGGCCGGCGTCCCGGGCGGCGCGTCGGCGCCGTCATCCGCGGCGCCCCTCGTCACCGATACCGCCGGACGGCTCCAGCGCGGCCCGTACGGGCGACGGGGCCGCCGGCGCGGTCACGAGGGCGTGACCTCGCCCTCGGAGTTCACCTGCCAGTGGCCGGCGGACGCGGCCGCGGCCAGGTGCAGGCGCGCGAACGCCAGCGACTCGGCGAGGTCGCTCTCCCGCTGCTCGCGGTCGGTGGCACGGCGCGTGTTGATCTCGACGACGACCTGGCCGGTGTACCGCTGGGCGGCCAGCCGCTCGAGCATCTGCGCGCACGGCTGGTTGCCCCGGCCCGGGACCAGGTGCTCGTCGCGGTTGACGATGCCGATGCCGTCGGCGAGGTGGATGTGTGCGAGCCGGTCACCGAGGGCGTCCGCCATCGCGAGCGGGTCCGAGCCGGACACGGCGGCGTGCGACAGGTCGACCGTCACGCTGGGATAGGGCAGGTCGACGGGGTTCCAATGCGGGGAGTACATCCCGACCTCGGCCGTGCGCGCCCGTACGGGGAACATGTTCTCCACGGCGAAGACGACGTCGGTCTCCTCCTGCATGCGGGCGAGCCCCTGCTCGAACTCCCGGGCGTACTCACGCTGCCAGCGGAAGGGGGGATGGACCACGACGACGTCGGCGCCGAGCTTCTCGGCGGTGTCCTTGGAGCGCATCAGCTTGCCCCAGGGCTCCCGCCCCCAGACCCGCTGGGTCAGCAGGAGACACGGCGCGTGGATCGACGTGATCGGGATCTGGTGATAGTCGGACAGTCTGCGCAGCACGTCGATGTCCTGGCTCGCCGGATCGGCGGTGACCATGATCTCGATGCCGTCGTACCCGAGGCGCGCGGCGAGGTCGAACGCGGCCGGCGTCTTCTCCGGGTAGACCGACGCCGAGGACAGAACGATGGGCGCGTCGGGGACCTGGAGGACTTCTTCCACAATCGGCAAGCCTATGCGTTCCATCGGCTGGTCCGGCCAGCCGTCCCGGTGCCGGCCGCGACGGTGTGGTATTCCGGGGCGCCGTCCACCGCGGCGGCGTGATCACCGCCGACGCCGTCTACCGTGGAGGCGTGATCGCCCCTGGAGCCATCGCCAGCCCCAACATCTGGAACAGCCCGCAGGTCTATGAGCTGGAGAACCGCGCGGTCGACCCGGACGGCCGGATCGAGCGGGCCATGCGCGAGATCCGGCCGTGGGACGGCGCGGTGGTGCTCGACGTGGGCTGCGGCACCGGCTTCCACCTGCCGGCGTTCGCGCGGACGGCCGCGAAGGTCGTCGGCGTCGAACCGCACGCCGGTCTGGCCGGGCTCGCCCGCCGCCGCGTCGCGGGCGTCCCCGACGTGGCCGTGCGCGTGGGCGCGGCCCAGGCGCTCCCGGTACCCGACGCGTCGGTGGACGTGGTCCACGCCCGCTGGGCGTACTTCTTCGGGCCCGGCTGCGAACCGGGCCTCACGGAGCTGCGCCGGGTCGTGCGACGCGGGGGCGCGGCGTTCGTCATCGACAACGACGCGACGCGGTCGACGTTCGGGGCGTGGTTCCGGCGCTGGCTGCCGTCCTACGACCCCGTCACCGTCGAGCGGTTCTGGTCTCGGCATGGGTTCTCCCGTACGCCACTGGACATTCGCTGGCGTTTCGACGACCGCGCGGACCTCGAGGCCGTACTGAAGATCGAGTTTCCGGCCGAGCTCGCCGCGGAGTTCCTGAGCGAGGTCGAGGGCTGTGAGGTCGACTACGCCGTCAACCTGTGGTGGCGGCGCTACTGACACGTACCCGGATCAGTCACCGGTCACGCGGGACGCGCCGAGCACGGCGAGGACGCGGTCGGCGACGGCCTGCATGCCCTTGGCGTTCGGATGGACGGGCGCGGCCGGGTTCGTGACCAGGATGCCCTCGACCCACCGGTCCGTGGAGCACATGTCATGGCGCTGGGCGGTGCGGTACGCGTCGACGAAGTCCGCATCGCCGCGCCGGGCCTCCTCGGCGAGCATCGTGTTGAGATGCCGCTCGAACCGGTCGAGGAACGGGATGTCGCCGGAGGCGGTGGGGACGTTCGGCCAGCAGCCCGTACGGGCGGGCAGCATCCGGGGATAGCCGACCACCATGACGCGGGCGTGCGGCGCGCGGGTGTGGACGGCCCGCAGGACCGCGGCGACCTTCGGCGCGGTGGCGGAGATCCGTTGGTCCAGGGTCGAGCCGTAGTAGCGCGTGCAGGGCGCGCCGTGCGGACTGGCGAGGCTGAGCGTCGCGCAGGTCAGCACGATCCGGCTGTAGCCGATGTCGTTGCCGCCGATGCCGAGCGTCACCAGGGTGGTGTCGCGGGTCACCGCGTCGAGCTGCGGGATGTTCTTGCCGAACAGGACGGACTGCGCCCGGCTCATGTTCTCCGTCGTGGCGGCACTGCAGCTCACGTCGGTGAACGAGGCGGGCTGCAACATCCGCGCCACCAGCGACGGATAGTTATGGTCGGAGCGCAGGCAGGCGATCGGAGTGCCGTGCCGGTGCGGGATCAACGGCCCCGCCGTGAACGAGTCGCCGAGCGCGACGTAGCGGCCGGCGGCGGCGGCCGCCCGCGCCGAGGCACCGGTGGCGCCGGTGGCGGAGCACGCCCGCTCGGAACCGCCGGCGACGAGCGTCGGAACCAACGCCATGAGTGCCGACCACCTGCGCATCGCGCCCTCCCCCTGCCCCTCTGCCCGCCAGTAAGGACCAGCGGACAGGCCCAGTCAACATACCTGTCCGGAGTCGGCCAGTGACTACTATGTCACCCACCGTCACCGGGGTCACTCTCATTTGTCAGCGGCGGCCCGTACAGTCGCGGGCATGGCGAAGAGCGTGAAGCAGGCGTACCGCTGCGCCGAGTGCGGTTGGCAGGCCTCCAAGTGGGTCGGGCGCTGTGGCGAGTGCCAGGCGTGGGGCACCGTCGACGTGGCGGGCGCGGCGAAACCGGCGCGCGTCGTCACGGCCGGCCCGGTCAGCGTGCCGGCCCGGCCGATCGGCGAGGTCGATGTCCAGGCCGCGCAGACCACCGCCACGGGGTTGGACGAGCTCGACCGCGTGCTCGGCGGCGGTCTGGTGCCGGGGGCGGTGCTGCTGCTGGCCGGCGAGCCCGGCATCGGCAAGTCGACCCTGCTGCTCGAGGTCGCGGCGCTGCACGCCGACCGCGGCACCGCGCTGTACGTGACCGGTGAGGAGTCGGCGGAGCAGGTGCGGCTGCGGGCCGACCGGATCGGCGCGATCGCCGACCGGCTCTACCTCGCCGCCGAGACCGACCTGGCGGCCGTCCTCGGCCAGGTCGACTCCGTCGCCCCGGAGCTGCTGGTGGTCGACTCGATCCAGACGATCGGGTCCGCCGAGGTGGACGGCGCCGCCGGCGGGGTGAGCCAGGTCCGGGAGGTGGCGGCCAACCTGATCCGGGTCGCCAAGGAGCGCGGCATCACCACGGTCGTCGTCGGCCACGTGACCAAGGACGGCTCGATCGCCGGTCCGCGCGTCCTGGAGCACCTCGTGGACGTGGTCCTCTACTTCGAGGGCGACCGGCACAGCCGGCTCCGCATGATCCGCGCGGTGAAGAACCGCTACGGTCCCACCGACGAGCTGGGCTGCTTCGACCTGTCGGAGATGGGGATCATCGGGCTGGCCGATCCCAGCGGCCTGTTCCTGACCCGCCAGGAGAAGCCCGCGCCGGGCACCTGCGTGACGGTGACGCTGGAGGGCCGGCGGCCGCTGGTCGCGGAGGTGCAGTCGCTCGTCGCCCCCTCCCCGCTGGCCAACCCGCGCCGCATGACGTCCGGGCTCGACTCCGCGCGGATCGCGATGATGCTCGCGGTGCTGCAGCGCCGCTGCCGCATCAAGCTGCACGACCGCGACGTGTACGCCGCGACGGTCGGCGGCGTGCGGCTCAGCGAGCCGTCCGTCGACCTGGCCGTGGCGCTCGCCGTCGCGGGCGCGGCCAACGACGCCACCCTGCCTTCCGACCTGGTCGCCTTCGGCGAGGTCGGGCTGGCCGGTGAGGTGCGCGGCGTGCAGGCGGCCAAGCGGCGGCTCTCCGAGGCCGCCCGGCTCGGCTACCGGCGCGCCATCGTGCCCGGCGGGTCACTCGACCCCACATCCGGCCGCGCCGGTGGCACGATCGTGACGGATGAGGGTATGCAAGTGACAGAAGTGGATGACGTGTGGACGGCGATCGGCCTCGCGTTCGCGACGGCGGGAGCGGACGCGTGACCGCCGTACGACCGCCGTCGGGCGAGGGGAGCGGGTCGGCTTTCCGCGTTCACCGATAAACTGACCGCCGTTCAGAGACCTCCGGGGGTCACGTGCCAGCACAAGACAAGGGCAGAGACGAGCGACGCCGCGCAACGCTTGCCGCGGTCGCTCCTGGGACGCAGCTCCGCGACGGGCTGGAACGCATCCTTCGTGGTCACACCGGTGCGTTGATCGTGATGGGCTACGACCGCGTCGTCGCCGGCCTGTGCACGGGCGGTTTCGAGCTCGACGTCGAGTTCTCCTCCACCCGGCTGCGCGAGCTGGCCAAGATGGACGGCGCTATCGTCATCGACGCCCACTGCACCCGCATCGTGCGCGCCGGCGTGCACCTGATGCCGGATCCGACGATCCCGACCGAGGAGTCCGGCACCCGGCACCGCACGGCCGAGCGGGTCGCCCGCCAGACCGGCTACCCGGTGCTGTCGGTCAGCCAGTCGATGCGGATCATCGCCCTCTACCTCGACGGCCAGCGCTACGTCCTGGAGGACTCGGCGGCCATCCTGTCCCGCGCCAACCAGGCCCTCGCCACCCTCGAGCGCTACAAGCTGCGGCTCGACGAGGTCTCCGGCACCCTGTCGGCGCTGGAGATCGAGGATCTCGTCACCGCGCGCGACGTCAGCGCGGTCGTGCAGCGCCTGGAGATGGTGCGCCGCATCGCCGACGAGATCAACGGCTACGTCGTCGAGCTCGGCACCGACGGGCGACTGCTGTCCCTGCAGCTCGACGAGCTGGTCTCCGGCGTCGACATCGACCGTGAGCTGATCGTCCGCGACTACCAGCCGGAGGATCACACCCGCTCGGTCGACGAGGTCCTCGCCGCGCTGAACCAGCTGTCGGCCTCCGAGCTCCTCGACCTGGCCACCGTGGCGGACGTCCTCGACTTCGGCGGCAACGACCCGCTGGACACGCCGGTCAGCCCGAAGGGCTACCGGCTGCTCGCCAAGGTCCCCCGCCTGCCGTCCCTGCTGATGGAGCGCCTCGTCGAGCACTTCGGCGGCCTGCAGAAGCTCCTCGCCGCCAGCATCGACGACCTGCAGTCGGTCGGCGGGGTCGGCGAGTCCCGCGCCCGCAGCGTCCGCGAGGGCCTGTCCCGCCTGGCCGAGTCCTCCATCCTCGAACGCTACGTCTGACGCGACCGGTCCACCCGGCGGCCCGGCGCGGGCGAAACCGGCCGCCCCGTGTGGAGCGCCGCCCGCGGAACCCACGCGCAGGGCCGCAGCCCTCCTGGCTGCGGCCCTGCGTTCGAAACGTGCGTTCCAGAGAGGATCGCCGGGATCAGTCCTTGAAGACGTCCTTGACCTTCTCGCCCGCCTGCTTGGCGTCACCCTTGACCTGGTCGGCCTTGCCCTCGGCTTCCATCTCCTCGTTTCCGGTGACCTTGCCGACCGTTTCCTTCGCCTTACCCTTGATCTTGTCGCCGGTGTTGGCGGCCTTGTCCTGAGCGCTCATATCGACTCCCCTTCCGCTATGGATCGCTGTAGCCCGCCCCTACCCGTCCTGGCGCCAAGGATGCCGATCCCGGATGGTCAAGACGACCCTGCCTCGAATCCAGACGGAATCGTGTCGGTCGGCGCGGGCGGCGTGCCCCTTTCACCCCCCGAAAAAGAGAACTGGTCCCACGGCCGAGGCCGCAGGACCAGACGCTTGGCAGCGGGACCGGTCGCCGAACCGGTCCGCCGAGTGGCATCGCGCCTCCTGGCTACCAACGGGGCCGACGACCGGTTCCGACGATGACGGCACCGCAGACGGCGCAGATGAGGCCGAAGATGATGACGCTGCCGACCCTGCCGTCACAGGCACCGTAGACGCAGCCGAGGAGGCCACCGGTCCCGGCACCGTAGGCGGTTCTGCCGTGGCCGAGGAGGTAGCCCACGGCGGAAGAGACGACGACGAGGAAGAAGGCCACGGCGACCATTGCCACGACGCTGATCATGAGGATCTCCGTTGTCATCCGGTCCGCGCGCTATGACGCGCGGACGATCGAATCCTGACTGCCGCCCGCCGTACGCGGACTGCAGTGGCTACTGTGCCGCGGCACGACCGCCACGCCACCACCGCGCACCGGCGTCACCGCTGCGGGCGCGAGCGGGCATGGGTCGGGGTGCCGGGGCCGACTGTCGTACGCCGAAAAAGGAACTGGTCCCGCGGCCGAGGCCGCAGGACCAGACGCTTGCGAGCGAGACCGGCCGTCAGGCCGGTCCGCCGAGTGAAAGACGCCGTCACCGGCGCGAGTAGAAGCACCGGCGGATGTACCAGTCGTGGCACCAGCGGAGGCACTCGCAGGAGCACCAGACGACGGAGAAGCCGATGGCGACGCCGATCCCGCCGAGCCAGAAGACGCTGATGATGCCGCCGTCGTGATTGCCGATGAAGCCGCCGCCGAAGCCGCCGCCGAAGGTGGCGATGCCGTAGGCGACGCCCATGAGGCCTTCGAAGCTGTAGCCGATGATGAACGCGACGACGGCCGCGAGGACGGCGATGCCGAGGATCATGTGCATGAGGACTCTCCGCTGTCATCTGGTCCGCGCGCTCTGACGCGCGAACGACGGTTTCTAGATTGCAACCCGCGGTACGCGGGCTTTTGTGGTTACTGTGCTGCGACACGACTGCCGCGCCACCACTCACACCGACGTCACCGCATCGGACGCCGGGCGGACGCGGGCAGTGCCGACTACGGTGGCGTCGGAGCATTCGATTCGGACTCGCTGGGCGACGGCACCGTCTGTCATCCGGTTCTAGCGCAGGCGGAAGACCTGGCTCTGTGTGCGGACGCCGCCGCTCTTGGCGGTGACGACGTACGTCCCCGGGCGGGCGCGGGAGTCGCCGCCGCAGCGCGTTCTGTCCCAGTCGACGTCCGCGATGTACGGCACCCCGCGCCGTAGGAGCCGAAGATCGGACGCGGGTCCGGCGGCGCACCGGTCGGACGACCAGATCGAGTCCGAGCCGGAGGTGATCCGCAGCCGCAGCGCCTTGGCGCCCACGTCGAACGTGCAGGCCCGGCGGCCGGTGTTCACCACGCTGATCCGGAACCTCGGGTGTTCCCTGTCCTGGTAGACGTCCTTGCTCGGCGTGAGCCCGACGACCACGTCCTTGTCGTCACAGGGATCCCCGCCGCGCGGCTTCGCGGCGGGCAGGCCGGGCGTCACGGTGACCGTCACCGTGGCCGCCGGAGTCGCCGGCGTCACCGTCGGCGTCGCCACCGGGGTCACGGTGACCCGCAGCGGCGTCACCGAGGCCGCCGCGTTGCGCACCTGGGCCGTCGACTTCTTGTGATCGGGACCCGAGCAGGCCCACGCCATCAGGCCGATGGCGGTGATCCCCCCGGCCAGGACGTAGACCCGGCGGCGCCAGTAGGCGTCCGCCTCCCCCAGGTCCCCCTGCGTATCGGAGTCCATACTCTAAGTATCCTTTTTTGATCAGTGCGTGCTATCGCGACCCGCCGTGTCAGGATCGAACTCACCATGCACCGACCTACCTACGCCGAACCCATTCTCAGCTGGTACGCCGAACACGCGCGGGATCTGCCCTGGCGGCGGCCGGACGCCTCCCCCTGGGCGGTCCTGGTCAGCGAGATCATGCTGCAGCAGACGCCGGTCTCCCGGGTCCTGCCCACGTACGAGGCGTGGCTGACCCGCTGGCCCACGCCCGCCGCACTGGCCGCGGAGCCGCCGGGCGAGGCCGTCCGCGCCTGGGGACGGCTCGGCTACCCGCGGCGCGCGCTCAACCTCCACGCGAGCGCCCGCGCGATCGTCGAGCGGCACGACGGGCAGGTGCCGTCCGCGTACGACGACCTGCGCGCGCTGCCGGGCGTGGGCGCGTACACGGCCGCGGCGGTGGCGAGTTTCGCCTACCGGCAGCGGCACGCGGTGCTGGACACCAACGTGCGCCGGGTGCTGGCCCGAATGGTCACCGGCGTCGAGTACCCGCCGAAGACCCAGACGGCCGGCGAGGTCCGCCTCGCCGAGTCGCTGCTGCCGCCGGACGCGGAGACGGCCGCGACCTGGGGTGTGGCGGTGATGGAACTGGGGGCGCTCGTGTGCACGGCCCGGACTCCGCGCTGCGCCGACTGCCCGGTGATCGCCTCCTGCGCGTGGCGGCTGGCGGGCAAACCCCCGTACGACGGCCCCGCCCGGAAGGGCCAGACGTACGCCGGGACGGACCGCCAGTGCCGGGGCCGTCTCCTCGCCGTTCTGCGGCACGCCAGCGGCCCCGTGGAGCGCGCGGCGTTGGATGACGCGTGGGACGACGTACGGCAGCGTGAGCGCGCCCTCGCGTCGCTCATCGAGGACGGCCTCATCGACCCCCTGGACGACGGCCGCTTCACCCTCCCCCGCTGACCTCTCAAAGCAGTGGTGCTCGGCCCGGCAGAGCCGGGGCGCGTACGCCCCGGCTCTCGACCCTCGATCAGACCGTGTCGGCCTCGGGCTGATGCGCTCCTTGGATGGCCTCGATGAGGGCTGGGACCATGGCGTCGTCGAGTTCGACGACGAGCAGTTCGTCCTCGCCGAACCGCACGGAAGTGATCTCCTCGTCCGCGTGCCGGACGACCCGCAGTGCCGTGTCCTCGGGGACATGGGCGCACGTCGAGACGTACACGCCCTCGACCTTCATCTGCACGGGTGACCTCCTGTGATCGGATTTTCCATCTGCCTGACGATGGTGTCACCGAGTGATTACGCTGCGAAATGGTTCCAGCTCGTACCCCTCAGCTCTCCCCCCACGCGTACAAGGAGCCCGTACCCATGACGAACTCCTCCGGCTTCGTCTCCTACTTCGGCACCGAACTACGACGCCACCGCGAACGCATGGGCTGGCCGCGCGAACAACTCGCCGAGCGCGTCCCCTGGTCCGTCTGGACGGTCGCCTCCGTCGAACAAGGCCGCCGCAAGCCCCCACCCGGCCTCGGCGAACACGCCGACGCCCTCTTCAACCTCCCCGGCGTCATGGCCGAACTCTCCAAAAAGGCCCAAGAGGACAGCAGCCGTTTCGGCGACTTCGTCGATCTTGAGCAGCGAGCGCTGTTGGTCAAACTCTTCGACATGCGGGTCGTTCCCGGCCTCTTGCAAACGCCGGCATATGCCCGCGCTCTCAACCAGTTGCCCGGACGCACGCTCTCCCCGCAGGAGTTGGATCGGGTGGTCCGAATGCGGATAGATCGACAGAGACTCCTCGATCGCGACAACGCACCGACCTTGCATGCAGTCATCGACGAAGCCGTGCTCTGTCGACGGATCGGTGACTGCCAAGTAATGCGCGAGCAGCTCGCCTCACTGTGCCGACCGCGTCCCAACGTGATGGTGCAGGTGCTTCCCTTCTCTGCCGGCAGCCACGATGGGATCGTCGGCCCGATCACCATCATTCGTCTACCCGACGAACCGGATGTCGCCTACGCCGACGGCTGGCCGGAGGGCCGGCTCATCGATACTCCGGCCGAAGTCATCCGCGCACAGCAGGCGTTCGAACAGATCGCTGCTTTAGCATTGCCGCCGGATCTAACGAGGGAGATGATCCAGGCGTATCTAGAGGAGGCGTGAGTATGGCCGGATGGCGCCGGAGCACGTACAGCACCCAAGGTGAGTCCCAGTGCGTCGAGGTACAGCTGCGATGGCGCAAGGCCACGTACAGCGGCACCGGAGATTCCAACTGCATCGAGATCACCGCATGGCCTGACGAAGTCCACCAGTACTGATGGATGGTGGAGCGGGGCGGCCCTGCTGACCTGTGGAGACAGGCAGGTGAGTTCGTGACCTGGACGGCGCCGGAGATCGCGCGCGATTCCGTTCCCGTTCTGGCGGTGACGGCGGACGAGCGCGCGAGTGCCGAGGCGTGGCTGGACCACCATCGGCGGACGCTGCTGTGGAAGTGCGGCGGGCTGACCGCCGAGCAGCTCAAGCGGCGCAGTGTCGAGCCGTCCGGCCTGTCGCTGCTCGGCCTGGTCCGCCACATGGCCGAGGTGGAGCGCGACTGGTTCCGGTACCGGTTCGCCGGGGAGCGGCCCGGCTACCTGTACTGCACCGACGACGATCTGAACGCCGAGTTCGACGTGTCCGGCGCCGACGCGGCGGCGGACCTGGCCGCGTACGCCCGCGAGATCCAGCTCGTCCGGGAGGTGACGGCGGGGCGCTCGCTCGACGAGACGTTTCTCGACCCGCGCCGCGGCGTGGAGATGACCCTGCGCTGGGTGTACGCGCTGATGATCCAGGAGTATGCCCGGCACAACGGCCACGCCGACCTGCTCCGCGAACGCATCGACGGCGCGATCGGCCACTGAGACCGCTACCGTACGGCGCGCCGGGCGCCCTCGCCGAGGAAGGGCGCCAGCAGCTCGGCGGTGACGGCGCGCAGCCGGGCGCGGACCTCCGGGTCGTAGGTGCCGTGGTGCGCCCTCGCCTCCTTGCCGCCGTCGAAGTACCGGCCCGTCGCTGCGCCGCCGGTCGGTCCGACCGCGAGGTTCAGACCGCGGTGACTTCGGGACGAGCGACCAGACCCGGTCCATGCGCGTGGCCGTGGAGGCCGCGACCCGGATCTACCAGGCCCTCGCGGACTGGGCCGAGTGGGCGCGGACCGTCCCGCCGGCGGTCCCGGCCACGGACGACGACGCCGCGCCGGCCGCTCTCGACGTTCAGCAGAGCTTCGAGCAACTTGCAGCTCTGGCGTTGCCACCCGACTTGTCCGCAGAGATGATTCAGGCGTACGTCGAGGAAGGATGAGAGTCATGTCCCAATGGCGAAAGAGCACCTACAGCGCTCAGGGCGAGACCGAATGCGTCGAGGTCTCCGCTCCACGGAGCGGCCCGAGCCGGAGGCCCGCGCGGTGGCGGGCCTCCGGCACTACGGTCAGCTACCGCACTTCTGTCCGTTCAGGGTGAACGCCGTCGGCACCGGGTTCTGGCCGGTCCAGGCGCCGTTGAACCCGACGGTCGTGGACGCGCCGGGACTCAGGTGGCCGTTCCAGCTCAGGCCGGTCGCGGTCACGCTCTTACCGGTCTGCTGCCAGGTGGCGGACCAGCCCTGCGTGACCCGCTGACCGGCGTCGGGGAAGTCGAACGCCAGCTTCCACCCGTCGATCGCCGTCGTTCCGGTGTTGGTGACGGCGACACCGGCGGTGAAGCCGCCCGGCCAGGTGCTAGAGATCGTGTACGCCACCGTGCAGGTCCCCGAAGACGTGGCCGTCGTCCGTACGGTCACCGACGGGGAGACCGGTGAGGGGTTGCCGGCCTTGTCGCGTGCCCGGACGGCGAAGGTGTAGGACGTGTCCGGGGTCAGCCCCGTCACCGTGTACGAGGTGCCGGTGGCATCGCCCACCTTCGTCGTCGTCCCGCCGTCGACCCGCAGGACGTCGTAGCCGGCCACCCCCGTGTCGTCGGTCGACGCCGCCCAGCTCAGGCCGACGCTGTCGCTCGTGACCGTCCCCGCCACGGGCCCGCCCGGCGCGGTCGGCGGCTGGGTGTCGCCCTGGCCGCCGCTCGGCAGCACGACCATGGTGATCGAATTGGCCGGGAAGGTGGCGTTGAAGCCGGTCGCGGTGACGGGCTGGTCGGCCTGCCGTACGACGCCGGTCAGGTCCGCGGAGCTGTAGCGGTAGACCTGGGCGGTTCCGGCGGAGGCCCCGGTGAGCGCGACCGGGCTGGTCAGGTCGTCGCCGGTCTTGTTCACGACGACCATCGTGAGGGCCTTGTCGCCGGACCGCTCGGCGGCGTAGATCGCGAGCTTGCCCTGGTCCTCGCTGGTCGCCTTGACCGAGGTCTCGCCGAACGCCCCGCCCTTGCCGTCGTAGTTCCGGTAGATCCGGAACGCGTCGGCGACCGGCTGGTCACTCGTGGGGGCGGTCCACAGGTCGGCCAGGTCCAGCCCCTCCCGGCCGAAGATCCCGAGGACGTCCGCCTCGGCGAGCGCCCCGTTGATGTCGCCGAAGGCGCCCCAGCTGTACTCGGTCATCGCGGTCTTCGTGCCGGGGTAGTGCTGGTCGACCAGCCCGCGCATCCGGGGGATCATCTGCACCGGCTGGTTGATCCAGCTCTCGTCAACGTACGTCGGGTCCCAGAGCTGGCGGGTGGACCGCAGGCGCAGCGCCTGGGTGGCCGCGTCGCCCGGATCGCTGCCGGAGACCCCGGACTGCTGCGGGTACAGGTGGATGTCGAAGTAGTCCAGGATGCGGGTGCCGTGCGCCTGCTCGTACGCGCGCATCTGATCGAGGTACCACGGCCCGAGGTCCTCGCCGCCGTGGGCCGCCTTGTCCGGCGGGTTCGACCAGCAGCCGGTGCGGTTGCACTCGTCCTGGTCGAGGCCGGAGTAGAAGATCGAGTTCAGACCCCAGCCGACCGGTCCCAGCGTCTTGGCGTCCGGGTCGGCGGCCTTCACCGCCGCCGCCCACTGGTACGTACGGTCGCGGAGCTCGTCGTAACCGAGCCCGGTGGGGCGTACGTCCCGTTGGGTGCTGTGCCAGATGTCCGGCTCGTTGTCCAGGTCGTAGAACCGCACTCCGCCGTCGGCGGCGCCGCCGTAGCGGCCCTTGAGGTGGGCGATCCAGTCCTTCGCGTACTGCGGGCCGACCTCGACGCTGGTGTCGGTCGGATCGTTGCCGGTGATCTTGGTGCCGTCCGGCTTGACGCCGTTGCCGCAGTCCGGGGCCCACTGGTCGGTCTGCTGCTGCGGACCGTACTTGGCCACGCTGAAACCGCAGGCCTTCGCCCGGTCCTTCGCCACCCAGCCGATCATCGGCAGGGTGAGGATGGTCTTCGTGCCGGTGGCCCGGTCCTGGTCGACGAAGCGGTCGGTCTCCGAGCCGTCCGGCAGCGTGGACGGGTCGGGGTTGTCGTTGGGGATGTTCTCGAAGTACCAGTCGGCCGCGCGGTTGGTGGTGTCGTTGCGGAAGTTGTACCGCGAGGTCGCGTTGCCGCCCCAGCGCCGTACCGGCAGGCGCAGGTCACGGGCGAGGGCCTCGTCGGCGAAGTTCATCCCGTAGATGTAGGGACTGATCGCGTGCCGGGCGGCGGTGGTGTCGACGGACAGTGCGGGACCGGTGGCGGCCTGGGCCGGCCGTGCCGCGAGCACGCTGCCGCCGAGGGCGGCGGCGAGCGCGACCGAGAGCAGTGCGGGGGCAGTGCGCACGGAGCGTCCTTTCGTTGTGGGAGCGCTCCCATAGCACACACCCCATCGCACCGCGTCAACGAAAGCCGTGAATCTTTCAGAAAGGGGTTCAGCGTTTGACGGCGACGCCGCCCAGCATGTGGGGAACCGGGTCGTCCAGGTCGACCGGCCCGGCGGGGTGCCACTCGGTGACCTTGACGACCCCCGGCTCGATCAGGTCCAGACCCTCGAAGAAGCGCTCGGTCTCGGCCGCGGTGCGCATCTTCATCGGGATGCCCTGCGAGCGGTACTCCCGCACGCCAACGGCCAGCGGGCTCTCCTCCTCCGCCGTGGGCACCACCGACAGGGCCAGCACGCTGCCCGGCGCCAGCGGCGCCACCAGGGACCGTACGACCGCGAGGGCCTCGTCCTCGTCGACGAAGAACTGCAGGATCGCGATGAGGGTCAGCGCGACCGGCCGGCTCAGGTCGAGAGTGCCGCGGAGGTCGGCGGAGTCCAGTATGGCCTTGGTGTCCCGGAGATCGGCGTCGATGTAGGCGGTCCTGCCCTCGGCGGAACTGGTCAGCAGCGCCCGCGCGTGCGCCAGCACGATCGGGTCGTTGTCGACGTACACCACACGGGTCTCCGGCGCGATCCCCTGGGCGACCTCATGGAGGTTCGGGGAGGTCGGCAGGCCGGTGCCGATGTCCAGGAACTGCCGGATGCCCAGCTCGGTGACCAGGTACCGGGTCATGCGGAGCATGAAGTCGCGATTGGCCCGCATCGAGATCGGCAGGGTGGGCAGGTGCTTGGCGATCTCGTCGGCCGCGGCGCGATCCGCCGCGAAATTGTCCTTACCGCCGAGCATGTAGTCGTAGATCCGCGCGGAATGCGCGATGTCGGTGCGCAGATCCGTCCCCTGCGCGGCGCCCGCCGACCCGCCGTTGACCTCGCTCGTCTCCACGCGCGACCTTCCCGTAAGGTGCCTGGAGCAAGTGATCTTAATCTAGGACCGGACGCCCGAACGCGAGATCATCCATCCGGCACCGGGGCGCGGCGACCGGATCGGCGGCGGACGCCCCGGCCACCGAGCGGAATGCTCGGAGAATGGCGGGCCGTCCGCCTGAAAAATGCGTCATTTCGTGGCACCGGCGCCTTATCGATCAGCTTCCCCGAGCCTTCCGCGCGCCCTCCGAGCCAACGCCGCAGCCCCATGCCGACGATCGGCGCCGTGACGAACGACTTGCCCAGCACCCAGGCGAGCGCCGCCTGGGCGCGCGGCCCGCCATGAGCCTCGGCGATTCATGCGGAACGCATGTGCGACACGTGAACCGCATGTACGCTCGAACCATGGCGAAGAACCTGCAGATCCGCAACGTCCCGGATGACGTGCACTCGACGGTACGCGCGCGTGCGGCGGCGGCGGGACTCTCCGTGTCCGAGTACCTCCTCGACCAGATCATCGAAATCGCCAATCGCCCCACGCAGACGGAGGTCTTCAAGCGCGCGGCCCGCCGTGCGCGCGAAGAGGGCCCGACGGTCGACGACATCCTCACCGCCATCAAGGAAGGGCGCGAAGAGTGAGGCTGGTCGTCCCCGACTCATCGGCGCTTCTCCATGCCTTCGAGGCCCGGGATCCCAATCCGGAACTCCTCACGCGCCTGGAAGGCGCTCAACTACATGCCCCGCATCTCCTTGATGTCGAGTTCCTCAGCGGGCTTCGGGGGTTGGTGCGCGGAAAGAAGCTCCACCCCGATCAGGCGCGTGACGCATGGCATGAATACGAAGATCTGGTCATATACCGGTATGTCACGACGGGGCTGGCGGACCGCATCTGGACCCTCCGCGACGACTTCACCGCTTACGACGCTTGCTATATCGCGCTGGCCGAAGCGCTCGACTGCCCGCTGGTGACAAGCGACGCCAAGCTCAAGAAGGCATCAGGGCACTACGCGGAGGTCGAGGTCTACCCGTCCGCTTGATCCGGAAGTACTGCCTCCAGCGCGGGACCAGGCGGCCGCGCTACGCGGAGGCCCCGCGTTCCGTGCCGAACGCGGAGCCTGCGACGCGGGGGCGAAGTGCGGCGGTCCGCCGACGGCCGCTTCGCCCATGCGGCCCGTCCGCGCGCGGAATGACCGCGGATCAGGAGTGGCCGACGACCGCGCGCGGGGTGTAGGGCTTCTCCAGGCGGGTGATCTCGTCGTCGGTGAGCCGCAGTTCCAGTGCGGCCAGGGCGTCGTCGAGGTGCCGTTCCCGTCCCATGCCGACGATCGGCGCCGTGACGAACGGCTTGCCCAGCACCCAGGCGAGCGCCACCTGGGCGCGCGGCACGCCACGGGCCTCGGCGATCTCGGTGACGGCCTCGACGATCTCCCGGTCTCCCTCCTGGTAGAGGGTCTTGCCGAACTCGTCGGTGGCGGTGCGGTGGGTCGTCTCGTCCCAGGCGCGGGTGAGGCGGCCACGGGCCAGCGGGCTCCACGGGATGACGCCGACGCCCTGGTCGGCGCAGAGCGGCATCATCTCGCGCTCCTCCTCCCGGTAGAGGAGGTTGTAATGGTTCTGCATGGTCACGAAGCGTGTCCACCCGTGCCGTTCCGCGGTGAACTGCGCCTTGGCGAACTGCCAGGCGTACATGGACGAGGCGCCGATGTAGCGGGCTTTGCCGGCCTTCACCACGTCGTGCAGCGCCTCCATGGTCTCCTCGATGGGCGTCGAGGGGTCCCAGCGGTGGATCTGGTAGAGGTCGACGTGGTCGGTGCCGAGACGGCACAGGCTGTTGTCGATCTCCGTCATGATCGCCTTACGGGACAGCCCGCCGCCGTTCGGGCCGGGCCGCATCCGCCCGTGCACCTTGGTCGCCAGAACGATCTCGTCTCGCCGGGCGTACTCGGCCAGGGCCCGTCCGACGATCTCCTCGCTGGTGCCGTCCGAGTAGACGTTGGCGGTGTCGAAGAAGTTGATCCCGGCCTCGACGGCGCGACGGATCAGCGGGCGGCTCTGCTCCTCGTCCAGGGTCCAGGCGTGGTTCCCCCGGTCGGGCAGGCCGAAGCTCATGCACCCCACGCAGATCCGCGACACGTCCATGCCGGTCGTGCCGAGTTTCACGTACTCCATTCGTCTCCCTCTCCCTCGAATACCGCCCGGCGAGCGAAAAGCTCGGTCAACAGCCTGCCACCGGCCGACATTCCGCACTATTTGGGGTGCCACAGCTCCGTCTCGATCAGCTTCACCGAGCCTTCGGTACAGCGCTCCGCGCTTTGCTGAGCGCCCCCGCGCTTTGGCACAGCGCCCGCGCTTTGGCACAGCGCCCCGCGCTTTGGCGCGGCGGCTGCGGGAACGCCGGAGGCCCCGCGTTCCGGGTGGAACGCGGGGCCTCTGGCGTGCTCGTACTACGGGCGGTTGACCGACTCGGCCGCGGGCGGCGGGGAGTCGGGCACCGAGCTGGGCTTGGGCTCACCGGTGAAGGTGAACTTGGCGGTCTCGCCGGTGCCCTCGACACCGACGATGACGATCTCGCCGGCGCGCAGCTCGTTGTACAGGATCTTCTCGGACAGGTTGTCCTCGATCTCCCGCTGGATCGTGCGGCGCAGCGGACGGGCGCCCAGCACCGGGTCGTACCCGCGCTCGGCCAGCAGGTCCTTGGCCTCCTGGCGAAGCTCGATGCCCATGTCGCGGTCCTTCAGCCGCTCGTCCACCTTGGCGATCATCAGGTCGACGATCTGGATGATCTCCTTCGGCGTGAGCTGGTGGAAGACCACGGTGTCGTCGACACGGTTCAGGAACTCGGGCCGGAAGTGCTGCTTGAGCTCCTCGTTGACCTTCGCCTTCATCCGGTCGTACGACCCCTGCTGGTCGTTCTCCCGGGCGAAGCCGACGGAGACGCCCTTGGAGATGTCGCGGGTGCCGAGGTTCGTCGTCATGATCACGACGGTGTTCTTGAAGTCGACGACCCGGCCTTGGGCGTCGGTCAGGCGACCGTCCTCCAGGATCTGCAGCAGCGAGTTGAAGATGTCCGGGTGGGCCTTCTCGATCTCGTCGAACAGGACGACGGAGAACGGCTTGCGGCGGACCTTCTCGGTCAGCTGGCCGCCCTCTTCGTACCCGACGTAACCGGGCGGGGAGCCGAACAGCCGCGAGACCGTGTGCTTCTCCATGAACTCGGACATGTCAAGCTGGATCAGCGCGTCCTCGTCGCCGAACAGGAACTCCGCCAGGGTCTTGGACAGCTCCGTCTTACCGACACCGGACGGGCCGGCGAAGATGAACGAACCGCCCGGACGCTTCGGGTCCTTCAGGCCGGCGCGGGTACGGCGGATCGACTGGGACAGCGCCTTGATGGCGTCGTTCTGGCCGATGACCCGCTTGTGGAGCTCGTCCTCCATGCGGAGCAGCCGCGCGGACTCCTCCTCGGTGAGCTTGAAGACCGGGATGCCGGTGGCCGTGGCGAGGACCTCGGCGATGAGCTCCTCGGTGACCTCGGCGACGACGTCCATGTCGCCGGCCTTCCACTCCTTCTCCCGCTGCGCCTTGGCCTGGAGAAGCTGCTTCTCCTTGTCGCGCAGCGCGGCGGCCTTCTCGAAGTCCTGCGCGTCGATCGCGGACTCCTTCTCGCGCCGCACATCGGCGATCTTCTCGTCGTACTCGCGCAGGTCCGGCGGCGCGGTCATGCGGCGGATCCGCATCCGCGAGCCCGCCTCGTCGATGAGGTCGATCGCCTTGTCGGGCAGGAACCGGTCGCTGATGTAGCGGTCGGCGAGCTGGGCGGCGGCCACCAGCGCGCTGTCGGTGATCGACACGCGGTGGTGCGCCTCGTAGCGGTCCCGCAGGCCCTTGAGGATCTCGATCGTGTGGCTGAGCGAGGGCTCGGCCACCTGGATCGGCTGGAAACGGCGCTCCAGCGCGGCGTCCTTCTCCAGGTACTTGCGGTACTCGTCCAGCGTCGTGGCGCCGATGGTCTGCAGCTCACCGCGGGCCAGCATCGGCTTCAGAATGCTGGCGGCGTCGATCGCGCCCTCGGCGGCGCCCGCCCCGACGAGCGTGTGCAGCTCGTCGATGAACAGGATGATGTCGCCGCGCGTGCGGATCTCCTTGAGCACCTTCTTCAGGCGCTCTTCGAAGTCACCGCGGTAGCGGGAACCGGCGACCAGGGCGCCGAGGTCCAGCGTGTAGAGCTGCTTGTCCTTCAGCGTCTCGGGCACCTCGCCCTTGACGATCTTCTGGGACAGGCCCTCCACGACGGCGGTCTTGCCGACGCCGGGCTCCCCGATCAGCACCGGGTTGTTCTTGGTACGGCGGGACAGCACCTGCATGACCCGCTCGATCTCTTTCTCTCGCCCGATGACGGGGTCGAGCTTGCCCTCGCGCGCGGCCTGGGTCAGGTTGCGGCCGAACTGGTCCAGCACCAGCGAGGTCGAAGGCGCCGCCTCCGACGGGCCGCCGGACGACGCCGGCTCCTTGCCCTGGTAACCGTGCAGCAGCTGGATGACCTGCTGGCGGACGCGGTTCAGATCGGCGCCCAGCTTCACCAGGACCTGGGCCGCCACGCCCTCACCCTCGCGGATCAGGCCCAGCAGGATGTGCTCGGTCCCGATGTAGTTGTGGCCGAGCTGCAGCGCCTCGCGCAGCGACAGCTCAAGGACCTTCTTCGCCCGCGGAGTGAACGGGATGTGTCCCGAAGGAGCCTGCTGCCCCTGGCCGATTATCTCTTCGACCTGCTGGCGGACGGCCTCGAGGCTGATGCCCAGGCTCTCCAGAGCCTTGGCGGCAACACCCTCGCCCTCGTGGATGAGGCCCAAGAGGATGTGCTCGGTGCCGATGTAGTTGTGGTTGAGCATCCTGGCCTCTTCCTGAGCCAGGACGACAACCCGCCGCGCGCGGTCCGTAAACCTCTCGAACATCTCGTCGCTCCTCACAGAGCGGTCGGGCAGAGGCCGGGATGTCCGACCCTGTCCTCCCGCATGCTAGCCCGCCCCGCGGTCCCTACCTCGGCGCCGTACCAGAGAAGATTCCCCGGGCTAGGACTGTTCATCCTCATCCAACTACCGCGCGGCCCCCGGATGTTCCCCGTACGCCGCAAGCGAACGGCCCGCCGCCGACAAAACTCGGGCAACGGGCCGGTCTGACTTCTCTGTGCCGCGGGTCAGTGCGCGCGCTCGTACTCCTCGACGACAGTCGCCGGGATGCGGCCGCGCTCGTTGACCTTGATCCCACGCGCCTTCGCCCACGCACGGATGTCCGCGCTACGCTCGCGGCTCGAGGCGGCACGGCTGCGGCGGCGGCGTCCCACACCGGCCCTCCGCGCGTGCTCCACGAACGGCGACAGAGAATCACGCAGCTTCTTCGCGTTGTCGCTGCTGAGATCGATCTCATAGGAGACACCGTCGATAGAGAACGGAACCGTCTCCTCCGCCTCGCCGCCATCGAGGTCGTCGATGAGGCGCTTAATGATCTGCTCTGCCATGGAGACTGACCTTTCACCGGAGCAAACTGCATTCGGTTGCCAAAGATATACCGCCACGGTGGCCGATGACAATTCGAACCACAGATCCGAGTTTAGCACGCCCGTTACGCAGCGTTATCCCCGGCAATCGCTCCGGATCCTCCGGGTTACTCGCCGCTCCGGCGCTTCTCGGGGGTACGTTCGCGCCGTCGCTTACCGCCCATCTCTCGTCGCACCACCCAGAACACGCCTGCCAAGAACGCGGCGGCCACCGTGAGAGGCGGCGCCAGCGCCGCCAGGTCCTTCCACATCCAACCCACGCCTTCCGTTCCGGTCGGGTTAAACGGACGCCTGCCCCGAACGCTGTGCTCTTGGACCTGCATCCTCACCATGAAATTGTCTCCCGGCACCTCGCCGGGAGGTGCACCGCCCCCTTTCGGGCCCGACGGCCGCGAACATCTGGGCCGCACGGTGGCGCGGGATTGGTCGAGTCCGGCCCCGAGCCGACTGATCAACGTACGGGCCCGCCATCGGCGTTCCCGCAGCGTCCGGGACTTCGCGCGGCCCGTACGACACCGGCGGCAGCTCGTTCAGTAAACGGGCGTCTCTCCGTTTTAGCGACACCTCCGGCATCGCGAATAACAGCCGCGAAGCAGCCCTTAAGCCCCACGGTGCATGGGAATGCGCCGTGCGGACCACCGCCGCGGAGTCCGCGATCCCCTGTGAGCAAGGGCTTCCAGGGAATCCGGCCGCCCCGGCGATCGGGCGATCATAAGTCCCGGGGCATGGCAGGATCCAATGCGGTTGGGTCGGACGATCGAGAGACGGCGGCGACGACGTGATGTTCTACGCGGACCTTCATATCCATTCGAAGTACTCCCGCGCCTGCAGCAAGGACTGTGACCTTGAACACTTGGCCTGGTGGGCCGGACGCAAAGGCGTATCGGTCGTGGGCACCGGGGATTTCACGCATCCGGCGTGGATGGAGGAGCTGCGGCAGAACCTCGTTCCCGCCGAACCGGGGCTGTTCCGGCTGCGGCCCGAGCTGGAGCGGCGGGTGGCCCGTACACTACCGCCCGCCTGCCGGGCTCCGGTGCGCTTTCTGCTCTCGGTGGAGATCTCAACCATCTACAAAAAGGGTGAACGTACACGGAAGGTGCATCACCTTCTTTATGCCCCCACGTTCGAGGCGGCCGAGCGCATCACCGCCGCGCTGTCCCGCATCGGGAACCTGACCTCGGACGGACGGCCCATCCTCGGCCTCGACTCCCGCCACCTGCTGGAGATCACGCTGCAGAGCGACCCGGGGTCGTACCTCATACCCGCGCACGTGTGGACGCCGTGGTTCTCCGTCCTGGGGTCGAAGTCCGGGTTCGACGCCGTCGCCGACTGCTACGACGACCTCGCGGACCACATCTTCGCGGTCGAGACCGGCCTGTCCTCCGATCCCCTGATGAACTGGCGGGTCGGCTCCCTGGACCGGTACCGCCTCGTCAGCAACTCGGACGCGCACTCCCCGCCCGCGCTGGCCCGGGAGGCGTCGGCCTTCTCGACGGACCTGGACTACTACGCCCTGCGCGCCGCGCTGGAGACCGGCGAGGGGTACGCCGGCAGCGTCGAGTTCTTCCCCGAGGAGGGCAAGTACCACCTCGACGGGCATCGCAAGTGCGGGGTGCGACTGGAGCCGGAGGAGACCAAGGCGCAGGACGGACGCTGCCCCTCCTGCGGCCGCCCGCTCACCGTCGGCGTGCTGTACCGCGTCGACGAGCTCGCCGACCACCCCGAGGGGCGGCGGCCCGAGGGCGCGGCGGACTTCCGCAACCTCATCCCGCTGCCGGAGATCGTCAGCGAGATCCGCGGGGTCGGGCCGCGGTCCAAGTCCGTGCTCGGCCACATCGCCGAGCTGGTGGCGACGCTCGGCCCGGAGCTGGCGATCCTGGACGAGGTGCCGCTCGACGACGTACGCCGGGCGGGCGGGGAGCTGCTGGCCGAGGCGATCGCCCGGCTGCGCCGGGGCGAGGTGATCCGCGACGCGGGCTACGACGGCGAGTACGGCGTGATCCGGCTCTTCGAGACGGGCGAGCTGCGCCGGGAGGGGAAGCGCGCCGTCGGCCTCCTGGGAGCACCCGACGACTCGGGCCTGTTCGACCTGCCCGAGCCGTCCACCGCCCCCGCCACGGCCGTACGGGACCCGGCGCCCGCGGTCCGCGAACCCGGTCTGTTCCACGTGCCGGGCGCCGACGACCGTCCGTCCCCGCTCGAGAGCGCCGCCCCACAGCCCTCAGAGGCCGCTGAAGAGGTCGAGAAGGTCATCCCCGACGAAATACCGATCGAGGGCCAGCAGGACATCCTGGAGGCCGTCGAGGCCGTCGAGGAGTCGACACCGAACGACCCCGCGGCCCCTCAGCGGCCGGACGGGTCGGCGCCGGGCGCTCAGGAGCCGGACGGGTCGGCGCCGGGCGCTCAGGAGCCGGCCGACGGGTCGGCGCCGGGCAACCCTACGGCCCCCAGGGAGCCGGACGGGTCGGTGCTGGACGGGCTGGACCCCGACCAGCGGGCGGCGGCCGCGCATCCCGGCGGGCCGCTACTGATCATCGCCGGGCCGGGCACCGGCAAGACCCGTACACTCACGCACCGCATCGCCCACCTCGTCGGCGAGCGCGGCGTCCCGCCCGAGCGGTGCCTGGCGATCACGTTCACCCGCCGGGCGGCCGAGGAGATGCGCGAGCGCCTCGACGCGCTCCTGCCCGGCCGCGCCCGCCGGCTCACCGTGACGACCTTCCACGGTCTGGGCGCGCTGATCCTGCGCGAGCAGCACACCCGCGCCGGGCTCCCCGACGGGTTCCGGATCGCCGACGAGACCGACCGGCTCGACGTGGCGCGGGAGATGACCGGCTCGGACAAAGAGGCGCGGCGGCTGCTCGCCGGGTTCGACCGGCCGGAGAGCGGGACCGGGCGGGAGGAGTCCGAGTCCCGCAGCTCGTTCGAGAAGCGGCTGCGCGAACGCGGCCTCGCCGACTTCACCGACCTGCTGCGCCTGCCCGTGCGCCTCCTGGGCGAGGACGCCGAACTCGCCGAGACCTACCGCGACCGCTGGCCGTGGATCAGCGTCGACGAGTACCAGGACGTCGACGAGACGCAGTACGCCCTGCTGCGCCTGCTGACCCGGCCCGGCGGCGGACCGGGTCGAGCCGACGGCGGAGCGGACCCGGTGGACCGCGGAACGAATCCGGCGGCCTTCGGCTCCGCCCCGGCGGACGGCGAACCGGACCCGCTGGACGGCGGAGCGGCTCCAGTGGACGGCGGGTTGACCGCGATCGGCGATCCGGACCAGGCCATCTACTCCTTCCGCGGCGCGGACGTCGGCTTCTTCCTGCGCTTCCAGGAGGACTTCGCCGGTGCGACGACGGTCCAGCTCACCCGCAACTACCGGTCGGCGCCGGCGATCGTCGACGGGGCCGTACGCGCGATCGCCGCCACCAGCCTCGTGCCCGACCGCAAGCTCCTCCCCCAGCGCTCCGGCGACCGGCTCATCCAGGTGCACGAGACCGCCGACGCGCAGGCCGAGGCCGACCACGTCGTCGGCACGATCGACCGGTTGCTCGGTGGTTCGTCCTTCCACTCGATGGACTCCGGGCGCTCCGACGGCCACCACGCCGACCACCTGGACTTCTCCGACATCGCCGTGCTGTACCGGACCGACGCCCAGTCCGAGGCGGTGATGGAGGCGCTGACGCGGTCGGGCATGCCGTACCAGAAGCGCTCGCACGACCGGCTGCTGGGCCGGCCCGGCGTGCGGGACCTCGCGCACGAGCTCCGCCACCACGGCGGGCCGCTGCGCGACCGGCTCCGGGCCGCGACCGGCGTGCTCGCCGAGGCGCACGACGAGGCGGTGCTGCGATCGGCGGCCGAGCTGATGACGCCGCTCGCCGACCGCCACGGCGACGACCTGGAGGCGTTCCTGAGCGAGCTGGCGCTGGGCGCCGAGGTCGACGCGTACGACCCGCGCGCGGACCGGATCGCGCTGCTGACCCTGCACGCGGCCAAGGGACTGGAGTTCCCTGCCGTGTTCGTCATCGGCTGCGAGGACGGGCTGCTGCCGCTGCGGCTGCCGGACAGCGACGAGGCGGAGGAGCGCCGGTTGTTCTTCGTCGGCATGACGCGGGCGCAGACGCACCTGTTCCTGTCGTCCACGCGCCGCCGGGAGCCCTCGCCGTTCCTGCGCGCGATCCCGGCCGAGCTGGTGACCCGCCCGGAGGCGGCCCGCCGCCGCCCGAAAAAGGACCGGCAGCTACGGCTGCTCTGACTCCGGCTCGTCGATGAGGTCGGGCTCGCCGGGCTCCTCTTCCACGGGGCCCGGCGCGGGTTCCACTGCGCCCGGCGCGGGCGGCCGGACGTCGATCACGAGCGTGCCGGCCAGGCGGTCGTGCAGGGCCTGGCGGTACGACCCCTCGAACACCAGGCCGTTCTCGACGAGCCAGAAGATCCCGGCGAGGACGTTGAGGATCGGCACGGGACGCGCGGCGGGCGGCAGCGCGTAGATCGCCGCCCGGATGAGCGCCTGCACCACGGTCGGCCGCCGCCCGGTCACCGAGACGACCCGCAGCCCCGTCAGACGCTTGCCGACCGTGCGGCCCCAGACCGCCAGCTGCACCGCCTCGTACAGGAAGAAGATCACCGCGAAGGCGATGGGCGCGACGACGCGCTGCGCGGTCTCCCGGGGGAACAGCTCGGTCGCGCCCAGGCCGACGGGCACGCCCACGATGAGGATGTCGATGATCCGGGCGACCAGCCGCTGGGACGGCTCCGCGACCGCGCCGGTGCCGTCCTCGGTCACTCGTCCGCGAACTCTCGGTCGTCGACCACCACGGTGGCCGCCAGCCGGTCGTGCAGCGCCTGATGCAGGGGCTGGTCCCAGATCGCCCAGAGGTACGCCATCACCGTGCCCACTCCGCAGCCGAAGAGATAGACGACGTTGTTGACCGCCGCGCGGGCCGCGGCGCGGGCCGGGGTCAGGGGCTCGCCGGTCTCGGTGAGCACCCGCAGCCGCAGCACCCGCTTGCCGA
Source organism: Actinoallomurus sp. NPDC052274 (assembly GCF_040679475.1). Taxonomy (NCBI): domain Bacteria; kingdom Bacillati; phylum Actinomycetota; class Actinomycetes; order Streptosporangiales; family Thermomonosporaceae; genus Actinoallomurus; species Actinoallomurus sp. NPDC052274. The sequence continues at coordinate 108,670 of NZ_JBFAUT010000024.1, forward strand.
GCGTCTGCCCCCAGAGCGCGAGCTGCACCGCCTCGTACCCGAACGGCAGGATCCCCAGGACGAGGATCCAGCCGAAGATCGCCGTGCCGGACCAGATGCCGCCGCCGTTCCTCACGTGGCTGCCCGGCTCGTTCAGCCCCACCGCCGCGATCATGAAGGGGAGGATGAGCGCGAACCCGACCACCCCGAGCAGTCCCGCGTCGAGCAGGCGGGCGGCGGCCCGCCGGGCGATCGGCGCGAGGAGCAGCTCCGCGGGCGGCTCCGAGTCCCCGTACGCCCCGTCGTCCCCGTACGCGCTCTGGCTCCCGTACGCGCCGTCGTTCCCGTAGGCGGCCTGGCCTCCGTAGGCGCCGTGGTCCTCGTACCTGCCACGGTCCCCGGAGGACCTGGCGTCGCCGTACGCCCCGCGATGCTCCGGGTACCCCGCCGACCGGCCGTGCGACGGGTAAGGCTCGCTCATGAACCACCTTCCAGGTGCAGCAGCATCCGCGTGTTGCCCAGGGTGTTCGGCTTGACCCGCTCGAGATCGAGGAACTCCGCCACACCGTCGTCGTAGCTGCGCAGCAGTTCCTCGTACACCTCCGGCGCGACCGGCGTGCCCTTGAGCGGCTCGAACCCGTGCCGGGCGAAGAACTCCACCTCGAAGGTCAGGCAGAACACGCGCCGCACCCCGAGCTCGCGCGCGGTGTCGAGCAGCCGCGCGACGATCCGGTGCCCCACGCCATGCCCACGCCGGGACGGATCGACGGCCACCGAACGAACCTCGGCCAGATCCTCCCACATGACGTGCAGCGCGCCACAGCCCACGACCTCGCCGCTCGACCGGTCCTCCGCGACCCAGAACTCCTGGACGTCCTCGAAGAGGGTGACGGTCGTCTTCTCCAGCAGGCGGCCCGGCCCGGAATACAGGTCGATGAGCCGCCGGATCGCCCGGACGTCGGTGACGCGGGCACGGCGGGTCGCTATATCCACAATCAGGGGACCCTAGCCGGTAGGGCCCACTGGTCAGATCAGCTGCCGCCGTGCCGCCCAGACGACGGCCTCGATGGGGGTGTTCACGTCGAGTCGGTCACAGATCGATCGCAGCCTCCTCCGCAAGGTGCGCGCGCTGAGTTCGAGTTTTCGCGCCGCCACATCCGCTGTGACGCCTGTGGCGATCTGCGCGAGCAAGCGGAGCTCATCCTCGCTCAGACGCGGATCGTCGGTGCCACGGCGGGTGAGTGTGGCCTGTTCCACTCCGTCCTCCCTCGTCCCGGGTGATGGCTGCGGGGATGCGGCGATCGCCGCATGGGCACGGGTAGGCCGAAGCGCACTTGACCGGAGTTGGCCGCCCGTTCGCATGGGGATGCGCGACGTGGGAACTCCGGGTAACGATTCATACGTTGGAGAGTTGAGCGGGAACGTCGCCTCGGGTGTGCGAGGAAACGTCCCGGCGACGCTGCCGGGACCGACTTCGGCGTGTCCGGGTGAGGTCATGTGTGCGCCCTCGCCCCCATCCTTTCGCGCAGCGATCCGGCAAGATCGTGAATCGTTTCAAGCTGCGCTCCGCTCCGGAACGCTAAGCGGCCGTCTGCGGACCGTCAAGGGTTGGCATGTTACGCCGCGTACAGCTGCGTATCCGTTCCGCTACATAACACATCGGCCACAGTTGTTCACCCTCGTCGACCTGCGAAAATCGCACTCACCGGGAAGGTGGAAGCGTTGACGCGCATCAGCATCCGAGATGTGGCGATCCATGCGGGAGTCTCGGTGGGCACAGTTTCGAATGTCCTAAATCGGCCAAATCTGGTGGCCGAAGCGACCCGTGAACGCGTCCAGGCGTCCATCGGCGAGCTCGGCTTCGTTCGGAACGAGACCGCGCGACAGCTCCGGCAGGGCCGCGGTCACGTCCTCGGAGTGGTCCTCCCGAACATGGGCAACCCGCATTTCACGGAGGTCGGCCGGGCCGCCGAGGCGGCGATGAACGCCGACGGGTTCGACGCGCTGTGGTGTACGAGCAACGGCTCCCGCGAGAAGGAGCAGCGCTGTCTCGACTTCCTGGAGGAGCAGAACGTCTCGGGGGTGCTGATCAGCCCGATCGACCTCGGCGAGGAGCGCGTCGCCGAACTCCACGGCCGCGGCCTCGCCGTCGTGCTGCTCGACCGGATCGGCGTGCGGGTCTGCTCCGTGGCGGCGGATCACCGCGCGGGCGGTGCGCTGGCCGCCCGCCACCTGCTGACCGGGCGGCACCGCCGGCTCGTGTTCGTGACCGGCCCGCTGTCCGCCAGGCCGGTCCGGGAGCGCCACCACGGCGCCGTACGCGCGGCGCTGGACGCCGGGCTGACCCGGCGCGACGTGACGACGTTCGAGCAGGAGGAGATGACCGCCGCGGCCGGCCGGGCGGCGGCGGTCCGGCTGCTCGACCTCGATCCCCTGCCGACCGGTGTCTTCTGCGGCAACGACCTGCTCGCGATCGGACTGGTCAACGAGCTCGTACGGGCCGGCGTGAAGGTGCCCGCGGAGATCAGCGTGGTCGGCTACGACGACATCGACCTGGCCGCCACGGCCGTCGTGCCGCTGACGACCGTGCGCCAGCCGCGCGCCGACCTCGGCCGTACCGCGACCGAGCTGGCGCTCGCGGAGACCGGCGACCCGGAGCACCACGACCACCGGCAGGTCGTCCTGTCCCCCGAGCTCGTCGTCCGCGAGTCCGCCTGAGCGTACGCCGAGGACCTCCGTCCCCCCGAGGGGAAGGAGGTCCAGGGGCGAGCGTTCGTCAGGCCGTGGCGGCGACGGTGGCGGCCTCCATGTGGCCGATGGCCAGGCCGGTGGCGGCGTCGAAGAAGTGCAGGCGGCTGGTGTCGACCGCCAGGTCGATGTCCTGGCCGGGCCGCACGTGCGAGCGGGCGTTGACGCGGGCGGTCCACAGCGCCTTGTTGTCGGCGAGCGGGATCGCCGCGTCGTCCTCGTCGGCGTCATTGGCGAGGTCGGCGGTGTCCTTGTGCTCGACCGGCGGCGCGTCGATCGTGAAGATCACGTTGATCTCGCTGCCGAGCTCTTCGGTGACGTCCGCGTGCACCCGGATCGTCGGCCAGTCGTTGCCGCTGTGACCGGCCTCCTCGAAGTCGGACGGCCGGATGCCCAGGATGACCTCCCGACCGAAGTAGTCGTCCAGGCCCGTGCGGGACTCCAGGACCGACTCCGGCACGGGCAGCTTGTAGCCGGCGAAGGCCACGGCCGGGCCGTCGTCGCGGACGAGCTCGGCGGTGACGAAGTTCATCGCCGGGGAGCCCATGAACCCGGCGACGAACAGGTTGACCGGGTGGTCGAAGAGGTTCTGCGGGGTGTCGACCTGCTGCAGCTTGCCCTCGCGCAGCACGCAGACGCGGTCGCCGAGGGTCATGGCCTCGATCTGGTCGTGCGTGACGTACACCGTGGTGACGCCGAGCCGGTCGTGCAGCTGGTTGAGGGAGGCGCGCATGGACACGCGGAGCTTGGCGTCCAGGTTGGACAGCGGCTCGTCCATCAGGAACGCCTGCGGCTCGCGGACGATCGCCCGGCCCATCGCCACACGCTGCCGCTGACCACCGGACAGGGCGGCCGGCTTGCGCTTGAGGAACTGGTCGAGGCCGAGCATCTTGGCGGCCTCGTTGACCCGCTTCTTGATCTCCGGCTTCGGCGTGCCGCGCAGCTGCAGGCCGAACGCGAGGTTCTGCTCGACCGTCATGTGCGGGTAGAGCGCGTAGTTCTGGAAGACCATCGCGATGTCGCGGTCCTTGGGGGCCAGGTTGTTGACCACCCGGTCACCGATCGAGATCTCCCCGTCGCTGATGTCCTCCAGACCGGCGATCATCCGGAGGGCGGTCGACTTACCGCACCCGGACGGGCCGACGAGCACCATGAACTCCCCGTCCTGGATCTCCAGGTTGAGGTCGTCCACCGCCTTCACTTCGTTCGTGTAGGCCTTGACCACATGGCTAAGGACGATCTTCGCCATAGGGGAATCCTCCGAGCATCGACCGGTAAAAGTGTCCACAACCATAGCCAGTGTTCGCATATATGAACAAGACCTGAACGGGACTAAGCTGTCTCCTGGCTCCGGCATGATCGCCGGGCCGCGCGTAAGCGCAGGCCAGGTGCTCGGGAGAGGCCGTATGGACGCATCCGAAAGGACCGCGCCGGGCGTCAAGTCCGCGACGCGGACCGTCGCGCTGCTCGACTTCTTCGCCCGCCAGGGCGGCATGTACAGCCTGACCCAGATCCAACAGGAGCTCGGCTACCCCAAGAGCAGCCTGTACGCCCTGCTGCGGACCCTCGTCCAGCTCGGCTGGGTCGAGACCGACCCGACGGGAACGCTCTACCGCATCGGCATGCGGGCCCTGCTCGTCGGCGCGTCCTACATCGACGGCGACCCCGTCGTCGGCATGGCCCACGAGACGCTCGACTGGCTCGCGGAGGTCACCGGCGAGACCGTGCACTTCGGCCGCCTCGACGACCACGACGTCGTCTACCTCTCCTCCCGGCCGTCCCGGCACAATCTGCGGCCCGTCATCCGGGTCGGCCGGCGCGTGCCGACGCACAGCACCTCACTCGGCAAGGCGCTGCTGGCCGACCACCCCGATCCGGCCTTCCCCGCCGACCTCGAGCGCCAGACCGAGCGCACGATCACCGACCGCGACGATCTCCGCGTCGAGCTCCGCCGGATCCGCGAACGCGGCCACGCCGTCGACCGCGAGGAGAACACCCCGGGCGTCTGCTGCTTCGGCGTCGCCCTGCGACTCCAGCGACCCGCGCGCGACGCGATCAGCGTGTCGATCCCCGCGATCCGCCTCGACGACGTCCGCGAACGCGAGATCTCGGCGCTGCTGCTGCAGGCCCGCGAACGCATCGAGTACGCCGCGTACCACCTGATCCATCCCTGACCGCGTCCGCCGCCGCCCCCGGCCTACGTGGTTCAGGTAGTCAACCGGGTATTTTTCCCAATTCGGTAGCGCCGTACACGAGGCATGCTGATGGATGAGAACGAGTAGTACCACCAGCGAGAGGGGATGAACTCCGCGATGTGTCAGCACCGTCCGCCGTGCCCACCGGCGGATGCCCCCGACCACGACGCCGCACGCCTCGTCGCGTACCACGCCGAACAGGGCTGGGGACTCCTCTGCAACGGTGTCATCGTCTTCGAGGACACCGGCGAGTTGCTGCCGGACGGCCGCAGCGTCCCCAACCGCCGAGGGCTCCTCGTACGAGCCGCCTAGACCACATCCTGCGGATCACAGTAAGAGGCCGGGGCCCCGAGGTTCCCGACTGGAACCCCCACGTCAGGCGCCCCTACCGACCCCGGATCCCCTGAGTGGACGCCGGGGCGGGCATGCCCACCGTGCCGGCCCCGGCGTTCATTACCGCCCCCGCCGCCGATCGCGCGCGACGGCGCGCATGGACTTGGTGACGGCCTTCCAGCGATCCTCACGTTCCTTCCGCAGCCGCGCGTCGACGCGGGAGGCCGCCCAGGCGTTCTCCCGCTGAAGTCTGCGGTAGCCGTCCAGCCGCCGCCGGTCCAGCGCGCCCTCGGCGATCGCGGCCAGCACCGCGCAGCCGGGCTCCGACTCATGGCCGCAGTCGCCGAACCGGCACTCCCGCGCCAGTTCCTCGACGTCCGCGAACGTCCGCCGCAGCCCCTCCTCCGCGTCGAGCAGCCCGACGCCGCGCAACCCGGGAGTGTCGATGAGCACCGCGCCGTTCGGCAGCCGGACCATCTGACGGCGGACCGTGGTGTGCCGTCCCTTGCCGTCCTGCGCCCGTACGGCGCCGGTCTCCAGGACCGCGGCCCCGAGCAGCGCGTTGCCGAGCGTCGACTTGCCCGCCCCGGAGGGGCCCAGGAGGACCACCGTTCCGGTGAGCACGGCCTGGAGCGCGTCGATGCCCTCGCCGGTGACGGCACTGGTGGGGACGACCTCCACGCCGGGCGCCGAGCGCCGTACCTCGGCCACCGTCCACGGCAGGTCGGCCGACTCGTCGATCTTCGTCAGCACGACGACCGGGAGCGCGCCGCCCTCCCAGGCCAGCGCCAGCAGCCGCTCGACGCGGCCCGGCTTGACGTCCACGGCGGCGGAGACCACCACGGCCGCGACGTCGACGTTGGCGGCCAGCGCCTGACCGTGCGAGGACCGCGACACCGCCGAACGGACGATCACGCCGCGCCGCGGCAGCAGAGCCGTCAGCTCCGGATCGCGTCCGGGCCGCACCGCCGCCCAGTCGCCGGTGCACGGCGACTCCACCGGATCGGCCGACCGCACCAGCGACGTCCCGGCCCGTACGGGGCCGTGCTCGGTGACGACGTCGCACCGGCCCCGGTCGACGCCGATGACGCGGCCGGGCACCAGCCCCTTCGCGCGGTACGCGGTGAAGGATCGCTCGCGCTCGTCATCCCAGCCATAGCCGGACAGGTCGGACTTGAAGGAAGAAGAGTGTGACAACGTGAACCCCTTGAGAGGGGGGGTCCTGGCGAAGCGGCTCACAGGACGGCGAGCCGCGCGGAGGGAAAGGTCAGCCGAGGACCCCGGACGTGAGGACGGACCGAGTGCCGCGCATGGCAGCGATCATTGGGACGGTCATCGACCTCACCCCTTCATCCGCTCTCGCTCGCGTACGTCGTCGGGCCGACCGTAACACCCGGCTCGATCGGCGAGCATCCGAATTAATCCCGCTCGTAACACTCGACGTGTTCTCGACACGTAGGGGGTGTTCACCGCCCCCTGAGTGAAGGAGAGTCCCGTGCGACGTCGACAATCCGGCCAGCGGGCCTTCGATGGATGACCGCAAGGCCAGATTCGAGGAGATCTACGCCGCGACGTACGGCCCGATCCTGGGATACGCGTCGCGGCGCTGTTCCTCCCCGGAGGACGCGGCCGACGTCGTCGCGGAGACCTTCACCGTCGCCTGGCGGCGGTTCGACGAGGTACCCGCCGGCGAGAAGGCGCGGCTCTGGCTGTACGGCGTCGCGCGCCGGGTCCTGGCCAACCAGCGGCGCGGGGAGTCACGGCGGCGGCTGCGGACCACGTCCCTCCGGGACGAGATCGCCGCGGTCGTCGCGGATCCGTCCGACGCGCTGGCCATCCGCCGGGCGTTCGGGGACCTGTCCGACGACGACCGGGAACTGCTCGGTCTCGTCGCCTGGGAAGGCCTCGACCACTCCGGCATCGCCGCCGTCCTCGGCTGTTCGAAAGGCGCCGCGCGGGTCCGGCTCCACCGGGCCCGCAAACGCTTCTCCCGAGCGCTCCACGCGGCGGGAATCGACCTGAAGCCCCTGGCCATGAACCAGGCCCTGAGCGAACGGGGATCCCTGACATGAAGCCTCATCCCACCGACGACCTGGTCCGTACGATCGCGCACGTCCGCGACGATTCCCTGGCCGGGTTCGAGACCCGGCCGGCCGCCCGGGAGCTGCTGGCCGATGTCACGGCCCTCGACGTGACACGGAACAAGCCCCGGGTCCGCCGCCGTCCGGTGATCAGAGCGGCCGTGGCCTGCGGCGTGGCCGCCACGGTCGCCGCCGGCGCCATCGTGCTCACCCGCGGCGGCTCCGGCCCCGCCGGACCGTCGACCATCCAGGCGTCCGAGGTCGCGCAGGTGACGAGCCTGGTCGCCGCGGCGGCCCGGAAACAGCCCGACCTGCACCCGCGCGACGACCAGTTCATCCACGTGAAATCGGTCGAGGTGACCGTAGGGGCCGACGTCTTCGACAAGAACGGCCACTACACGCACGAGAAACTGCCGCGCATCAATCGCGAGCTGTGGCTGTCGGTCGACGGGCATCGCACCGGCCTGCTCCGGGAGAGTCCCTGCCCGCCCGGCCAAAGCTGCGACGATCGGCTGCCAGCGTACGACCGGACAGGGGCCCCAGCACCGCACAGCGCCGCGGCGCTCCGGTCGCTGCCGACGAATCCGGCCGAGCTGCTGAAGACCATCGACACGATGGACTCCGGCACGCCTCGGCCCGAGCTGCGGTGGAAGAGAATTCAGGGCCTGATCATGGAGCAGTACCTTCCGCCGAAGCTCCGGGCCGCGATCTTCCAGGTCCTCGGCGGCCTGCCCGGCGCGACGATCGACCGCGACGCCACCGACGCCGTCGGACGACCGGGCATCGCCATCTCCGTGCCCGACGGCATCGGTGGACACGACCAAACGGTCTTCGACCGGCGGACCTACCAGTACCTCGGGACCCGGAGCATCGCCGGTCCGCCCGCCGGCGGAAAGCTCGTCAGCCCGCACCCGGGAGCGACGCCCTACCGGCTGCCCAAGAACGGCTACTGGCCCGCGGCGGGCACCGTCGTGTACGCCTCCGCACTCCTCTCGGTGGACGTCGCGGACCACCCACCCGCCCACTGACCCCGCCGGATCGGCCAAGCCATCGGCTCGGCCGTTCCGGGTCTTCGCCGAACAGCCTCGTAGCCGCTCCACAGCGGCAGAAGAAGGATTTCCATGAAGAAGCGAACGACCGTGCTCGCAACCGCCCTGGCGGCTACGGCCCTTGTCTCAGCGGGCCCCGCGCAGGCGGCACCCGCGGCCCGTACGGCACGACCCGTGCCGCGTCAGCCGGTCTTTCCCCACGGTCACCGTGGGATCGCCGTCACCGGCGGCCCGGTCCCCGCGCAGAGCCGACCCGGTGATGTCCTGGGCGTCCTCAATGGCGCCAAGCGGCTCCCCTCGCCCAGCGCACACGCGACCGCCACGGACGACACGCATACGGTCACCGTCGACGTGCTGGACCGCGGCGGAAAAGCGCCGCAGACCGCCGACGCCCAGTATGTGATCTTCCGGTCGCTGGACGGCGCGACGAACGGGTACGGCCAACTGGACAACGGGCACTTCACCGGCCAACTCGCGCCCGGCGAGTACGTCGTCGAGGCCGGAGTGTCCACGCCGGAACCGGGCGGCGGGAGATCTCTCACCGTCGTCTACCTGCCCCGAGTCGTCCTCGATCAGGATCGCACCGTAATTCTGGACGCCCGCAAGGGCCGCCCCATGTCGGTCAACGTCGATCGCTCGGATGCCCGGTTGACCGGTGGTGACGGCGGTGGCGGATACGCGCGCGTCATCCAGACCATCGGCGGTGAGACCACCACCACCGCGAGCATCTTCTTGGACGGACAGCCCACCTACATCACGCCCAGCGGTCCGGCTCCGGGGCTACGGCTACTGCTGCAAGGCCGGCTGACCAAAGACGGCGCCGTGACCGGTAGCCCCTACATCTACAACGTCGGCGGCAGCGCCTCGGACCAGGACGTCATTCCGTCCGATCCCGCCCTCCGGGTCCGCACGGCCGATCTGGCCACCGTGAACACTCGCTACGCTCGCCAGGGCCGGCCCGCATGCGCCGGCACCCACGCAGGCGCCCACTGGCCGGGCGGAGGTTTCACCACGGGGTTCTACGTAGGCGTCGGGTCACTACCCGCCACCCGCACCGAGTACTTCAGCCCCGGCGCCGACTGGGAGACCGATACCGACATCGGCGCGGACTGCGACCTCATCGAAGCCAGCGTCACCGCAGCCCCTGAACGGTTCCCGCGCGCGAGCACGTACACCCGCGACCGGACGACCGGTCCGCTCGGCGCCGGCGCCGACTTCAACACCCTGCTCAGCGACGGCACCGTCCAGTTCTGGGTGCCGATGCTCAGCTCCTGGGACGCCCACTCCGGCATCGCCCCCTACGACCATGTCACCGGCCAGACGACACTCCAGACCGCCGACGGAAAAATCATCGCCACAAGCGACCAGCCAGGCTACGGCGAGTTCAACCTGCCCGCGCCCGGGCGCGGATCCGGACAAGCGGCCTACAAGGTCACCACCGACGCCGAACGGCAAGCCCCCTGGTCGGACTTGGCCACCCGCCAGCACGTCGTCTGGACGTTCACCGCACAGCCCACGAGCGGCGACCGGGCAGAAGACCTGCCCCTGCTGTCGGTGCTCTACCGCACCCGTCTCGACGACGACAACCGCGCCCCCACGAGCACCCAGCGCCTCGCTCTCAGCGTACGGACCAATCAGAGCGCACCGACGCCCACCGTCCGCCGGCTCACCCTCCGGGCCTCCTACGACGACGGCACCACCTGGAAGGACGTCCCCGTGTACAACACGGGGCAGGGCTGGGAGGCCACCCTGCAGAACCCTCCGGGCTCGGCAGGGAAATACGTGTCCTTGCGCGCCGCCGCCGAGGACACGACCGGACGCACCGTCGACCAGACCGTCATCCACGCCTACGGCCTCGCCCCCTGATCCACGGCGAGACCGAACGATCTGATGTGCTTCCACCGCCGGTGGGCGGGGCATCGGCCTCACCCACCGGCGCGGACGCACCGGCCACTCGGTGACCGCGGTCGCAGACCGGGACGAACGCCTCAAACCGTGGCCCGAATCCCGCCTTCGCCGAGCATTGCGTACGCCCGCGTTCCCGGTCGGCGGGTGCGCCAGGTGGTGCACCCGCCGTCCACCCGTTAGACCGGGAGGAAAAGCGCCTCGAACGGCGGGGCGCCGACCGCCATCGGCGGCACCCCCTCGGCGACGAGCTGCTCGGCGAGCGCGATCTCGCCCTCCTGGAAGGCCGACCCGCCGTCCTCGGTACGGACGATCTTGACGAAGCGCATCAGCTCGCTCCGATGAACTGGTGGTCGGCGCGGATCCTGCCGTCGTCGTCCAGGGCCAGAACGTCCAAACCGCCGCCGACCGCCTCACCACTGCGCGTCGACGTCATCTGCCACCGGACACCGACCACGTTGGACAGCAGGACGCACACCTCCGCCGCGGCCTCGAAGACGTGCTCGCCCGGCGCGACGAACATCTCGTAGGCACGGGTCACCCGCGCGTCCAGGGCTGCGTGGCCGCGAACCTCCAACGGCGGCACCGGAAACGCGAGACCGGTGGCGGCCTCGCGGATCTCCTGCGGCGGGTCGACGAGAACCTGGCCTCCGTCCTGCGCCCACAGCTCGCGGATCACCGCGCTGCGCGCCGCCGGATCGGGCTCGTTCCACAGGGCGATATAGCGGTCGGCCAGTTCCTTCACATCGAGTTCGTTGCTCACGCACGGCAGTGTGCGCCGCGACCTGCACTTTCGCGATTCCCCCGAAGGAGTCACGACACCACGAACGTTCGCCGGGTCGGGTGACGTGTCGGTCGCTGTCGTGGGCCGATGCCGTCGGCCGTTCATCCGTGCGATCGCGCGGGAACGAGGCAGTGGCCGGCCGTGTCCTTCGCAGCCGGGGCTGGGTTTTCTCATCGGCGCTGTCACCTCAGCAGGGATTTGTTCCTGCTGAGGTGACAGCGTCGGATCGCTTGGGCAAGCCTAGAGGGGCCGGCCGGGGTGCCACTGGACCAGGCGAATGTATGTGGTCACCACACTCTCTTCCACGATCGCCGCCCTTCGGCGCTGCGGCCGGGCCGATGTGGGGCGCACCGAAGGCTCGGAGAACGCGGTCAGAGACCGGGACGAATACCGCAGGCCGCCGCCCGAATATCGCCTTCACCGAGCATTGGGTACGCCCCCGCCCCGGATTTCCCGGCCACCGGTCAGGCCGGCTCGGATTCGGGCCGGTCAGCGCCCTGGAGAGCCTCGACGAGCGTGGGGACCATGGCGTCGTCGAGTTCGACGACGAGAAGCTCGTCCTCACCGAACCGCACGGAAGTGATCTCCTCGTCCGCGTGGTAGACGACCCGCAGCGGCGTGTCCTCAGGGACATGGGCGCACGTGGATACGTAGACGCCTTCGACCTTCATGAGCACGGTGACCTCCTGTGATCGGACTTTGCCATCTGCCTGACGATGATGTCACCGAGTGATTACGCTGCGGAATGGTTGCAGCTCGTACTCCTGTGCTCTCCCCCGACGCGTACAAGGAGCCCGTACCCATGGCGAACTCCTCCGGCTTCGTCTCCTACTTCGGCACGGAACTACGACGCCACCGCGAGCGCATGGGCTGGCCCCGCGAACAACTCGCCGAGCGCGTCCCCTGGTCCGTGTGGACGGTGGCGTCCGTCGAGCAAGGCCGCCGCAAGCCCCCGCCCGGCCTCGGCGAACACGCCGACGCCCTCTTCAACCTTCCCGGCGTCATGACCGAACTCTCCAAAAAGGCCCAGGACGACAGCAGCCCCTTCGGCGACCGTGTCGAACTCGAACAGCGCGCGGACTCGATCTACGAGTACGACATGCGCCTTGTTCCTGGACTACTGCAGACAGAGGCATACGCTCGAGCGGTTCATGAGGCTCGCCGTCGGCTCCTCTCGTCAGAGGAAATCGAGCATCGAGTCAAGCTTCGCCTAGCGCGTCAGGAGATCTTCGCTCGCGAGCCTCCCCCGACGAACCAGACATCGCCTACTCCGATGGCTGGTCACAGGGGCAGATGATTGACACCCCCGGTGAGGTGCTCCGTGCTCAGCGCGCCTTCGAACAGCTTGCGGCTCTGGCATTGCCGCCAGACCTCTCAGCAGAGATGGTCCGGGCATACGTCGAGGAAGGATGAGATCAATGCGCGAATGGCACAAGAGCAGCTACAGCGCCGATGGCGACTCTAACTGCGTCGAAGTCGCCGAGTGGTCCAGCGAAGCCGACGAGTCCTAATGAAGAGAGGGCAACAGCGGTGAGCGCCCTCACACGATGGCGTCGGAGCACGTACAGCACCCAAGGTGACTCGCAGTGCGTCGAGGTCACAGTCTGGCTTGATCACAAAGCGACCTCGTGATGGCAGGCGACCATTGGCGCAGCAGCACCTACAGCGCGCAAGGCGAGTCGCACTGCGTTGAAGTGCGGATCCGCTGGCGCAAGGCGATCTACAGCGGGACCGGGGAGTCCAACTGTGTAGAGGTCGCCGAGTGGTCCAACGAAGCGGAGCCGTGGTGATCACAGTGGAGATTTGGCGCAAGAGCAGCCACAGCACCCAGGGCGAGTCGAACTGCGTCGAAGTCGCCGTTCGGGGCTCGTAGCGAACCGTTGTGGTCCGCTCGTAGGCGCTTCGGCTCTTTGGTGTTCTTGGGCGCGGCGGCGGGGGGTGGCGTACCGAACGCGCGGAGAACGCGAGCGCGCACCGGGGCGAATGCCGCACATCGCGCTCTGCCTGCCGCGTTCACCGAGCGTTCGGTACGCCGAGCCGAGGGCAGATACGCCGGCTCCGTAGGCGCGGATGTTCGGCCGCGGCCGACGGCCCGCGGACGACCACCGCCCCCGGCCCGAAGGGCGGTGGTTGTCCGCGTCGGTGGGCGCGGCGAGGATGAGGGCCATGATCGAGATACGTACGGCGCATACCGGGGAGCTGGACGCCGCCCTCCTCAAGACGGTGCGGGCCTTCCTCGAGGATGTCTTCGAGGGTGATCTGAGCGACCAGGACTGGGATCACGCGCTGGGCGGGATGCACGTTCTGGCGTGGGAGGGTTCCGAGCTCGTGGGGCACGCGTCGCTGGTTCAGCGACGACTGCTGCATGACGGGCGGGCGCTGCGGACCGGTTATGTGGAATGCGTCGGGGTGCGCGCCGACCGGCGCCGCCACGGGTACGGCGCGATCGTGATGGACGCCCTGGAGCGGCTGCTGCGCGGCGCGTACGAGCTGGGAGCGCTCGGCGCCTCCGACCGGGCCGTGCGCTTCTACCAGGCGCGCGGCTGGAAGGCGTGGCAAGGGCCGACCTCGGTGCTCACGCCGACCGGGATCCGGCGTACTGCGGACCAGGACGGCGCCGTCCACGTCCTTCCGCTGGCGGCACCCCTGGACCTGTCCGGCGACCTCGTCTGCGACTGGCGCGAGGGCGCCGCCTGGTGAACCCCGCCCAGCGGGCCCTTTGCTCATGGAGACGTCCGTCACATTTGGACTTTTGGGCGGATCCGGTGATTCACGGAAGGTTCTCGGTAAAGTGCCGGAGAATGCGTGATCCCGGGAAAGGGGAAGCGGTGGCGGGCGAGGGACTTCGGCCAGGCGAGTTCGATGCAAATGTGCCGAATATCGCCCGAATGTACGATTATTACCTTGGCGGAAAGGACCACTACGAGGCCGACCGCGTACGCGCCGAGGAGGCCGTCGCGGCCGATCCCACGCTGGTCAACCTGATCAAGGAGAACCGCGCCTTCATCGGACGCGCGGTGCGGTACATGGCCGCGCAGGGCATCGACCAGTTCCTCGACATCGGCACCGGCCTGCCCACGCAGCAGAACGTGCACCAGATCGCCCACGCGGTGAACCCCACCGCCCGGGTGGTCTACGTCGACTACGACGAGCAGGTGGTCGCGCACGGGCGGGCGCTGCTCGCCGACGCGGAACAGACCACGATGATCCAGGCCGACCTGCGCCGCCCCGAGGAGATCCTCGATCACATCCGGACGAAGCGGCTGCTCGACTTCGACAAGCCGATCGCACTGCTCCTCGTGGCGACCCTGCACTTCATCCCCGACGAGGACGACCCGCACGGCATCATGGCGCGGTTGCGCGACGCGCTGGCCCCGGGCAGCCACCTGGCCCTGACCCACGCCTCGGCCGATGGGGTGCCCGATGTGGTCGCCAAGGTCGTCGAGGTGTACAAGAGGACGTCCGCGCCCGGGACGGCGCGTGCCCAGGAGCAGGTGATGGGCCTGTTCGGCGACTTCGCGCTGGTCGATCCCGGCCTGGTGTGGGCGCCGCTGTGGCGCCCCGAGCGGCCGGTCTCCGTGGAGGAGGCCGTGCAGACCTGGTTCTACGCGGGAGTCGGCCGCAAGCCGTAGGTCCTGGCGCACCGCCCGGTCGGCCTGAATGGCCCTGAGACCGTCCCCGTGACCTTGACCCGGCGGTGACGCCGTGGCCGGTCTCCCCTCCGCACGGAGGGGACTCCAGCACGCCCCGGCTGGGATAGATCAACTGGTGCCGCGCGTGGTCGTGCCAGTCGATCCGGGAACTGGGCGGCAGCGCTCTCCGGGTCGAGC
>NZ_JBFAUT010000025.1:0-7098 GCF_040679475.1 Actinoallomurus sp. NPDC052274
CGTCCATCGAGTGGCAGATCACACTCGCGGCGGACTCGGCGCCGTCCCGCCGCCGCGACCAACTGCGGTAACGCCCACAGACCCCGCTCGAAACCCCGCGCGCAGCGGCGAGCCAGTCGATCGCGGCGTACGGCGCGCGGGCGCACAGTCGCGCGACACCGGTGATCCAGCCGACCGCCAGCCCGGCCGGTAGGACGATCAGCCGGGCGAGCGGCAGTGACCCCGGCGCGACCGCTGCGGCCAGTACCCCGAGCAGTGTCGCCGGTCCCACCGCGGGGGCGGCGAGGAGGTTCGCGGGCACCGCCACGAGGCTCACCTCGCCGTCGAGCAGGACGAGGACCGGAGCGCACGCGACGTGGGCCGCGGTCGACACCGCGAGCGGCTCGGCCAGCGCGCCGACCATGCGGCGGAGCAGCCGCCCGGGCACGCTCCGGGGCAGCCATCGCGTCAGACACCGTCGCCAGGGCGGACCGAGCACGAGGATGCCGGCGGTCGCGAGCGTCGACAGCGCGAAGCCGTACGAACGGGCGAGCTCCGGGTCGAGGAGGACCAGCACGAGGACGGCGGCGCACAGGGCGGGAACCCCCCGGCGCTCCCGAGCGGTGACGACCGCGAGCAGTGCGACGGAGCCCATGACGGCGGCGCGCAGGACGCTCGGCGACGGACGCGCCACGAGCACGAAGCCGAACACCGTGAGCCCGGCGAGTAAGGGCACCGCGCGGCGGCCGAGGCCCGTGAAACGGCCGGCCATCAGGACCGCGCCGATCAGCAGGGAGAGGTTCTCGCCACTGACCGCCATCAGGTGCGTCAGCCCCGCGGCCTCGAACGCGTCGGCGAGCTCCGGGTCGAGCAGCGAGGTGTCGCCGTCGACCAGGCCGGGCAGGACGCCGCGCTGGTCCGCCGGCAGCCGGGACGCCGCCGTCCGCAGCCGGGACCGGATGGTGCTCGCCCATCGTTGCGGGAGCGACGGCCGGCCCACGAGCGCGGGCGGCCCACGGACCAGGCCGACCGCCGCGAGCAGTTCCCCATGCCGCGGTGTGACGAGCCGCGCCGTGAGCCGAACCCGCTGGCTCGGCACCAGAGGTCGCCACGCCGGGTCGTCCGCGAGCAGGAGCACGGGAACGCGCACCCGCCGTCGCCGTGTCATGCCAAGCGCGAACTCCACCTCCTCCACCCGTGCCGGCACCAGGACGGTGTCACGCCGACGCGTCTGCCCGGCCTTCAGCACCGCCGGATCCCCGGTGACCACAGCGCCGAGCCACACCGTGGCACCTCGGACCGCGAGCGCGCGTACCGACCCGGACCCGACCGCGGTGAGCCGAAGCCCGACGCCCACGGCCGAGGCCGCGACACACGCCAACGTTCCCGCCAGCACCCGCCGCGCCACCCGCGCCCGGGACTCCGCCGGCGCCCGCCGCAGCTCCGAGAACCGCCGCATCGCCGCCATCCACCGCCCCACCGGCACCCAGCGGACTCCCGGAAATCGCCGCGCCGCCGACATCCACCGGACCGCCGGGACCTGCCCCACCGCCGAGATCCGGGGTCCCCCAGCGCCAGGCCCTTCGGCCGGACACTCGGAAATCGCGGTGAGGCCGGCGTCGTCGGTCACCCGCTCCCGGACCGTGCCGGCCGCCAGGATCGGCGGTCTCCCAACGCCGAACGCTTCGGCCGGGCGCTCCGGGCCCGGGGTGAGGTGGGCATCGTCGGTCATCCGATCTCGCGCCGTGCGGACCCCCAGGAAGATGGCTCCGATGGTCGACACGGCGGCGGTCACGTACGCCGCCGCCGCGCCAAGACCGAGCAACACCAGCGCGGCCGACCAGGCGCCCACCGCCGGCGCCGCCAGCCGCAGGTCGTGGCCGCCGCCCGTCGATAGGTCAGGTTCGGGCTCACCGCCCAACGGCCCATCCCCGGAGGCGTCGCCCGACAGCACATCCGCAGACACCTCCTTAGTCAGCCGACCTTCGGCGACCTCGCCCATCGGACGCTCCGGAGCAGCCCCGGCCGTCGGACCACCCGCGAAGCCCTCACCGACCGGTGGCCCACCCGCCGAGATCTCCTCACTCGGTCGCCCGTCCGCCGAGACCTCGCCCGTCGAGCCACCCGCGAAGCCCGCACCGGCCCGCGGCCCACCCGCGGAAACCTCCCCCGTCAGTCGCCCGTCCACCGGGACCTCGCCCGTCGAGCCAGCCGTAGCGGCCTCGCCTGTCGGCTCGTCGTCGTTGCTCACGGTCGTGGGTCCCTCGGACAGGCCGCCCGAAGCGCAGCCCTCGGGCGGCGGCCGGTCGCTATCGCGCTCACACGGTCACCAGGCCTTTGAGATCGCCGAACTTGGCGGCTCCGATGCCGGATACCTGCCGCAACTCTTCGACGGACCGGAAGGCACCGTGCTGGGTGCGGTAGTCGACGATGCGCTGGGCCAGCACTGGGCCGACGCCCGGAAGTTGATCGAGCTGGGCGACGCCGGCGGTGTTCAGGTCGAGCGGCGTTCCGGAGGGCGTCGCGGCGCCTGGGGGCGCACCCGACGGGACGGCGGGCGCAGGCGTCGCGTCGACTCCGACGAGGATCTGCTCGCCGTCCACGACCCGGCGCGCCAGGTTGAGCGCGCCGGTCCGGGCACCGGGCCGGACGCCCCCGGCCGCCTTGATCGCGTCGATCACCCGCGCGCCGGACGGCAGGCTCACCACGCCAGGACGTCGCACCTTCCCGGCGACGTCGACCAGCACCGGCGACGAGGACACCGCGGGCGTGGCCAGTGCCGTGGGCGCGCCGCGGTCGGGCGACGAGGCGCCCAGCGGAGCGGCCGGACGCGCCGCGGGCCGTACGACGGCCGCGGGCACGGGCTGCGGCTCAGGGCGAGACCACCAGAGGTAGGCGGCCGCGACGAGCGCCGCGAGGAGGCCGACCGCCACCAGCACCCGGAGACCGGGGATGCCCGGATCGAGCCGCACCTGTCTACCGGGCTCGCGGGGCGCTGAGCGTAACGTCGCACCCGGCGGCTCATCGCCCGTGTCGTCGCCAGGCCCGAACGACCGCGGTGGCCGGAAGACGTCGCGGAGCCGGTCGAATGCGGTGGGATCGAGGCTGGACATGTCGCCGACGCTAACGGATCGGTCACATCCGGCGACGGGTCCAGCGCGGATTGTGGATAACTCACGGCTCCCGGCGGGAGACCGCGACGCCGAGCATCCCGGGGCCCACATGCGCGCCGATGACCGGCCCCACCTCACCGACGTAGAGGTCATGCAGGTCCGGGACGCGTTCCCGCAGGTGGCCGGCCAGAGCGGCGGCCCGTACGGGAGCCGCCAAGTGCTGGACGGCGATGTCCACGGGTCGGTCGCCGGCCAACTCGACGGCCAGCTCCTCCAGCCTGGCGAGGGCGCGGGAGGTCGTGCGGACCTTCTCCAGGGGCGCGATGCGGCCATCGACGATGCGCAGCAACGGTTTGATCATCAGAGCCGATCCCAGCAACGTCGCCGCCGCTCCGATCCGCCCGCCCCGACGCAGGTGCTCCAGCGTGTCGACGTAGAAGAGGGAACGGGTCGCGCGGATGCGCCGGACGGCCGCATCGGCCACGGCGTCGAGATCGCCGCCGCCGACCGCGGCCCGGGCGGCGGCCAGCACCGAGAAGCCGAGCGCCATGCCGAGGGAACGGCTGTCCACCACCCGGACCGGGATGGACGCCTCTTCGGCGGCGAGCCGGGCGGACTCGACGGTTCCCGACATCTCCGCGGACAGATGGATGGACGCCACCCCGATGGCCCCCGACTCGGCCGCCTGCCGGTACGCGACGGCGAAGCTCTCCGGCGATGGCCGGGACGTCGTGACCGGACGCCAATCCCGGAAACCCTGACCCGCCTCCGCGGCGGTACGCCCCGAGCCCTCCTCGAAGGTCTGCCCGCCGACCCCGACCTGCAGAGGCACCACCACGACGCCGTGTGCCACGACCAGTTCGTCGGGCAGATAGGCGGTGGAATCAGTGACGACCGCGACGGGTGCTGTCATACCGGGAGTTTAGGACGACACGTCATATCAGCCGCACAACCCGGCCTCCGCGCGTCGCCCCCCGTCACGGCCGCTCCGGCGGCGGATCGCAACTCTCGGAAAAGGTCTTCGCGCGACAGCCCGTTGTCCCGCTATGCGGCGATATGGGACTGGCTTTCGACGGGCTTCACCGAGACTTTCGTACGCGCTTCGTCTCCGGCCGACGCGCCGCGGATCCGGCCGACGCGCCGGAGGTCCGGGCGCACCGAAGACCGCGCGGCTTCAGAAGATCACGCAGCACCGGAAGATCACACGGCGCCGGAGGTCCGAACGGCGCTGAAGGTCATCGAGGCGTGGTGGACGGCTCGCCGTCTCCGGCTTTGATCGACGCTTCCTCGCCCTCTTCCTCAGCGTCCGTTTCCCCGGAGCCGGTGGCCGACGCCGATGCGGGGCGTTGTACGCGGGCGGCCGGGGACCGACGGCCCACGATGAAATAAATGATGATCGCGGCGTTGAGCGCCAGAGAGCCGATCGGGCTGACGAACGCGACCAGTCCGGACAAGAGATAGCTCACCGGGCCCACCAACGACCGGCGGCGCGCCTCACGCGCCACCTCCCGGCCTCCCGGATGCAACAGGTGCGGCCGGGCACAGAGGTGGTTCCACAGCAGGGTGAACCAGACCGCCGTCACCAGGATCGACGCCGAGTAGAAGATGGCGGCCGGGACGGCGTCGCCGCCGGTGAGGTGGTTGCCGAGCGTGGCGGTCGGCAGCGGCAGGTACGCCAGGGTCGCCAGCATGCCGAGGTTCAAGAGGAGCAGGCCGCGATCGACGCGTCGTACTTGGTGGAACAGGTTGTGATGGTGGATCCACGCGATGCCGATCACCAGGAAGCTGACGGCGTAGGCCGCGAGGGCCGGCCACTCGTGGCGCAGCGCGGGCCATACCTTTTCATCGGCGGCCGGGGCCTTCACCTCGAGGATGAGCAGCGTCGCCGCGATCGCGATCACGCCATCGCTGAACGCCGCCAGCCGACTCGGGGAGACCGCGGTCGCCGCCTCCTCGGTTTCACCAACACGCTCGGACACGACAGACGACTCCAAATGATCAGCACGGTGAAGCCGCATCGTACGCGGACTCGGCCGGACAGGATGCTCGGTGAAGGCCGGACGCGCGAGATGGCTTGCGGCATTCGTCCGCTTCGGTCACCCCGGTCACCGAGCCTTCGGTACGCGCCAGCACGCGGCGCACGACGCCGGCCGCCCACCGCGCCGGCCTCACCGGCGCACCAGACGCATCGCGCGCTGAGGCCGCCCGTCCGGCGGCGCGGGTCGTGACAGTGCGAGGCCGAGGCGGACGGTCTTACGGTCGCGTCGAGGGATCGCAGGGCCAGGCCGGCAGCGCGCCGAGGCGTCGTTGGACGGTGGCGCACCATGCGTACGGCGCGCCGGGCCGCCGTCTTACGGCTGGACGGGGACGCCGCCGCGCCAGACGCGGAGCGCGCGGAGGCCGAACGCCCAGGCGAACGCTCCCTCGTGGTCGGCGTCCCACAGGACCATGTCGGCGTACATGCCCGGGACGAGCGCGCCGCGGTCGGACACGCGGAGGGCTGCCGCGCCGCCGAGCGTGGCCGCGCGCAGCGCCTCGTTCACGCTGAGGCCGAACATCGCGACCGACAGCCCGATCACCAGCGGCATCGAGGTGATGCCGCACTGGCCGGGGTTGTGGTCGGTGCCGAGCGCGAGCGTGACGCCGCGGTCGAGCATGGCCCGGACCGGCGGGGTGCGGCCGTTGTGCAGGGCGCTGCCGGGGCAGACCGTCGCGGCGACGCCGCCGTGGTGCAGCGCCTTGATGTCGTCGTCGTTGGCCTCGGTGAGCAGGTCGGCCGAGGCGCAGCCGACCTCCGCCGCGACCTGGGCGGCGCCGACCCGCTCGTTGGCGCAGGCGTGCAGGCGCGCCTTCAGGCCGACACGCTGGCCGGTCATGAGCAGGACACGGGCCTCGTCCGGCGTGAAGTGGCCCTCGTCGCAGTAGACGTCGATGCTGTCGGCGCCCGCGGCCGCCGCGTCACCGGCCCACAGGCGAACCGCCTCGATGTAGTCGCGGCGGCGGCCGAAGTACTCCGGCGGCAGCATGTGGGCGGCGAGGAACGTCGCGTGGATGCGCGGCATCGAGGGCTCTTCCTCGAGCGAGCGCAGCATCCGGACGTCGGCCAGCTCGCCGTCGCGGGTGAGGTGGTATCCGGTCTTCGCCTCGACCGTGGTCGTACCGGCGCAGATCCACTGCCGGAGCCGCTCACGGACGTTGTTGCACAGGGTCCAGGGGTCGGTGCCGCGGGTCACGGTGACCGTGGAGGCGACGCCGCCGCCCGCGGCGACGATCTCGTTGTTGGTCGACCCGCTCGTGCGCATGGCCAGCTCGGCCCAGCGGTTCCCGGCGTAGACCGGGTGCGAGTGCGCGTCGATGAGACCGGGCGTGACGAGGCCGCCACCGAGGTTCTCGACGTGGTCGACATCGACGATGTCGTCGATGACACCGGGGACGCTCTGCGGAAGGTCCGAGGCGGGACCGGCCCATACGATCCGGTCGTCGTGCACGAGAATGGCCGCGTTGCTGCACACATCGGTGCCGGTCCACAGCCGGCCGATATTCGTCAGCAAACGCACGGTCATCGCGTCACCGCCCCGTTCTGCGGACGCGCGCCGGTGAAGGGTGTCCGGACGCCATGCAGCGGGTCACCTGCTCTCGCTCGATTACGCCGGCGGCATTGCCGACGGACCCAAGTCGGAAGAATTAGGGGTGATCAGCCGACCACCTGGAGCAACGAGCCCTGGAATATCGATTTCGTCACGGTAGTGCACGGAAGGCCACGCTGTACAGCCTCACGCGACATACCGCTCCCAAACCGCCCCAGCGGTCGACTGCTACAGGTGCATCGAAGATACCTCACCCGGAACGCCGCGCCGTACCGAACGACGGAATGCCCGGATACCTCGGTTCCGTACCGCGAACTCGGTTCCGCCCCGGAACCGGCGGGGGGCGCCCCCCCCCCCCCCCCCCCCCACCATGTACTAAAAACACGGGGACGGCCCGCAGGCCGAAAACACAGGCGACG
>NZ_JBFAUT010000025.1:7108-119403 GCF_040679475.1 Actinoallomurus sp. NPDC052274
TAACCCGAGTTCCCACCCCCACACCTCGCCCCCCCCCCCCCCCCGCCCCCGCCCCACCCCCCCCCCCCCGACCGCGTAATGGACGAATACGCAGGGCAGCGCCGTACGGCGGAATCCGCATTCGGAGCCCGCCGTACGGTCTTATCACTCAGGCGTGTGCGGTGACGTACGGCTCCAGCTCGCCGGCCACGCGCGCCGGCACCCGGGCGTGCAGCGCCGTGCCGTCGGGGGTGTGCTCCTGGGAGAGCACCTCACCGAGGTCGTGCACCCGGGCGACGAGGTCGCCGCGCTCGTACGGCACCAGGGCGTGGACCTCGTGGTCGCCGCGCGGGAGGCTCTCCTCGATCGCCTCGAGGAGGCCTGTCACGCCCTCGCCCGTACGCGCCGAGACGACGACGCTGTGCGGCTCACGGCGGCGGAGCCGGGCCAGGGAGAGGGCGTCGGCCACGTCGGCCTTGTTGATCACGATGAGCTCGGGCACGTCGTCCGCGCCGAGCTCGCGCAGCACCTCGCGGACCGCGGCGATCTGCGACTCCGGGGCCGCGTCGGAACCGTCGACGACGTGCAGGATCAGGTCCGCGTCGGCGACCTCCTCCAGCGTCGAGCGGAACGCCTCGACGAGCTGGTGCGGCAGGTGGCGCACGAAACCGACCGTGTCGGCGATCGTGAACGCCCGGCCGTTCGGCGTGCTGGCCCGCCGGACCGTGGGGTCCAGGGTGGCGAACAGCGCGTCCTCGACGAGGACGCCGGCGCCGGTCACGCGGTTGAGCAGGCTGGACTTGCCGGCGTTGGTGTAGCCGGCGATCGCGACCGAGGGGACCTGGCGGGTGCGACGCCGGGACCGCTTCGTGTCGCGCGCCTTGCCCATCTCGTCGATCTGGCGGCGCAGCCGGGCCATGCGGGACCGGATCCGGCGCCGGTCCAGCTCGATCTTCGTCTCACCGGGGCCGCGGCCACCGATGCCGACGCCGCCGGCGGCACGGCCGCCGACCTGCCGGGACAGGTTGCCACCCCAGCCGCGGAGGCGGGGCATGAGGTACTCGAGCTGGGCCAGCTCGACCTGCGCCTTGCCCTCGCGGCTGCTGGCGTGCTGGGCGAAGATGTCGAGGATGAGGGCCGTCCGGTCGATCACCTTGACCTGGACGATCTCTTCGAGCTGACGGAGCTGGCTCGGGGTCAGCTCGCCGTCGCAGATCACGGTGTCGGCGCCGGTGGAGATGACGACGTCGCGCAGCTCCGCCGCCTTGCCGGACCCGATGTAGGTCGCCGGGTCGGGCTTGGAACGCCGCTGGACCATGCCCTCGAGGACGTCGGATCCGGCGGTCTCGGCGAGGAGCGCGAGCTCGCGCAGGGAGTTCTCGGCCTGGGCCTCGTCGCCGTCGGTCCAGACCCCGATGAGGACGACGCGCTCGAGGCGCAGCGCACGGTATTCGACCTCGGTGACGTCGCTGAGCTCCGTGGACAGGCCGGCCACACGCCGCAGCGCCTGCCGGTCCTCCAGATCGAGCTCACCGGTCAGCGGGGTCTGCTCTGGCTCTTCGTAAGGAAAGTTCGTCATGTTCCCCCATGTCAACGCCGGAACGTCGCCGGATCTTCCCCGATGCTCCCATGCCCTGAGCCCGGAGCACACCTACTTATTCCGGACCGGCCGACGCCGTCCCGAGTGTGGGCTTCCCCGAGGGGGGAGGAGTACTCCGGCCCCGTTGACCGAGCTGCGGCGATCTTAATATCGTTTCCACTAAGCAGAAGAATAATTTCACTGTGCGAAAGGATGGCGCCGATGTCCGAACCCCAAGGCGTGGAGCTGACCGGCCCGGTCCGCGAGCGTTACGACGAGATCCTCACGCCCGAGGCGCTCGGCTTCCTCGCCGCCCTGCAGCGTGAGTTCGGCGGCCGCCGCGACGAGCTGCTGCGCAAGCGCACCGAGCGGCAGGAGGAACTGACCGGAGGCGGCACGCTGGACTTCCTCCCGAACACGGCGACCGTCCGCCATGACGGCGCCTGGCGGGTCGCCAAGCCCGCGCCGGGCCTGGAGGACCGCCGCGTGGAGATCACCGGCCCGACCGACCGGAAGATGACCATCAACGCCCTGAACTCCGGCGCCAAGGTGTGGCTCGCCGACTTCGAGGACGCGAACACGCCGCTGTGGGACAACATGGTCGGCGGCCAGCTCAACCTCCGCGACGCCCTGGACCGCACGATCGACTTCGAGACCGGCGGCAAGTCCTACCGGCTGAAGCCGGACGAGGAGCTCGCGACGATCGTCGTCCGTCCGCGCGGCTGGCACCTCGACGAGAAGCACGTCCTCGTCGACGGCACGCGGATGTCCGGCTCGCTGTTCGACTTCGGCCTGTACTTCTTCCACTGCGCGCGACGGCAGCTCGCCAAGGGCAAGGGACCGTACTTCTACCTGCCGAAGATGGAGAGCCACCTGGAGGCGCGCCTCTGGAACGACGTCTTCAACCTCGCCCAGGACCTCCTGGAGATCCCGCGCGGCACGATCCGGGCCACGGTCCTGATCGAGACCATCCCGGCGGCCTTCGAGATGGAGGAGATCCTGTACGAGCTGCGGGACCACTCCGCGGGGCTGAACGCGGGCCGCTGGGACTACCTGTTCTCCGTCATCAAGAAGTTCCGCGCCCGCGGGCGGCAGTTCCTGCTGCCGGAGCGCAACGCGATCACGATGACGGCGCCGTTCATGCGCGCGTACACCGAGCTGCTCGTGCGCACGTGCCACAAGCGCGGCGCGCACGCGATCGGCGGCATGGCCGCGTTCATCCCGTCGCGCCGCGACGAGGAGGTCAACAAGGCCGCGTTCGAGAAGGTGCGGGCGGACAAGACCCGTGAGAGCAACGACGGCTTCGACGGCTCCTGGGTCGCCCACCCCGACCTGGTGCCGGTCTGCCGCGAGATCTTCGACGGGGTCCTCGGCGAGAAGCCGAACCAGCTCGACCGGCTCCGCGAGGAGGTCTCCGTCTCCGCCTCGGACCTGCTGGCCGTGGACAAGACGCCGGGCGAGATCACCGAGGCGGGGCTGCGCAACAACATCAGCGTCGGCCTGCAGTACATCGCCACCTGGCTCGGCGGCAACGGCGCGGTCGCCATCTTCAACCTCATGGAGGACGCCGCGACCGCCGAGATCTCCCGCTCCCAGATCTGGCAGTGGCTGCACAACGACGTGAGCCTCGCCGACGGCCCCAAGGTCACGAAGGAGCTGGTGGAGCGGATCGTCGAGGAGGAGCTCGGCAAGATCCGCGAGTCGTACGGCGACGCGTTCGACGAGCAGCGGTTCGCCGACGCGGCGTCGCTCTTCACGGAGGTGGCGCTCGCCGACGACTACGTCGATTTCCTCACCCTCCCGGCGTACGAGCGGATGCCCTGACCCTCGCCGATCAGCGAAAAAAGGGCGAGGATATCTGGTATGGCACTGCTGGACGCGCTCGCGGAACGGCTCAGGGAGATCGTCGGCGCGGAGAGTGTCATCAGCGACCCGGCGGAGCTGGCCACGTACGACTGCGACGGGCTGACCTATCACCGCGCCACGCCCGGGGTGGTCGTGCTGCCGGACACCGCCGAGCAGATCGCGGCGATCGTCCGCGCCTGCGCGGACGCGGACGTGCCGTACGTCGCGCGCGGGTCGGGCACCGGCCTGTCCGGCGGCGCCCTCCCCCGTACGGACGGCGTGCTGATCGTGACCTCCAGGATGCGCCGCGTCCTGGAGGTCGACGCCGCCAACCAGCGCGCCGTCGTCGAGCCCGGCGTCATCAACCTCGACGTCACGCGTGCGGCGCGGCCGTACGGCTACTACTTCGCGCCCGACCCGTCGAGCCAGCAGGTCTGCTCGATCGGCGGCAACGTCGCGGAGAACTCCGGCGGCGCGCACTGCCTGAAGTACGGCTTCACCGTGAACCACGTCCTGGCCTGCGAGGTCGTCACGCCGGACGGGGAGATCGTCGAGCTGACCGAGGGGCCCGGCTACGACCTGCTGGGCGCGTTCGTCGGCTCGGAGGGCACGCTCGGCATCACGACCAAGGTCACCGTACGGCTCACGCGCCTGCCGGAGACCGTGCGCACGCTGCTGGCCGGGTTCGACTCGATGGAGCGGGCCGGCGCGGCCGTGTCGGCCATCATCGCCGACGGGGTGGTGCCCGCCGCGATCGAGATGATGGACGCCCTGTCCATCGAGGCGGCGGAGGCCGCGGTGAGCTGCGGCTACCCGCCCGGCGCGGGCGCCGTGCTGATCGTCGAGCTGGACGGTCCCGCGTCGGAGGTGGACGCGCAGTTCGAGCGGGTGAAGGAGCTGTGCGCGGAGGCGTTCGAGCTCCGGGTCGCCGCCGACGACACCGAGCGCGCGCTGATCTGGCGGGGCCGCAAGTCGGCGTTCGCCGCGGTCGGGCGGATCAGCCCGGACTACATCGTGCAGGACGGCGTCATCCCCCGGACGATGCTGCCCCAGGTCCTCGCGCGCATCGACGCGATCTCGCGGGAGCGCGGCGTGCGCGTCGCGAACGTCTTCCACGCCGGCGACGGCAACCTCCACCCCCTGGTGCTGTTCGACGGTTCGGAGACGGGCGCGGGCGAGCGCGCCGAGGAGGTCTCCGGGCGGATCATCGACCTGTGCATCGAGCACGGCGGGTCGATCACCGGCGAGCACGGCGTCGGCATCGACAAGGCCAAGCACATGCCCCGGATGTTCACCGCCGAGGACCTGGACACGATGCAGATGGTGCGGTGCGCGTTCGACCCGGCCGGACTCTGCAACCCGGGCAAGGTGTACCCCACGCCCCGGCTCTGCGGCGAGGTCCCCGGACGGCGCAAGGGCGTGCATCCGCTGGTGGAGAGCGGAAAGGCGGACCTGTTCTGATGGCGCCTGTGCTGATGGCGGACGCACTGCCGGCGGTTCTTCGATGACCGCCCTCGACGACCTCGCGAAGGCGTGCGAGGTCCGCCCGGGCGAGGCGGGCGACGCCGTACAGGGACTGACGCCGTCGTACGTCGCCGCGCCCGCGACGGTCGCGGAGGCGGCCGACCTGATGCGGGCCGCCGCCGGACACGGGCTCACGGTCGTGCCGCGCGGCGCGGGCACCAAGACGCACTGGGGCGCGCCGCCGGACGGCTGCGACCTGCTCGTGGACACCCGCCGCCTCGGCCGGATCGTCGAGCACGCGGCCGGGGACCTCGTCGTCAAGACCGAGGCGGGGCTGGCCCTGGACGACCTGCGCGCGGTGCTCGCGGGCGCGCGGCAGCAGCTCGCCCTCGACCCGTTGCCGCCGGGCGGCACCGTGGGCGGGGTCCTGGCGACCGGGACCGCCGGGCCGCGCCGGCTGCTGTACGGCTCGGCGCGCGACCTGCTGATCGGCATCACGGTCGTCCGCGCCGACGGGGTCGTCGCGCACGCGGGCGGCAAGGTCGTGAAGAACGTCGCCGGATACGACCTCGGCAAGCTGTTCACCGGGTCGTACGGGACGCTGGGCCTGATCGTCGAGGCGGCGTTCCGGCTGCATCCGGTGCCGCGCGCGGCGGCGTACGTCTCGGCCACGGCCGCCGACGCCGCGCAGGCCCTCGACATGGCCCAGGCCCTCCTGCACTCGGCGCTGGTACCGGCCGCGATCGAGGTGGACGGCCCCGGTCCGATCACCGTGGCGGCGCTGTTCGAGGGCGTGCCGGACGGCGTTCCGCCCCGGGCGGAGGCGGCGCGGAGCCTGATCGGCGGCCGGATCGGTGAGAACCCGCCGGATTGGTGGGGCCGGCTCCCCGACGGTGAGGTCCTGGCCGAGATACGGGCCCGGCCCACCGCCCTCGCGGACCTGCTCACCGAGCTCGAGGGCGCGGCGCGGATCCGCGGGTCGGCGGGGCGCGGCGTGTGGCACGTCGCGCTGCCCGCCGACGGCGCGGACGACGCCCTGCGGCGGCTGCGCCGCCACGGCACGGCCGTCGCGCTCACGGCACCGGCGGGCGCACGACTCGACCGGTGGGGCCCGATTCCCGCCTTGTCGCTGATGCGGCGGGTCAAGGACCAGTTCGACCCCGAGCACCGGCTGGCGCCGGGCCGCTTCGCCGGAGGTGTCTGATGGAGGAGTTCCGGAGGCTGCTCGACGACTGTGTGCACTGCGGGTTCTGCCTGCCGACCTGCCCGACGTACGTCCTGTGGGGCGAGGAGATGGACTCCCCGCGCGGCCGCATCCATCTCATGGACCAGTTGGAGCGCGGCGGTCCGCTGACCGCGTCGACCGTCGAGCACGTCGACCGCTGCCTCGGCTGCATGGCGTGCGTGACCGCCTGCCCGTCCGGGGTCCGCTACGACCGGCTCATCGAGCTGACGCGGGCGCGGGTCGAGGACGACCGGCCGCGGTCGCGCGGGGAACGGCTGCTGCGCGAGCTGATCTTCGCGGTCTTCCCGTACCCGCGTCGGCTGCGGGCGCTGCGCGGGCCGCTGCGCGCGTACCGTCGGCTGCCGCTCGACCTCGGGCCGCTCCTGGAGCGGGTCTCCCCCACCCTGGCGGCGATGGAACGCCTGGCGCCGCCGCCCGCCCGGCACGTGCGCCTGCCGGAGCGCGTCGCCGCCCGCGGTGCGCGCCGCGCCGTCGTCGGGATGCTCACCGGATGCGTGCAGCGGGAGTTCTTCCCCGGCGTGAACGCCGCCACGGCCCGCGTCCTGGCCATGGAGGGCTGCGACGTCGTCGTCCCGAAGGGCCAGGGCTGCTGCGGTGCGCTCTCGCTGCACAGCGGGCGGGCCGAGGAGGCGAAGGCGTTCGCCCGCGCGACGATCGAGGCGTTCGCGGACGTGGACGTCGTCGTGGTCAACGCGGCCGGGTGCGGGTCGGCGATGAAGGACTACGGCGCGGTGCTGGCCGACGACCCGGAGTGGGCCGAGCGGGCGGCGGCGCTGTCCGCCCGGACCCGCGACCTCGCGGAGTTCCTGGCCGAGCTGGGGCCGCGCGCCACCCGGCACCCGCTCGAGCTGACGGTCGCCTACCACGACGCGTGCCACCTCGGGCACGCGCAAGGGGTCCGCGCGCAGCCCCGGCGGCTGCTCGGCGGCATCCCCGGCCTGGAGATCCGGGAGGTCGCCGACCCGGAGATCTGCTGCGGATCCGCCGGCGTCTACAACCTGCTGCAGCCGGAGGCGGCGGGCGAACTCGGTGACCGCAAGGCGCGGAACGTCGCGGCCACCGGCGCGGACCTGCTCGTCGCGGCGAATCCCGGCTGCACCCTGCAGATCACCACCGCGCTGCGCCGCCAGGGGCAGGAGCTCCCGGTGGCCCACACGGCGGAGGTCCTGGACGCGTCCATTCGGGGGATCGGCAAGGAGTCGTTTCTCTCCCGGAGGTGAGCGTGTTCCGCCAAGTGCTGGATCCCGTCGCGCATTCCCTCGCCTGGAGTTCGCTGGTCGCCGCGCTGCCGCTGCTGACGCTGTTCGTGCTGCTCGGCGTCGTACGGATGCGGGCGTGGACCGCCTCTCTGACAGCCCTCGCCGTCGCGCTGCTCGTGGCGGTCTGGACGTACGGCATGCCGGTCGGCCAGGCGGTCCTGGCCGGGACCGAAGGGGCGGCGTTCGGGTTCTTCCCGATCCTGTGGATCGTGATCAACGCGATCTGGGTCTACACGATGACCGTGCAGACCGGGCACTTCGACGTGCTGCGGCGGTCTTTCGCGCGGGTCAGCGACGACCAGCGGATCCAGGCGATCATCATCGCGTTCTCCTTCGGCGCGCTGCTGGAGGCCCTCGCGGGGTTCGGCACGCCGGTGGCGGTCACCTCGGTGATGCTGATCGCGCTGGGGTTCCGGCCGCTGAAGGCGGCGGTGCTGGCGCTGACCGCGAACACCGCGCCGGTCGCCTTCGGGGCGATGGCCACCCCGATCCTCACGCTCGGGAAGGTGACGTCGCAGTCGAGTGACACGCTCGGCGCGATGGTCGGGCGGCAGACACCGATCCTCGCGCTGTTCGTGCCGCTCGTGCTGGTGAGCATCGTCGACGGGCGCCGGGGCCTGCGGCAGACCTGGCCGGTCGCGCTGGTCTGCGGGGTGGCGTTCGCGATCGCCCAGTACGCCACGTCGAACTTCGTGTCGGTTCCGCTGGCGGACGTGGTGGCCTCGCTGGTGTCCGTGGCGGCGGTGGTCGCGATGGTACGGCCGCGGTCGCGGGCGAGCGGCCGGGCGGTCGTGGCGGGCGGCGCGGCGGACGAGCCGACGCCGGAGTTCGCGGAGCGGGTGGCCCGCCCGGACGACCACCGGGAGGTCCTGCGGGCCTACCTGCCGTACGCGACGATCATCGTGGTGTTCGTCGTCTGCCAGATCACGGCGGTCAAGAACGCCCTCGGCGAGGCGACTCAGACGGTGCGGTGGCCCGGTCTGCACCTGAAGAGCGCGGCGGGTGGAACGCTTTCCCTGCCGACCTTCACGCTGAACTACCTGACGTCTCCGGGCACCCAGATGCTGGCCGCCGGACTGCTCACCATGATCATTTTGCGGATATCGGTCCGCGGCGCGCTGCGCGCCTATCGCGACACCCTGGTGCGGCTGCGGTGGGCGATTCTCACCGTCATGCTCGTCCTGGCGCTGGCGTTCGTGATGAACGCCTCGGGACAAACGATCACCTTGGGCACCTGGATGGCGGGCGCCGGGGGATTCTTCGCGTTCCTGTCCCCCGTCCTCGGCTGGCTCGGGACCGCGGTGACCGGCTCCGACACCTCCTCGAACTCCCTGTTCGGCGCCCTGCAGGTGGCCGCCGCGGGCCGGGCCGACCTGTCTCCGGTGCTCCTGGCGGCCGCCAACAGCTCCGGCGGCGTGCTGGGCAAAATGGTCTCCCCGCAGAACCTGGCGATCGCCGCGGCGGCGGTCGGACTGGACGGCCGGGAGGGCGACATCTTCCGCCAAGTGATCATTTGGAGTCTGATCTTTCTGGCCGGGATGTGCGTGCTGGTCCTTTTGCAGGCCGGCGTCATTCTGTCGTGGATGGTGCCCTGACGAACGGTCATCGTCGCGGTAATTCTCGCTTCCGACCTGCTTTGCTATCTTTTGTCGCCTGCAAACGATCGACGCGAGGCCGAGTCTCGCTCGCGTACAGGCACCGAACCGGGATGATCAATGCCAGCGAGCCACCGCTCACATCGACGGAAGAAGGCCGGGAACGCCGCCCGTCTCGGCATCGCGAGCGGTGTCACCGGCGTCGTCGGAGTGGCCGCCGTGGCCGGATTGATCTTCGCCGTCCGGTCGCACGAGAACCACGCCCAGCACGATCCGGGCACCGTGGCGGCGGCCAGGACCGACGCCGCCGCGGCGGGGACCTCACGCGGCCGGACCCTGGCCCAGCTCAAGCCCGGCCCGAAGCTCGACCTCACCACGCCGGACGGCTACACCTACTCGATCGCCGCGGTGGACTCCGGCACCGCCGACAAGCCGCTCGCCGGGACCAGGACACCGCCGCCGGACGGAGCGACGCTCGCCTACGTCGACTACGTGATCACCAACACCGGCACCCGGCCCGCCCTGCTCGACTTCCCGGCCGACCTGTTCGTCAAGCGCTCGGTCCTGCCGGCGAGCGTCGCGAGCACGGGCCGGTGCATGCCCCAGCCCGGCGCTCCGACGGACATGTGCACGCTGCCCGACACGACGCAGGTCGTCGACACACTGGGGTTCCCGGCGCCCCCGTCCCAGGACGGCGACCAGTTCATCCCCGCGGGCGCGAGCTATCTGGTCAGGGTCGCCACCGACATGGGCGTCGACAAGGGCGTCCAGCGGAACGACCTCGGGCTGTACGTCTGGAACCCGCGCTTCGTCACCGACCGGCAGGCCGTGAAGGTGGAGTTCCCGCCGGCCGCCGGGTCCTGACGGCGCTCACCGCTCGTCACAGGCGGTCGGGGTGTGGGGTGCCCGCGCCGCGCAGCAGGGTGTCCACGACGAGCGTGGCGAGGGCGTCGGGGTCCTTCCCGTCCGGGTTCTGCGCGGCCTGGTGGATGAGGGCGTAGTAGACGCGGCGGATCCACGGGATATCGACGTCAGCGCGCATGACGCCCGCCTCCCGGGCCCGGCGGAACAACCGCTCGCACGTCTCCCGCACCTCGCCGTGGAGCCGCGCCACCTCCGGATCGGCCGAGGACGCCTGGCTCGTCGCGAATCCCCAGCCGGCCTTGACGCCGAGGACGTTCGCGGTCGTCTGGTAGAGGGCGACCAGCGGCGGAGCCGTGTCCGGGTGCGCGGCCTCCACCGCCGTGGCGAAACGCCGGGTGGCCCACACGGCCAGGGCGTCGATGAGCGCCTCACGGGTGGCGAAGCGCCGGTGCACGGTGGTGCGGGCGACGCCGGCGGCCTCGGCGATCTGCTCCATCGTGGCCCCGGGATCGCGGCTGAGGGTGCGCTCGGCGGCCTCCAGGATCGCCGTCATCGTCCGCTCGGCGTCCGCGCGTAGCGGCCGAGCGCCGGCGGATGTCGACTGCCGCTGCGTCTTCATGGAGAAAGCATACGACAGCGTCACGGTTCACGCTGTACTTGCATCATCAAAGTTGCAAGTTGTAGCTTCATCGCGTCCTTGTTGATGCGACTAGTGACGCCTCCCCGAAAGGTTGGAACACGTGGAGTACACCCGCCTCGGCCGCAGCGGCCTCTCGGTGTCCCGGCTCGTCCTCGGCACCATGAACTTCGGATCCCGAACGTCCGAAGAGGACAGCCACGCGATCATGGACCGGGCGCACGAGCACGGCATCAACTTCTTCGATACCGCGAACTCCTACAGCGAGGGCGGTACCGAGGAGATCATCGGGCGGTGGTTCGCCCAGGGCGGCGGCCGGCGCGATCAGACCGTCCTCGCCACCAAGGTCTACCTCCCGCAAGGAGACGGCCCCAACGAGAACGGGCTGTCCGCGCTGCACATCCGGCGCGCGGTCGACGCCTCGCTCAAGCGCCTGCGGACCGACCACATCGACATGTACCAGATGCACCACATCGACCGGGACACGCCGTGGGACGAGATCTGGGAGGCCTTCAGCGTCCTGCGCCAGCAGGGGAAGGTCCTCTATTTCGGCTCGTCCAACTTCGCCGGCTGGCACATCGCGCAGGCGCAGGAGGCCGCGCGATCCCGCCACTTCCTCGGGCTGGTCAGCGAACAGTCGATCTACAACCTGATGTCGCGCTGGGTCGAGCTGGAGGTGCTGCCCGCCGCGCGGGCGTACGGGCTGGGCGTGATCCCGTACTCGCCGCTGCACGGCGGAGTGCTCAGCGGCGTCCTGCGCAAGCAGCGTGAGGGAGGCGCCGTCCGCAGCGGCTCGGGGATCTGGGCCGCCGCGTTCGTCGAGCACCGGGACTCCGTCGAGGCGTACGAGAAACTGTGCGCCGACCTCGGCGAGGACCCGGCCCACGTCGGCCTCGCCTGGCTGCTCGCCCAGGACGGCGTCACCGGACCGATCATCGGCCCGCGAACGGCCGACCAACTCGACGGTTCCCTGCGCGCCCTGCGGATCACGCTCGACGACGACACCCTCGCCACGCTGGACGAGCTCTTCCCGCCGCCCGCCCCCAACGGCGCCAAGCCCGCACCCGAGGCGTACGCCTGGTGACCCCGACCCGGCGCTGATCGCCGCGCCTCCGGCGACCAGCGCCCGGCGTGTCTCGGCCGGCGGATCGCTCCGGAGCTTTGAACGGGCTGAAAGTTACATGAAAAAAGCGCCCGCTGACCGTCGCCCCGGTTCGCGCAGGTCCGAGCGCCGGTACCGTCGGATCGTGCGCATCCTGGTCGTGGACGACGAACCCGCCGTCCGAGAGTCGCTCGCCAGCAGCCTCGCGTTCGAGGACTACGAGGTCGAGACCGCCGTGGACGGGCTGGACGCCCTGGAGCGACTCGACGCCGTCAAGCCCGACCTGATCCTGCTCGACATCCTCATGCCCCGCCTCGACGGCCTGACCACCTGCCGTCGGCTACGCGGCCGCGGGGAGACCGTACCGGTCCTCATGCTCACGGCACGGGACACCATCGGCGACCGGGTCACCGGTCTGGACGCCGGGGCCGACGACTACCTCGTCAAGCCGTTCGAACTGGACGAGCTGCTGGCCCGGGTCCGCGCGCTGCTGCGGCGCAGCGCGCTCACCACCCGGCCGGCGGAGGAGCCCGGCGACGTCCTGGAGTACGCCGGCGTGCGGATGAACACGCTGACGCGGGAGGTCACCCGGGACGGCCGCGCCCTCGGCCTGACCCGTACGGAGTACACCCTGCTGGAGATGTTCCTGTCGCACCCGCGTCAGGTGCTCACCCGCGAGCAGATCCTCGAGACGGTCTGGGGCTTCGACTTCGAGCCCGCCTCCAACTCCCTCGACGTCTACGTGATGTACCTGCGGCGCAAGATGGGCGAGCCCCGGCTCATCCACACTGTGCGCGGTGTCGGGTACGTCCTGCGCGAAGCATGATCTCCCGGTTGTCGCTGCGGGCGCGGCTGGCCGTGCTGACGAGCCTCGCCGTGGCCGTGGCGGTCGCGGCCTGCGCCATCGGCTGCTGGTTCATCGTCCGCAGCCAGCTCGTCGAGCAGCTCGACCAGTCCCTGTCCAGTCCCAGGTCCGGCTTCGGCGGCGGGCCGCCGGGCGGCGGCCAGGGCGGCCTGCCGCGTCGGGACATCGACCCCGTCACCGAGATCTGCGGGCAGCCGGCCCGGAACGGCAACGACCGGATCCGGGACTTCCTGCCCACCATGCAGGTGGTACGGGCGGACGGCACCTCCTGCAACCCGCAGGACACCACCGACCCGCTCGTGTCGACGACCAGTGACGTGGACGTCGCGAAGGGCCTGCGCAACCTGGTCCGCCGCGACGGCCGTACCCAGAGCGGCACCCCGATGCGGATCTTCACCCACCGCGACCCGAGCAGCGGGGTCGCGGTGTCGATCGCCAAGCCCCTCGACCCGATCAACGAGAAGCTCGACAGCCTCGCCGTGGTCCTGGTCATCGTCTCCGCCGTCGGGGTCGTCGGCGCCGCGACCGCCGGCCTGCTCATCGCCCGCGCCGGGCTGCGCCCCGTCGACCGGCTCACCGCCGCCGTCGAGCACATCGCCCGCACCGAGGACCTGGCCACCACGATCCCGGCCGACGGCCACGACGAGATCGCGCGGCTGAGCCGGTCGTTCAACAGCATGACCCGCGCGCTCGCCAGCGCGCGCGAACGCCAGCAGCAGCTCATCGTCGACGCCGGGCACGAGCTGCGCACGCCGCTGACCAGCCTGCGCACCACCGTCGACCTGATGCTGCGCAGCGAGACGACCGGCCGACCGCTGCCCACCGCGGACAAGCAGAAGCTCCTCGGCAACGTCAAGGCACAGCTGGTCGAGCTCACCCACCTCGTCGGCGACCTGCTCGACCTGTCCCGGGCCGAATCCGCCGCCGACGCCCGTGTCGTGGAGGAGGTCGCCCTGCACGATGCCGTCGACAACGCCGTACGGCGGGCGCGGCTGCGCGGCCCCGGCCTGCGCATCGAGGCGGACGTCTCTCCCTGGTACGTCCGCGGGCACGCCGCCTCCCTCGAACGGGCGGTGGTGAACCTCCTCGACAACGCCGTGAAGTTCAGCCCGCCGGACGGCACCGTCGCCGTACGGCTGAACGGCGGCGAGCTGACCGTACGCGACCAGGGGCCGGGCATCCCGGCCGAGGACCTGCCGTACGTCTTCGACCGCTTCTGGCGCTCCCCGTCCGCCCGCGGACTGCCCGGGTCAGGGCTGGGCCTGGCGATCGTCGCCCGCGCCGTCGCGGAGGCGGGGGGCGAGGTCCGGCTGGGGCCCGCGGAGGGCGGCGGGACCCTGGCGTGGCTCCGCCTGCCGGGGTCCGCGACGTCGCCACAGCGCCCGGAGCTGAGCCGCGACGAGCCGCGGGTCGGCGTCGGCGAGGCAGGCGGCGGCACCGGCGGCGAAGACGCTGGTGGCCGGGGCTAGCGGGGCGACGACCAGCAGCAACGCGCGCGGATGGCCGACGGCCACCCGGCGCACCCGCTCGCCGTCGGGGTGCCCGAGGACGACGCAGTCCGGGTCGGCGACGACGGTCGAGACCTCGATCTCCTCGGGCGTCAGCTCGGCCAGCAGCGCCGCGTCGACTCCCGGGCCGGCGACGAGCACCCGGAACACGGAGACGTCGTCTCCCCGGTCCGGGCGCCCCGCCCGCACCGTCGCGTCCGTTTCGCCCGTCTGGACTGTTACATCCGCGTTCCCGGACGGCGTCATGTCCGCCCCCTTTCGTCCTGATTCCAGGGTGCCGTCCGATGCTCAGCCCGGCGTTTGCGAACCATGAGAGACGGATGAGAGCCGGTTTCTCATCCCCCCTTAACAGACGACTAAGGCGGCTCCCACGATGAGTGGCGAGCTTTGTCTCCATGACCGAGCTGACGACCTCCGTGGAGCCCCCGGGGTCCGGGCCGGCGCACGGCGCTGCCGTACGTTCCCGGCTCAGCCTCATGGGGCGTCCTCTGGGACTCACCGACGAAGACCCCCGCGACCCGCTCGTCGAGGTCGCCATTCCCGTCTACAACGAACAGCACGTGCTCGCGGCCAGCGTGCGTCGGCTGCACACCTACCTCCGCGCGACCTTCCCGTACCGCTTCGTCATCACGATCGCCGACAACGCGAGCACCGACGGCACCTGGGACGTCGCCCAGCGGCTGGCGCTGGAGATCCCCGAGGTGGACGCCGTGCACCTGGACCGCAAGGGACGCGGCCGGGCCCTCCGGCACGTGTGGAGCACCAGTTCCGCCGACGTGGTCGCCTACATGGACGTGGACCTGTCCACCGACCTGGACGCGTTCCTTCCGTTGATCGCGCCGCTGGTCTCCGGGCACAGCGACCTGGCGATCGGCACCCGCCTGTCGCGCGGCTCCGCCGTCGTCCGCGGGCCGAAGCGGGAGTTCATCTCCCGCACCTACAACCTGCTGCTGCGGACGACGCTCGCCGCGCGTTTCTCCGACGCGCAGTGCGGGTTCAAGGCGGGCCGTACCGAGATCGTGCGGGCCCTGCTGCCCGCCGTCGAGGACGAGGCATGGTTCTTCGACACCGAACTCCTGCTGCTCGCGGAGCGGAACGGCCTGCGCATCCACGAGGTGCCCGTGGACTGGGTCGACGACCCCGACAGCCGCGTCGACGTCGTCCACACGGCGGTGGACGACCTGCGCGGCATGGCGCGAGTCGCCCGCCGGGTCCTGTCCGGCGCGTTCAACGTGCCGGTCCCCACCCGAACGCGGGAGGCACAACTGCCGACGGGGATGCGCCGCCAGTTGCCGAGCTTCGCGGTGATCGGCGTCATCAGCACCGTCGCCCAGCTCGCGCTGTACGCGCTGCTGCGGCTCCTCATGCCGGTGGTCGCCGCGAACGTCGTGTCGTACTTCCTGGCCGCGATCGCCAACACCGCGGCGAACCGCCGGTTCACCTTCGGGGTACGGGGCCGCCGGCGCGCCGTACGGCACCAGTTGGAGGGCGGCGTCGCCTTCCTCGTCGGCCTGACCATCAGCACCGCCGGACTGGCCGCGCTGAACGCCGCCTCCCCGGACGCGCCTCGCCTCGTCGAGGTGGGCGCGCTGTTCGCCCTCAACCTGTTCGCCGCCGTCGTACGCTTCGTCCTGCTGCGCGCCTGGGTCTTCCACCCGCGCCGCGCCGCCCAGGGATCGGAGCCCGTCCTTCAGGAGCAGTCCCGGTGACCACCCAACTGTCCGAACCCATCGACGCCTGGCAGGCGCCGCCCGAGAGCCGGCTGAGACGTCTGGCGCTCGGTCCCGCCGGGGACCCGCGCTGGGCCCGCCCCGCGTTGTGGGCCGTCCTCGCGCTGGCCACCGCGCTGTACGGCTGGGGCCTGTCCGAGGGCGGTTACGCGAACGATTTCTACTCCGCCGCCGTCAAGAGCGGCACCCAGAGCTGGAAGGCGTTCTTCTTCGGCTCTCTGGACGCGGCGTCCTTCATCACGGTGGACAAGCCGCCGATGGCCCTGTGGGTCCAGGAGATCTTCGGCCGGATCATGGGATTCGGCACGTGGAGCCTGCTGCTGCCCGAGGTCGTCATGGGCGTCGCGGCGATCGCCGTCGTGTACGCGACCGTCCGGCGGGCCTTCGGGCCGGTCGCGGGCGTCATCGCCGCGCTGGTCATGACGCTCACGCCGATCACCGTGGCGATCAACCGGGACAACAACCCCGACACGTTGCTCGTGCTGCTGCTGGCCCTGGCCGCGTGGGCGTGCCAGCGTGCGCTGGAGTCCGGGCGGCTGCGCTGGCTGCTCGCCTCGGCGTTCTTCGTCGGCTGCGGGTTCAACACCAAGATGCTGCAGGCGTACATCCTGCTGCCCGCGCTGGCACTCGTCTACCTGCTGTTCGCCCACGGCGGCCTGCTCCGCCGGATCGGGCACCTGCTGGCCGCCGGAGTCGTCCTCGCGGTGTCGAGCTTCTGGTGGCTGGTGATCGTCGACCTGATCCCCGCCAGCAAGCGGCCCTACATCGGCGGTAGCACGGACGGCACCGCCTGGGACCTCGTCATCGGCTACAACGGCATCGGCCGGATCACCGGCAATGAGGGCGGCGGGCCGGGTGGCGGGAAGATGCCGAGCGGCGGCGGCCGCGGCGGCCCTGGAGGCGGCGGAGGCGGCATGTTCTCCGGCCAGTCCGGCATCGGGCGGATGTTCAACGACATCCTCGGCGGCCAGATCTCCTGGCTGCTGCCGCTGGCCGCGCTCGTGGTGGTGGCCGGGCTGGTCCTCTACTGGAGGCGGCCGCGCACCGACCTGGCGCGGGCGGCGCTGGTGATGTGGGGCGGCTGGCTGGCCCTGCACTTCATGGTGTTCAGCTTCGCGAGCGGCATCATGCACCCCTACTACACGACGGCCATGGCCCCGGCGATCGCCGCCCTGACCGGCATCGGCGCCGTCGAGCTCACCCGCGCCCGCCGGCGCGGCGGGGCCTGGCCCTGGATCCTGCCCCTGGGCGTCGCGGCGACCGGCGCCTGGGCCTTCGTCCTCCTGGGGCGTACGCCGGACTGGAACCCGTGGCTGGCCTGGGTGATCGCGGGCCTCACCGTGGTCGCGGTGGTCGGCCTGCTCGCCACGCGCCTGGGCCCCGGCGCCCTCGCCCGGTTCGGTGTCCTGGCGTCCGTCATCGGCCTGGTGGCCGGGCTCGCCGGGCCGGCGGCCTTCGCGATCTCCGCCGCCGGCAGCCACGCGAACGGCAGCAACCCGACGGCCGGCCCGAACTCCGGCGGCATGGGCTTCCCTGGGCGCATGCGCGGCGGAATGCCGGGCGGCGGACAACTGCCCGCCGCCATCCGGGAGCGGATGGCGGAGAACGGAGGCTTCCCCGGCGGTGGGTTCCCCGGCGGCGGAGCACGCGGCGACGCTCCCGGCGGCCGGGTGCCGGGCGGCCAGAGTGGCCCGGGCCAGGGCGGCGGCCCGGGCATGGGCGGGGAGGCGAACTCACAGATGATCTCGTACCTGGAGAAGAACCAGGGCGGCGCCACCTGGCTCGTCGCGGTCAGCAACTCGCAGAGCGCGGCCTCGATCATCCTGCAGACCGGCAAGCCGGTGATCTCCATGTTCGGCTTCGGCGGCAGTGACCGCGCCATGACGGCGCAGAAGCTCCAGGAACTGGTCAAGGCCGGCAAGCTGCACTACGTGCTGACCGGCGGCGGTTTCGGCGGACGCGGCGGTCCCGGCGGCGGTAACTCCGAGGTGACCTCGTGGGTCACCAAGAACTGCACCGCCGTCAAGGCCACGGAGTACGGCGGCTCCGCGCAGAGCACCGAGTCCTCCCTCTACCGCTGCGGCTGACAGCGGTCACGGGCCCGGTGCCTCCCCCGCCGGGCCCACGGCCGC
Organism: Actinoallomurus sp. NPDC052274; assembly: GCF_040679475.1. NCBI lineage: Bacteria > Bacillati > Actinomycetota > Actinomycetes > Streptosporangiales > Thermomonosporaceae > Actinoallomurus > Actinoallomurus sp. NPDC052274. The sequence goes on from NZ_JBFAUT010000025.1 coordinate 24,914, forward strand.
CGCACCACCCGTCTCCCCTCAACCGGCGAAGGCTCGGCAAGGACGAGAGCGGGTGGTGATCCGTGAGTTCGGTGAGCGCCCCTCGCGCAGGAGCAGACAGACAACGGCCGACTCAATAAGATCGCCGATACAGCCGAACAAACCAGATCCAACCCCGGCTCTGCCGGAGTCACGCCATGAACGCGGGCGGGACGCCGACGGCCGGGGCGGCTGCCCGGACCTTCGAGACATCCCGCTTGCGTGGACGAGAAGGTCCAGATGCAAGTTCCGAACAAGACCGCCGGATTCCGCGAAAAGCCAGGACGCGGTTTCGCCGCCGGCATCTGCAACAACGCGCTTGGGTTGCTGGGGGGCGGTTTCACCAAGGAAGTGACACTCACCGTTTCGCGCCCGTTACCGGGGGCGGCGGTGGAAACGGTGGCCGGAGCATTCCTGTTGATGCTCATGGCCTACCGCGATCGTGCGGCGGACCTCGTGTTCCGTCGTGGACGGTCGACCGCCGCACCGAGCAGGTCGCCTCTCACCCAGGCGATGGTCATCAACATCATCCTCACCGGGGTGACCATCGGCACCACGAAAGCGATGCGGACCGTCTCGCTGGTGACGGTGTCGGTGGGTGTCATGAGCACTTTGAGCATGGCGGTTCCACTGGCCCTGTACGGCATCGAGGCCTGGCGCGAACGCCATCGCTGGACCGCGATCCTGGTCCCGCTGGTGACACTGGCCGGGGTCGCGCTCATCACCGGTCCCCAGACCGGGGACGTGGACCTGGCCGGAGCCGGTTACGCTCTCGCTTCCGGCGCCATCAACATGCTCCACGCGGTGTTGGTCGGGCGACTGTTGTCAAGCGGTGCTCTGACACAGAAGCAGGCCGACCGGGTGGGGCTCAAGGCGTTCGCCTGGGCGACCTTCCTCGGCGCGGTGATCCTGAGCGCCTGCGCGGCGTTCACCGGCGGCGCTTTCGGGTCGTTCCTGCATTGGCGGGTGGCCGCAATGATGATCGTGGGCGCCTTCCTGTTCGGCACCCTTCCGAGGATGCTGTACGCGGTGGCCCGCAGGTCCCTGTCGCTGGGCAGTTTCGGACTGCTCGGCGCCACCATCCCCCTGTTGGCTCTGCTCGGGGACATGGCCGTCTACCGGCGGCTCCCAACCGCCTCCGCGGCCCTCGGCATGGTGACGATCATGTTCGTCGCAGCCTGGATCGCCTGGCTCAAAGGCCGCGCCCAGCGGTCTGTGTCCAACCGTCACGGCGCCCCCGCGCCGTGACCCCACCGGCGGTGGGGGCCTGCGCCCCCACCGTTCGTCCACCGGCCGCACGCGACGAGCGTCTCGCGACGCTGCCCGGTGTCCAGCGCCTTTGCTCGTCCTACCCGTTCCTGGTCCGCTTCTCCCGAGCCGTGCGCCCGCCCTCGATCGCGAGGTCGCAGAGCGCGGCGCCCCCGCGCCCGCCGCGCTCCCACGTCCCCTCAGACCACCAATGGTCGGCAAAGGACGGCGGCGGGCGGCGATCCGTCCCCTTTTCTCCCGTTCTCTGATCGCGCTCGCCGAGCCTTCCGCACGCCCCCGAGGTCCGCGCCGTCGAGTCCGGCTACGGTCTGCTGTGCGCGAACCGACGCGTTCCGGCGCCGAGGGTCCATCGCGTCCCCTGACGAGGCGAGGGCCAGGGCCATGAGTACGCGTTGATGACCGCCCTGGTCAGCTCCTCAGGATCCGCGGCCTCGACCAGCCGCCATCCGCCTGACGTGTTCACGAGCGCCCACCACACCCCGGTCCACCGGCCGAACCAGAACACCAGGCCCGGAAATCGGCGACGCAGCACTGCGGCCGAATCGGCGCTCACCACCTCTCGGCTGGTGCCGCATCTCGGTTCTTGATGTCGCGCTGCCAGACGAGTACTCGTGATCACTGGCGGATGCTGCTGATAGAACGCAGTAATCGCAAGGGATCACACGGTTCGGCTATCTACGGAAGCCGATGTCGGACCAGACAGGGTCGCTGAGGCCGAAGGCGCCCCAGTTGGCGAGAGAACTCCGAACCGGGACGATCTGGGGGCGCTGGTACAGCGGAAGTGAGTGCATCTCGTCCCAGATCATGCGGTCTGCCGCGTTCGCCGCGCGCCGGGCGCGGACGGGATCAAGCTCACCGACGGCCTGAGCCAGTATCCGGTCCAACCCAGCGGAGCCGATGCGGGCGAGGTTCTGCTGGACGACGCCGCCGCGCGGCCGGGCGTACACCGACTCCAGGTTCGAGATGGGGTACGGCGTGCCGTGCCAGGTGAACGGGGCGATGTCGAAGGCGCCGGGCAGGAGGTACCGGTCGAAGAAGTCCCCGTCGGGCACCGGATGGAGCAGCAGCCGCACACCCACCGGGCGCAGCATCGCCTGGATCAGCTCGCCGCTCTGCCGGCTCGTCGTCGCGCTCTCCGGGAAGACGAAGCGCAGGGTGAGCGACCGGCCGTTCTTCCGGCGCGACTCCCCGGCCGGCGCCCAGCCCGCACGGTCCAGCAGCCGCCGGGCCTCGGCGGGGTCGTACGCTCCCGCCCGTCCGGCGTTGTCCTGGTAGCCGCGCTGGGTGTTCACGTACACGTGGTCGTCCATGACCTCGGGCCGTCCCGGAAGTCCGTGCAGCGCCGACCGGGCGACGGTGGGACGGTCGATGGCCATCGCGACCGCCCGGCGCACGTCCGGATCGGACAGGATCGGTCCGGCGCCGTTGAAGGTGAGCTGGGTGAAGTCCGGGCCGGCCGCCCGGCGCACCGACACGCCGGCGGTTCCCTTGAGACGGGCGTACGCGGCGGCGTCCGGTCCGGCGTCGAAACCGTCGATCTCGCCGCCGAGCAGGGCGCCGGGCATGGCGTCGCGGGCGAGGTACCGGAAGACGATCCGGTCGAGCTTTGCGCGGCTCCCCCACCAGGCGGGATCCCGGACGAGCGAGATCGTCTGCGCGGTCCGGTCGACGTGTTCCAGCCGGAACGGGCCCGCGGTGACCGGGAGCCGGTTCAGCCACGCGTGGTCCCAGCGCTCCGGCGTACCGATCGTCTCGGCCGGATAGAGCGGGCTGAACAGCTCGGGCCACTCGCCGAACGGCCGGGCGAAGGTGACCACGACCTGCCGGTCCCCGGCGCCGCGCTCGACGCTGCGGATCCGGTCGTACCCGGTGGACGTGGCGATCGAGAAGGCCGGGTTCCTGCCGCGGGTCGCCCGCCACAGGGCCTGGAAGTCGCGGTAGCCGATCGGCGTGCCGTCGGACCAGCGTGCCTTCGGGGCGATGTCGTAGACGACGACCTGGCGCGGCCTCGTACGGGCGACTCTGACGCGGGCGAGGTAGTCCGGGTTCGGGTGCACCGTGCCGGTGGCGTCGGCGCGGAACAGCCACGGCAGCGTCGCGCGCAGCACCGTGACCGCGTCGAGGTTCGGCCCGCCGAGGTGCCAGTAGTTCCACTGGGTGCGGAACTCTCCGGCCGCCAGCCGCAGGGTGCCACCGTCCCGGACCGCGTCGCGCGGCACCGGCCCGATGTCGTACGGGGCGAGCACGGACGGCCCGCCGGGACGGGTGCCGCCGCAGCCGACGAGGGTGATCAGGACGGCGGCGCTCAGCGCCACCCGCATGAGGGTCATCCGCGCTCCCGGAGCGAGGGGGGACCCAGCAGGCCGGCGCCGGCCAGGTCGACGGCGAGCAGGACGAGGATCAGCAGGCCCACCGGAGGCAGGAACAGCCAGGGGAAGACCGTCGCTGAGGGGGCTCCGTCGGCGAGGAGCGTGCCGAGGGAGACGTCCGGTGGGCGGACGCCGAATCCGAAGTAGGACAGGCCGGACTCCGCGACGATGGCGGCGCCGGTGTTCAGGGTCGCGTCGGCGAGCAGCAGCGACACCAGATTCGGCAGGAGATGCCGACGGACGATCATCCAGGCGGGGGCGCCCAGCTGACGTGCCGCCAGGACGTACCCCTCCTCGCGCAGGGAGCGGGTCGCGGCCCGGACCGCTCGTGCCGTGACCGGCCACAGCAGGCCGGTGAGCAGGAGGGCGGTCCCGGCCGTGCCCGCGACGACCGGCGACGCCACCGCGGCGATCAGGAACGGCGGGAAGATCAGGAACAGGTCGGTGCCCCACAGCAGCAGTCGGTCCGGCCATCCACCGAGGTACCCCGCCATGGCGCCGGTGACGGCCGCCAGGCTCGTGGCCCCGGACGCCACCAGCAGGCCGATCACGAGGGACCGGCGCAGGGCGCGCAGCGTGACCGCGTACACGTCGCGGCCGGCCGGCGTCGTGCCGAGCCAGTGCGTCACCGACGGCGGCTCGCCGAACGCGGTCACGTCGACGCCGGTCCAGCTCCACCGGGTGAGGTACGGACCGGCGTACGCGGCCGCGCCGAGCAGGGCGAGCAGCGTCAGGCCCGTCAGCCGCCGTCCGTGTCTCACATGCGGGTCCGCGGGTCGAGGGCCGCGACGGCGAGGTCGGACAGCAGACCGGCGCCGACGACCACGGCGGCGGCGAAGCAGCAGTACGCGGCGACCGCGTTGACGTCGCCGCGGTGGACCGAGTCGATCAGCCACTCGCCCATGCCGTGCCAGGCGAAGACCTTCTCGGTGCAGGCCGCGCCGGCGAGGAGGGCCGCGCACCCGTACGCCGACAGCGGGACCACCGGGATCACGGCGACGCGCAGCGCGTGCCCGGTCAGCGCCCGGCGACGGGTCAGCCCCTTGGCGACCGCCGCCCGTACGAACGCGGCACCGGCGGTGTCCCGCAGGGTGCCGCCGAGGTAACGAGTGAGGACCGCCGCCCGGCCGAGGGCGATGGTCAGAGTCGGGAGGATGAGGTGCCGACCCCGCTCGGTGACCCCGCCCAGGGATCCGCCCCGTCGGCCGGGGGTGTACTCCCCCGTCCAGGCGAAGATCCTCGTTCCGGTCCGGGAGTTGAGCCACTGTGCCGCGGCCTCGGCGACGACGGCCAGGACGGCCACGGGGACGGCGAGCACGGTGAATCCGCCGACCGCGATGAGGCGGTCGAGGAGCACTCGCCGGCCCATCGCGCCGACGAGAGCGAGCCCGGCCCCGAGGACGTTGCCCAGCAGCACGCCGGCCAGCAGCAGACGCAGGCTCACGCCGACTCGCCGGCCCATCTCCTCCGCCACCGGGGTGTCGTCCACGGCGACGCCGAAGTCCCCCCGTACGACACCGGACGCCCACGTGAGGTAGCGCATGGGCAGGGGCGTTCGGCCGTCGGCGTTCAATCGTGCGAGCCGTGCCTCGACGGCGGCGCGCGGCGGTCGCGGAGTCCGCGCCTCCAACTCCGCCCGCGGATCGAGGGCCGTCGCGGCGAGGAGATAGGCGAGGCTGACCGCGACGGCGAGAAGGAGCACCTGACCGACCGACCTGCGCAGCAGGACGCCCGCCATGCACACCTCCTCCGCGCGCGCCAGAAATGACCCGACCACGTGACGTTATCGATCGGTCACGTTCCGCGCAGGGAGTCGGTGGGATGTCCGCGATGGTGGATCCGTCGGCCTTTGACGTGGAGCGGCGGGGCGGCCACCCGTCCCGCCGCGACCTCAGCTCCTACGGTCGCCGGTTCCCGGCGCGGCCACGCACGCCACCTCGACGCAGTTGCCGCCGTTCCCGCTGCTGCGGGCGGACTTGCGCCAGGTCGTGACCTCGACGTACGCTCCGCCGTTGCCGCTGCTCCGTGTCGACTCGCGCCAGCTCATTCCCATTGTTCGGCCACTTTCCTGATGAGGTTGATGGATGCTTGACGCGGGAGCGCCTCGGCGCGAAGCGTCTCCCACATCCGTTTCACGATCGCCAGGTCATGCGCGCTCTCCGCCAACTGGCCGTAGAGCGCGGTGTCGAGGTAGACGAACTCGTCGCCGTCCATGGTCGCGATGGCGAAGGGCCCGGCCAGGCCGGCGTACGCGCCGACGTCCTTCGGGATCACCTGGACGACGATGTCCGAGCGCGACTCGCACAGCTCGACCAGGTGCAGGAGTTGCTCCCGCATGACCTTCGGTCCGCCGACGGCCCGGTGGAGGACCCCCTCGTCCACCACCGCCACGAACATCGGCGAATCGTCACGTTCCAGGATCTGCTGCCGCTCGATCCGGGTCCGCACCTGCGCCTCGATGTCCTGCGAGGCGGGCTGGCCGCTCTTCTCGAACACCGCGCGCGCGTAGTCCGGCGTCTGCAGCAGGCCCGGGATGAGGAGCGCTTCGAAGGAGTTCAGGGCCGTCGCCTGCTCTTCGACGATCCGCCATCGATCGAGCCAGTCCGGGATCAGCTCCCGCTCGACGAGCTCCTTCAGCAGTCGCCGCAGGGCCCCGCCGGTTCCGAGGGCGTCGTCGCACCGCTTGACGAAATCCACTTTCGGTTTGCGTCGCGCGGTCTCCACCATCCCGACGGCGGACTCCGAATAATTGATCGCCTTCGCCAACTGCAACTGGCTCATCTTTCGGTACTCACGCCATGACCGTAACTCAGCGGCGAAGTACTCCAGCCAGGTACGGCCGTCATTGAACCTCACAGCTCCCTCACAACCGCTTCACAGACCGGGCGCGCACGCTCACGGTAACGCCGTCTTTCCTTCGAGAGTACGTCGCTCCAGGTAGATGTGGGAGGTGAATCGCGCACCGCAAGGAAGGCGCAAGAGATGCAATCTTCACCGCGGTCGGGCCGCATGCTCATCGCCGCCCTCCCGACCGCCGCCGGCCAGGCTCGCGCCTACACGCGATCGGCCCTTCGCAGTTGGCGACTCGACGTGCTGATCGACACCGCCGAACTCCTGGTCAGCGAACTTGTAACGAACGCGGTGACGGCGACGGGGGCCGTGACCTGCCCCGTTCGCACCGGCCGGCGGATTAAGGAGCCGTCGATCTACCTCTGTCTTTCGGCTTTCGCCGAGACCCTGCTCATCGAGGTGTGGGACAGATCTGACGATCCGCCGCACCGGCGAACCGCTTCGGACGACGACGAGAACGGCCGCGGACTGCTTCTCGTCCAGGCCCTCTCGAAGAACTGGGGATATGAATCATTACACTCGGGAGGAAAAATCGTATGGTGCGAGTGCTCGATCCTCAGATGACGCCCACTAAAGGCCATATGCGTATCTGTCAATAAATATCCGACTTAGGGGGTCGGGCGACGAAGGCTCTCCTACCCCGAAAAAGAGAGTGACCGAGGAGTGCCCCGCTCTGGACACCCCCCGGCCACTCTCCACAGAGCCCGTCCTCAGTCGAGGAGGAAGGCGGCGACCTCGGCGCGCTGGTCGCGGGCGGGGCCGTCGAAGGCCGCCAGCCACTGGGCGCGCTTGTAGTAGCGGTGCAGCACGTGCTCCCACGTGAAGCCGATGCCGCCGTGCCCCTGAATGGCGTTCTCACAGGCGAAGACCGCCGCCTCGCCCGCGTGGGCCTTGGCGGCGAGGCAGGCCTGGCGCGCCATCGGGTCGTCCTCGGCGACGCACCACGCGGCCCAGTAGGCCAGCGACCGCGCCTCCTGGAGCCGTACGTAGACGTCGGACGCCTTGTGCGACACGGCCTGGTACACGCCGATCGGCTTGCCGAACTGCTGCCGCTCCTTGGCGTAGGCGACGAGCAGGTCCAGTGCGCGCTGCGCGACGCCGACCGACTCGAGGGCCGCCGCGGCGTACGCGCGGTCACGGATCCGGCCGAGCATCTCGGCGGCCGCCTCTCCGGTCACCAGCGGGCGCGCCGGCGCGCCCTCGAACCGGACGCTCGCCAGCCGGCGCGTGCCGTCCAGCCCACCGTGCGGCGTGACGACGGCGTCGGAGGCACCGACGGCGTACAGCCCGTCGGCGGCCGTCACGACGAACAGGTCGACCGCCGCGCCGTCCGGGACGAGGACCTTCTGGCCCGTGAGCCGCCCGTCGGAGACCGACGCGCCGGCCGGGTCCAGCAGGCCCTGGCGCATGCCCGGCTCCGCCCAGGCGAGCGTGGCGGTCAGCCGGCCGTCCGCGACCTGCTTGGCCGCCTCGTCGTCCAGCGCCGGAGCGGCCAGGACGGTGGTGGTGAAGTACGGTGCGGCGAGCGGCCGGTAGCCGGTCTCCTCCAGCAGCACGGCATGGTCGAGGAAGGTCAGTTCGGCGTCGAGCCAGCCCATCTCGGCGAGCTTCGGCCAGACCTCGGCGTCGACGCCGGTCTCGGAGTCGGCGAGTTGCGCGAGGCGGACGTCGTCGTAGCGGTCGGCGAGGAACTCACGGGCGAAGCCCCGCAACTGCTCCTGCTCTTCGGAGAACGCGAAGTCCATGATCAACGTCCCTTCGGCAGGCCGAGGACCCGCTCGGCGATGATGTTGCGCAGGATCTCCGAGGTGCCCGCCTCGATCGTGTTGCCCCGGGACCGCAGCTGCCAGTACTGCCAGAACCCGTGCCATGGCGCGTCCTCGCCGGTGACCTGGGCGTGCAGGCCGAACACCGACTGGGCGAGCGAGGTGAGGCGCTGGTTGGCCTCGCTCCACGCGAGCTTGACGCCCGAGCCCTCCGGGCCGGGGATGCCCGTCTCCAGCAGCGTGGTGAGGGCCCGGTAGTTCGTGAAGCGCAGCGACTGCATCTCGATCCACTCGCGGGCGACCGCGTCGCGGATCAGCGGGTCGTCGGCGGGCCGCCGGCCGTCCGGCCCCTCCTCCCGTACGAGGTCGACCAGGTGGTTGACCATGCGCTCGAGCTCGGCGGACAGCGCGAAGCCCAGCGTGCCGCGCTCGTGCAGCAGGGTTGTCATGGCGACCTTCCAGCCGTCACCGGGCCGGCCGAGGATCGACTCGCGCGGCACCCGTACGTCGTCGAAGAAGATCTCGTTGAACTCCGGGTCGCCGGTGATCTGGTGCAGGGGCCGTACGGTGACGCCGGGCGCGTGCATGTCGACGATGAGGTAGGACAGGCCGGCGTGCTTGGGCGCGTCCGGGTCGGTGCGGACGACGAGGATGCACCAGTCGGCCTTGTGCGCGTAGGACGACCAGACCTTCTGCCCGTTGACCACCCAGTGGTCGCCGTCGAGGACGGCGCTGGTGCGCCCGGCGGCCAGGTCCGAGCCGGAACCGGGCTCGGAGAAGCCCTGGCACCAGATCTCCTCACCGGCCAGCAGCGGCTTGAGATAACGCTGTTTCTGCTCGTCGGTGCCCCACGCGATGATGGTCGGGCCGGCCATGTTCAGGCCGATGACGCCCGGGTGGCCGGGGGCGTCGACGCGGGAGAGCTCTTCCAGGTAGATCGCCTGGTACGTCGGGGACAGTCCCCGGCCGCCGTACTCCTCCGGCCAGGTGATCCCGACATAGCCGGCGGAGTAGAGCCGCCCGCCCCACGCGCGCAGCGCGTCGAAGTCCCCGCGGCCCGCCTCGACCGCGCGCTGCGGCGCGTTCTCCTGGAGCCACGAGCGGAGCTCCGCGCGGAACGCGGCCTCCTCGGGTGTGTCGCGAAAGTCCACGCTGCCTCCTACATGCCGATCGCCCGGCAGTAGAGCCGGGTGAGCTGTTCGACGTCGCCGTCGTCGTGGGGGCGGCCGAGGACGTACCAGGTGTACGCCGTCCGGCCGATCATCGTCGCGAGCGCGACCGCCGCCGTGCGCGGCTCGACGTCGTCGGGAACGAGCCCGGCCCGCTGCCACTCACGGATGGCGCGTTCCTGACGGTCGTAGAAGACCCCCCAGGCCCGCAGGTAGGTCTCGCGCATGGCGGGCGAGAAGGTGGCGACCTGCTCGAAGACGGCCATCAGCCGGGCGTTCTTCCGGTACGCGCGCAGGTACGCGCGGTTGGCGCCGGCGATGCGCGCGGTCGGGCCGTCGCCGTTCAGGGGCTCGGCCCGCATCACGGCGAGCAGGCCGGCCAGCATCTCGTCGATCAGCTCGGCGAAGATCGCGTCCTTGTCGGCGAAGTGGGTGTAGAAGCTGCCGTACGCGACGCCGGCCCGCTCGCAGATCTCGCTGATCTTGGCGTCGAGGAAGCCGCGCTCCTCGAACACCTCCCGAGCGGCGGTCAGCAGCGCGGCGCGGGTGCGCTCGGCCCGCGCCTGGCGCTTCACGGGGGTCATGGCGGCCATCGTAACCGAAACCGATTCGGTAATCGACAATCGCCCCTCGCCGCGTCGGGCGACCGCTCAGGTGTCGGCGTCCACCAGGGTCGGCGCAGTGCGACCGGCGTCCCGACGAGAACCGGCACGCCGGTCCCGCAACGCGCCCAGGCCGAGAAGCAGGAGCCCGGCCACGGACCAGACGAGCAGGGCGCCGAGCGGCCCGCCCGTCCGCGCGCCGTCGAAGAAGGCCACCGAACGGAGCAGCGTGCCGCCCGCCCGGCCGGCATCCCCGGGCCGATCGCCCCCAGGGCCGGGGGACCCCACCGTCCGCGACCTGCTCACCGACACCCGGGACTGGTGGGTCGAACTCGCCGAACGGATGCGCGACGCCGGTCACCTGCCCGCCGACGCCGCCCCTCGGGCGGCCGGCCGGGACCCGGTCAGAACTTCGGGCCCGGCCAGGTGTGGCACTGGACCGACGACACCGCGATGGCCCTCAGCATCGTGCGCGTGCTCCTGCGGCACGGGGAGATCGTCGAGGAGGAGCTGGCCCGCGCGTTCGCCGACACCTACGCCGCCGATCCGGGCCGCGGATACGGCGCCGGGATGCACGACCTGCTGCCGTTGCTCGGAGCGGATCCGGGCGCGTGGCACACCGCAGCGCGGGCACTGTTCGACGGGCAGGGCAGCCTTGGCAACGGCGCGGCGATGAGAGCCGCTCCCCTGGGCGCCTGGTTCGGCCCGGACCTCGAGCTCACCGTCGAGCAGGCGAGGCGGTCCGCGCACGTCACCCACGCCCATTCCGAGGGCATCGCGGGCGCCGTCGCGGTGGCGTGGCGGCGGCGCTCGCCGTGGTCGGCTGGACCGACCACGAGGCGCGGTGAACCCGGGCGTGCCGCCGCAGACCCCGGTCGGGAGCGCGCTCTGGGGCGCCGACCTGCTCCGGGAGGTGGCGGCGCACACGCCCGGCGGATCGACCCGGGACGGGATCCCGCGCGCCGCGGACCTACCGGACGACACCCCCGCCTGGAAGGCCGCCGACGTCCTCGGCAACGGGCAGCGGATCCGCGCCGATGACACGGTCCCGTTCGCCCTGTGGTGCGCGGCCCACCATCTCGGCAGCCTCACCGACGGGCTCTGGACGACCGCCGAGGGCCTCTGACCCGCCCCGAAGGTGGACAAGCCGGCGGCCGCACGGTTCGAGGCCGCCCCGGCCGCGCAGAAGTCTCGGAAAACGACCTCCCTCAGGCCTGGAACGCCGAGAATCGTCCGATTCACAGGCCGGAACACACGGCCGTCGCCGAGCCTTCTGCGCGACGCCGAGCATCCACCCGATGAGCTCGCCGTCCCGTACGGGGCCGGAGCCGTCCTGTCCCACGCGCGTCAGCAACGCGATGAGGACGAGGCCGGAAGCGGCAATGCGGTCAGCGAAGGGTGAGGCGGTCGAGGTGGACTTCGCCTTCGGCGAGGAGGACGGCCGGGCCGCGCAGGAAACTGGTCGTGCCGTCGAGGATGACGGTGACGACGCCACCCGGCACGGCGATCTCCCAGGTGCCGGTCGTGCGGCCCGCGGCGTGGGCGGCGGCCACGGCCGTCGCGACCGTGCCCGTACCGCAGGAGCGCGTCTCGCCCACTCCCCGCTCGTGGACCCGCATCTCCACCCGGCCGTCGCCGACCGGCTGGAACAGCTCGACGTTGACGCCGTCGGGGAAGACCGCCGCGTCGACGTCGGGCGCGCGCTCGAGGTCCAGACCGGCGACGGGCTCGTCGATCGCGCAGGCCAGGTGCGGGTTGCCCATGGAGACGCGCAGGCCCGCGTACGACCGGCCGGCCAGCACCGCGCGGCCCTCCCCCAGGATCCGCGGGGCGCCCATGTCCACCGTCACGTCGCCGGTCGCGCCCAGGCTCACCGCGCGCACGCCCGACCGCGTCCCGACGGCGAGGTCGCCGGGGGCGGCCAGGCCGGTGTCGACGAGGTACCGCGCGAAGACCCGCACGCCGTTGCCGCACATCTCCGCGACGCTGCCGTCGGCGTTGCGGTAGTCCATGAACCACTCGGCGCCGAGGTCGTCATAGCCCAGCGCCTTGGCGCGCACGACGCGCAGCACGCCGTCGGCGCCGATCCCGGCGCGCCGGTCGCACAGGGCGGCCACGAGGGACGGCGTCAGGTCGAGTGAGCCATCGAGGTCCGGCACGATCACGAAGTCGTTCTCGGTGCCGTGTCCCTTCACGAAGCGCATGAGCCGATCGTATCCAGCGCGGTCTCGACCGGCGCGTCGTAGGGGATCCAGCGCACCCGGGGGTCGCGGCGGAACCATGACTCCTGGCGGCGGGCGAACCGCCGGGTGGCCCGGATCGTCTCCTGCTTCGCCTCTTCCTCGGTCCACTCCCCCGCCAGGAAGCGGAGCACCTGCGCGTAGCCGAGCGCGCGGCTCGCCGTGAGCCCGTCGCGAAGCCCGTACGGCTCCAGGCCGCGGACCTCGTCGACGAACCCGGCCTTCCACATGCGCTCGACGCGTACGGCGATGCGCTCGTCGAGTTCGGGACGGGGGACGGTCAATCCCAGTTGCACCGAGTCGCCGGTGTCGGCGTAGGACGGCATCGAGGCGGTGAAGGGCCGCCCGGTCATCTCGATCACCTCGAGCGCCCGGACGATCCGGCGTCCGTTGCCGGGCAGGATCGAGGCGGCGGCGGCCGGGTCGAGACCGGCCAGCCGGGCGTGCAGCGCGGCGGACCCGTGCTCGGCGAGCTCGCCCTCCAGCCGCGCCCGCAGCTCCGGGTCGGTGCCGGGGAACTCCAGGTCGTCCAGGACCGCCCGGACGTAGAGGCCGGACCCGCCGACCAGCAGCGGCACCCGCTCACGGCCGCGGATCTCCGCGACGGTCCGGCGGGCCAGCTCCTGGTACTCGGCGACGCTGGCCGTGCGGGTGACGTCCCACACGTCGAGCAGGTGGTGCGGCACGCCGCGCCACTCCGGCTCGGCGAGCTTGGCGGTGCCGATGTCCATGCCCCGGTAGAGCTGCATCGAGTCGGCGTTGACGATCTCACCGCCGAGCCGCAGCGCGAGCTCCACCGCGAGGTCGGACTTACCCGCGGCGGTCGGGCCAACGACGGCGATCACCTTCATGTCCCCCACCGGCTCAATTCTGCCGTTTCCCCCGGGGTGCCGCCGCCACCCCTCCGCTCAAGGCGCGGACACCGGACAGATCGGTCAAGCGCGTCCGGACTTCTCGTCATGCCTTCTTGTCGGGCGGTCGCGCACGGTCTACCATCGAGCCTGACTTTTAGGAAACTTTCCAAAAAGTCAATCGGAGCGCTCCCGGTCCCCTCCCCGCCCCCGACCTAGGAGGATCGATGCTGCTTCGCAAGTGGCTCCCCGGCCTGCTCGCGGCCGCCCTGTTCACCGTCATGAGCGCCACCGCGGCGGAGGCCGGCACCGTTCCGCCCGGCGCCGCCCGTTCCTCGGCCCATCCGGCGGCCACCTGCACGGTGACCAGCACGCTCGCCGGCGACCATTTGACCACCCTGCAGATCGCCCAGATCGCCGAGAACAACGGCTTCACCGGCAACGGGCTGGTCGTCTCGGTGGCCGTGGCGCTGGCCGAGAGCAGCGGCTGGACCCGCGCGGTCCTGGTCGACTCGGACTGCAGCCGTGACCGCGGGCTGTGGCAGATCAACTCTTACTGGCACTCCGAGGTGTCCGACGCCCAGGCGTTCGACCCGAACGGCGCGGCGCAGGCCGCCTACCGGATCTCCTCATCCGGTAACGACTGGACGCCGTGGACGACCTACACCAACGGCGCGTACCAGCAGCACATGGCCGAAGCCCAGCAGGCGGTGGACCAGCTCAACGGAGGCGGCGGGAGCGGCGGCACGGGCTGCGCCGGGCTGGCCGCCTGGAACGCCGGGACCGCCTACACCGGTGGGGCGGCCGTCTCCTACAACGGCCACCGCTGGACCGCCAAGTGGTGGACCCAGGGTGACGTGCCCGGCGCGAACGCGCAGAACGTCTGGACCGACAACGGCTCCTGCTGACCCGCGCCGCGCCCGGCCCCGTGACCGCCGGGGCCGGGCGCGGCGGTCACGGGGCCGGGCGCACGGTCTCCCCTTGATGGGTTCCGCCGCCGGATATGGGGGCAGAGGGCCGATAGAGGGTGCCGAGGGGCGGTACCCCCCAAGAGGCGGCAGGAGGCCCGGATGTCCTTCATGGACAAGGTCAAGAATCTTCTCGGCCAGCACGGCGACAAGGTCGACGAGGCCATCGAGAAGGCCGGCGACATGGCCGACCGCAAGACCGGCGGGAAGTACTCCCGGCAGATCGACACGGCCCAGGAGCAGGCCCACAGGTACGTGGAACGCTCCGGCGGACAGCCGCACACTCCCGAGGAGCGCGAAGGAGGCGCCGACCCGATGGGCGGCCGGCCGTCATAGCGCGCGGCGGGCCCAGCTCCCGACGAGATAACCCACGCCGTACGGCGCCTCGTCCGCCAGCAGCTCCGCGTCGAACGACGCGTCTCCGGCCGCGCCGGCCAGCACCTGCCACGGCGCCCGCCCGGCCACCCGCAGCTCGGCCGCCAGGGCGGGGTCGAGCCCGGCGAGAACGGCAGGGTCGCCCCCGCCCAGCGCCGCGGCCACCGCCGCGTCGAACCCGGCGGCCCGCGCGTCGAAGTAGCCCGGCGCGGCCTGGCTGCGGCACGCCGACGCGTCGCCCATCACCAGCAGCGCGACGGTGGGGGCCCGATCCGCCAGCTCCGCGCCGAGCCGTAGGCAGTCCTCCGGCGAGGCGCCCTCGGCGACGCTCCGGAACACGGCCGGCCGGTCGCCGAGGAGCCACCGGCCGATGGTCAGGGACAGGGGCAGCACCGGCTCGCCCGGCCCGAACGTCAGGTCGACGCCGTACGGCCGCAGGCCGCCCGCCGCGTCGGAGCCGAAGTCGCGGTCACTCGGCCCGGATCCCACCACGATGAGCAGATCGGCGGGGCGGAGCCGGCGCACCGCCGCGTCGCACGCCGCCCGCAGGCCGTCGAGTTCGGCAGCCGCGCCGCCCGCCACCTCGGGCACCAGCAGCGGCGGATGCGGGCACACCGCCGCGCAGGTCAGCACGCCGCCACCTCGGACGGCGCGATCACGGGCAGGAGGAGACCGGTGGCGTCGCCGGCCGGCCGATGCCCGGCATGCCCAGCGAGACGCCCTTTGGCGCGGCCGTGCGCCGCTCCCAGGCGTCGCCCGCCCGGGTGCGCCGCACGGCGCGGACCGGTCCGTCCGCGACCAGGTGGTGCGGGGCGGCGTAGGTGACCTCGACGGTCGCCATGTCACCCGGCCGGGGCGTCTCGGTGTCCTCCTCGCCGAGGCCGAAGTGGACGAGCCGGTTGTCGGGCGCCCGCCCGGACATCCGGTGGGTGCGCTGGTCCTTGCGGCCCTCGCCCTCGGCGACGAGCACCTCGAGGGTGCGGCCGAGCTGCTTCTTGTTCTCCGCCCAGGAGATCTCCTCCTGCAGGGCGACGAGGCGCTCGTACCGCTCCTGCACGACCTCCTTGGGCACCTGGTCGGCCATCTCCGCCGCCGGCGTGCCGGGCCGCTTGGAATACTGGAAGGTGAAGGCGCCGGCGAACCGCGCCTCGCGCACGACGTGCAGGGTCTGCTCGAAGTCCTCCTCGGTCTCCCCCGGGAAGCCGACGATGATGTCCGTGGTGATCGCGGCCTCCGGGATCGCGGCGCGGACCCGCTCGATGATCCCGAGGTAGCGCTCCTGGCGGTAGGAGCGCCGCATGGCCTTCAGCACCGGGTCGGACCCGGACTGCAGCGGCATGTGCAGTGACGGCATGACGTTCGGCGTCTCGGCCATCGCGGCGATCACGTCGTCGGTGAAGTCGCGCGGGTGCGGCGAGGTGAACCGGACCCGCTCCAGCCCCTCGACCTGCCCGCAGGAGCGCAGCAGCTTGGCGAACGCGCCCCGGTCGCCGAACTCGGCGCCGTAGGAGTTGACGTTCTGCCCGAGGAGGGTGATCTCGCAGACGCCCTCGGCGACCAGCGCCTCGACCTCGGCGAGGATCTCGCCGGGGCGGCGGTCCTTCTCCTTGCCGCGCAGCGACGGCACGATGCAGAAGGTGCAGGTGTTGTTGCAGCCGACCGAGATCGACACCCACGCGGCGTACGGGGACTCGCGGCGGGTCGGCAGCGTGCTCGGGAACGTCTCGAGCGCTTCCTTGATCTCGACCTGCGCCTCTTCCTGGACGCGGGCGCGCTCGAGCAGGACCGGCAGCGAGCCGATGTTGTGGGTGCCGAAGACGACGTCCACCCAGGGGGCGCGCTTGACGATCGTGTCGCGGTCCTTCTGCGCCAGGCAGCCGCCGACCGCGATCTGCATGCCGGCGTGGCTCTCCTTCACCGGCCGCAGGTGGCCGAGGTTGCCGTACAGCCGGTTGTCGGCGTTCTCCCGTACGGCGCACGTGTTGAACACGACGACGTCGGGCGTCGCGCCGTCGTCCGCGCGGGCGTAGCCGGCGTCCTCCAGCAGCCCGGCGAGCCGCTCGGAGTCGTGCACGTTCATCTGGCAGCCGTACGTGCGGATCTCGTACGTACGGGGCCGGTCGTCGAATGTCGTGGGCGCGCTCATCTCATAGGAAAGAGTACGCGCGCCCGGCGCCGGACGGTGACTCGATCACACTCGCGCCATGTCGGCCCCGTACAAGATCGACTTCAACGGGCCGGCGCCGCTCCGCCGCAGGCAAATGCGCGCTGCAACGTGACCGGATCGGTACCTGGGCTCTGCTTTCTTGGCAATTCTCTGACGTACGCTTTGCGCACATGACGGACAGCGGCAAGGAGGCCCGGGAGGCCGAGGTGAGTGGCGGCGGACCTCTCGTCGTGCTTGAGAACGTGAACAAGTACTACGGCGAGCACCATGTCCTCAAGGACATCGACCTCACCATCCATCGTGGCGAGGTCGTGGTCGTGATCGGCCCGTCGGGCGGCGGCAAGTCGACGCTGTGCCGCACGATCAACCGGCTCGAGCCCATCGAGGGCGGCACCATCCGGATCGACGGCAAGCCGCTGCCCGAGGAGGGCAAGGCGCTGGCGCAGCTGCGCGCCGACGTGGGGATGGTCTTCCAGTCGTTCAACCTGTTCGCGCACAAGACGATCCTGCAGAACGTCACGCTCGGTCCGATCAAGGTTCGCAAGACGGACAAGACCGAGGCCGAGCAGCGCGCGATGGAGCTCCTCGAGCGGGTGGGCATCGCCTCGCAGGCCGAGAAGTATCCCGCGCAGCTGTCCGGCGGCCAGCAGCAGCGCGCCGCGATCGCCCGGGCGCTCGCGATGCGGCCCAAGGTCATGCTGTTCGACGAGCCGACCTCGGCCCTCGACCCGGAGATGGTCAAAGAGGTCCTCGACGTGATGATCAACCTGGCCGCCGAGGGCATGACGATGGTCGTGGTGACCCACGAGATGGGGTTCGCCCGGGCATCGGCCAACAAGGTGGTGTTCATGGCGGACGGCCAGATCGTCGAGGAGAACACCCCCGGAGAGTTCTTCACCAACGCGCGGAGCGACCGCGCCAAGGACTTCCTCTCCAAGATCCTGACGCACTGACCGCGACCGGTTCGACGGATCTGGACTCATCCGACCCGAGGAACCGCGGGCGCGGTTCTGCCACTACACAGGGGATAGAAATGCGAGTACGTCACTTCGGGGTCGTCGCCGCCGCGCTCGCGGTGGCCACGGCGGGCATCTCCGGCTGTGCCGCGAAGAAGAGCACCACGGTGGTCGACAAGGCCAAGGACGGCAAGAAGATCGTCATCGGCGTCAAGTACGACCAGCCCGCCATCGGACTGAAGACCAGTAACGGTATCGAGGGCTTCGACATCGACGTCGCCAAGTACATCGCCAAGAAGCTCGGCGTGAAGGACGACAGCAAGATCGAGTTCAAGGAGGCCCGGTCGGCCAACCGGGAGACCTTCCTGCAGAACGGCACGGTCGACATGGTGATCGCCAGCTACTCGATCACCGCGGAGCGGAAGCCGAAGGTCACTTTCGGCGGCCCGTACGTCGTCACCCACCAGGACCTGATGGTCCGGGGGAACGACAACTCGATCACGAGCCTGCAGTCGCTCAAGGGCAAGAAGCTGTGCGCGGTGTCCGGGTCGAACTCCTGGAAGAACGTCACCGAGGGCACCAACAAGCTGAACCAGAAGGTCGCCGCGGTCACCGTCCCGGCCCAGGGCTACCTGGAGTGCATCACCAAGCTCAAGGGCGGCTCGGTCGACGCGGTCTCCACCGATGCGACCATCCTGGCCGGCTACGCCGCCAAGGAGGGCACGGCGGTCAAGGTCGTCAACGCGCCGTTCACCGACGAGAAGTACGGCGTCGGCCTCAAGAAGGGCGACACCAAGACCTGCAACGCCGTGAACGACGCGATCAAGTCGATGTACTCCGACGGCACCGCCAAGCAGCTGTGGGAGAAGTGGTTCGGCAAGGCGAACCTGCCCTTCGAGGCGACCGCGCCCACCCCGGAAGGCTGCAGCTGAGCCGTAGGTACGGATCGGCGCCGGTGGGCCGCACGGGCTCACCGGCGCCGTTCGTAAGAGGGTAGGAGTGAGATGAACTGGAACGTACTCCTCGACTTCAGTCCGTTGGCGGACAGCAGTGACAAGCTACTCTCGGCGTTCTGGGCGACCATCCGGATCTCCGTGACGGTGGGCATCCTGTCCCTGGTGATCGGCACGATCATCACCGCGATGCGCGTCTCGCCCATCCGGGTGCTGCGGATCGCCGGCACGTTCTACGTCAACACGCTGCGGAACACCCCGCTCACGCTGGTGCTGCTGTTCTGCAGCCTGGGGCTCAGCGACACGCTGAAGTTCAGGATCTCCAACACGTCGACCGTCAACTTCTTCTGGCTGGCGGTCCTCGGCATGTCGTTCTACACCGCGGCGTTCGTCGCCGAGTCCCTGCGGGCCGGCATCAACACGGTGCCGATGGGGCAGGCGGAGGCGGCGCGGGCGATCGGCCTGACCTTCACTCAGTCGCTGCGCATGGTGATCATGCCGCAGGCGTTCCGCGCGGTCGTCGCGCCGCTCGGCAGCGTCATGATCGCGATGATCAAGAACACGACGATCGTTCTGGTCGCGAGCTACTACGAGGCGGCCTCGCTGATGAAGGACATGTTCGAGCAGTACGGCGCGACCCTGCCGATCTTCATCGGCTTCGCGGTCGGCTTCATGTGCCTCACCCTGCCGACCGGGTTCTTCTTCAACTGGCTGGCCAAGCGGATGGCGGTGGCCCGGTGACGACGATGACGGAGACCAAGCCGGCGCCCTCGCGCGCCAAGAAGCACAAGGCGTCGGTGCTGTTCGACGCGCCGGGTCCCAAGGCGCGGATGCGGCACAACATCCTGACGCTGATCTCGGCGATCGTCATCCTCGGGATCATCTACATCGTCGTCGCCCGGTTCGACAAAGAGGGCCAGCTGCAGGGCAAGCTGTGGAAGCCGTTCATTCAGGGGTCGACCTGGACGGACTTCATCCTTCCCGGCATCGGCGGCACGCTGAAGGCCGCACTCGTCGCGGCCGTGCTCGCACTGGCCTTCGGCGTCCTGTTCGGGCTCGGGCGCATGTCCGACCACCGGTGGATCAGGATTCCGGCCGCAGCGGTCGTCGAGTTCTTCCGCGCCATCCCGCTGCTGATCCTGATCTTCTTCGTCTTCAGCGGGCCGCCGACGATCGCGAACGCCTTGAACCGCGAGTTCCCCGAGGTCACCGCGTTCGACGCCCTCGTCATCGGACTGATGCTCTACAACGGATCCGTCTTGGCGGAGATCTTCCGAGCGGGGATCAACTCAGTGCCCCGCGGCCAGTCGGAGGCGGCCTACGCGATGGGCCTGCGCAAGAACGGCGTGATGCGGCTCATCCTCATCCCGCAGGCGACGACCGCGATGATGCCCGCGATCGTCAGCCAGCTCGTCGTCCTGCTCAAGGACTCGGCCCTCGGCTGGATCGTCGGGTACGAGGACCTGCTGAACACGGGCTACCGGCAGATCCCCGCGCAGTACAGCAACCTGATCCCGGCCGCGATCGTGATCGCGCTGATCTACATCGCGATGAACCTGGCGCTCAGCTACCTGGCCACCTGGCTGGAGAAGCGGAGCCGGCGCAGCCGCAAGAGCTCCGCCAAGACGCTCAGCGCCGACCCCGGCGCGCTGCCCACGGCGGGCCTGCCCGGAAAGGTCACCGCGTAGTAGGCGACACGTCGACGGACATGAAACGGGCCGGTGGTCGATCCACCGGCCCGTTCGTGTCTCCCACCGCACGCGGCGATGTTCGGCCGCGTCAAGTCTCGGGTCGAGGCCCCATGAGCGCCCGGTTTGCGAGACGATTCCGATATGACCGCTCGCGCTACCGCCCCCTACGGATCCTGGTCCTCTCCGATCTCCGCCGCCGACGTGGCCCGCGCGCGCCTGCGACTCAGCTACCCCACCATCCACGGTGATCGGGTGTGGTGGCAGGAGACCCGCCCGGACAAGGGCGGCCGGACCACGATCGTGCGGTCCGGCGTCGACCTGCTGCCCGCGCCGTGGAACGCCCGTACCCGCGTGCACGAGTACGGCGGGCGGTCCTACATTCCCCTTCCCGACGGCGACGTGGTCTTCGCCAACTACGAGGACCAGCGGCTCTACCGGCTCACGCCGGGCGAGCTGCCGCGCCCGCTGACCCCGGAGCCCGCGCAGCCCGCCGGCCTCCGCTACGCCGACTTCGCGCTCGCGCCGGACGCCCAGCACATCTGGTGCGTCTGCGAGGGCCACACCACCGCGGGCGTACGCCGGGCGATCGTCGCGGTCCCCGTCGACGGCGGCGCCGCGGACAACGCCGGGGCGATCCGCGAGCTCGTCAGCGGCGCCGACTTCTACGCCTTCCCCACGCCGTCCCCGGAGGGCGGTCACCTCGCCTGGATGCAGTGGAGCCACCCGCGAATGCCGTGGGACGGCACCGAGGTACGGGTCGCCGCATTCGACGAGACGGGCGCGCTGGACCGGCCACGGCAGGTCAAGGGCGGCCTGAGCGAGTCGGCGCTGGCGCCCACGTGGCTGAGCGAGTCCCGGATGTACGTCGTGTCCGACTGGCCGGGCTGGTGGAACCTCTACGAGCTCGGCCTGCACGGCGAGTCCCCGCAGGCGCTGTACCCGGCCGAGGAGGAGTTCGCCGGAGCGCTGTGGCAGCTCGGCGGTCGTCCGTACGCCGTCCTGGACGACGGTCGCGTCGCGGTGCTGCACGGCCAGGGCGACCAGCGGCTCGGTCTGTACGACCCGGAGACGGCCGAGCTGGTCGACTTCGACCTGCCCTACACCGACTGGAAGCCCCAGCTCTCCGCCGACGGGACGAGCATCGTGGGCATCGCGGGCGCACCCGACATTCCCTGGTCGGTGGTCGTGGTGGACGCCGACAGCGGCGAGGCGAAGGTGCTGCGCAGCGAGCTCGACTCCCCGCCCGAGGCGGCCTATCTCCCGCTGCCGCGCGCCCAGGAGCTCGAGGGCCCGTTCGGGCGCCCGGTGCACGCCTACGTGTACCCGCCGTCCAACCCGGCCTTCCAGGCCCCTGCGGGCGAGCTGCCGCCGTACGTCGTGTTCGTGCACGGCGGCCCGACCGATCATGGGACGAGCGTGCTGGACCTGGAGATCGCCTACTTCACCAGCCGGGGCATCGGCGTGATCGACGTGAACTACGGCGGCTCCACCGGATACGGCCGCGCCTACCGCGAACGGCTGCGCCGCCAGTGGGGGATCGTGGACGTCGAGGACAGCGTGGCCGCCGCGGAGGCGCTCATCCGCGGTGGCACCGCCGATCCCGGACGGCTGGCCATCCGCGGCGGCAGCGCCGGCGGCTGGACGACGCTCTGCGCGGTGACGCAGACGGACCTGTTCAAGGCGGGCACCTCCTACTTCGGCATCTCCGACCCGCAGAACTGGCTCAAGGAGACCCACGACTTCGAATCGACCTACCTGTACGGGCTGATCGGGCCGATCCCCGGCTTCGAGCGCACGTACGAGGAGCGGTCGCCGGTCGCGCGCGCGTCGGAGGTCTCCTGCCCCGTACTCCTCCTGCAGGGCCTGGACGACCCGATCGTCTCCCCGCCGCAGTCCGAGCGGTTCGCCGAGGCGATGGCGCGCAAGCAGACGCCGTACGCGTACCTGACGTTCGAGGGAGAGTCGCACGGGTTCCGGCGCGCGGACACGGTCATCGCCTGCCTGGAGGCCGAGCTCGCCTTCTACGGGCAGACGCTGGGGTTCGAGCCGAAGGACGTCGCGCCGATCGACCTCACCGTCGGCCGCCCGCCCGCCGAGGAGGCCGGCGCGCCGGGGCCGGAGGCCGCCGCCTCGGAGCAGGCCGAGACCACCGCCTGAGGCCTCCGGGCCCACCCACGCCCGGCCGGGCCGCCCGGCCCGGGACCGCGGCACGGTCCTGGAGCGCGGTCCCGGAGGGCCGGACCGGATCCCGGATCCCGGAGCCGGAGCACGGTAACGGAGGCCGGAGCCGGAGCACGGTCACGGAGTCCGGAGCACGGTCACGGAGGCCGGAGCACGGTCACGGAGGCCGGAGCCGGAGCACGGTCGCGGGAGGCAGTCCGGAACGCGGTTCCGGAGCGCGGCCCCGGAGCGAGGTGGGCCGCCGCCGGTCCGGGAAGACCCCGGCCGGTACGGCGGTCCGGTCGACCGGGCCGCGGTCGTCAGCGGGCGAACTCCGTGGCGCGCGACTCGCGGACCACCGTGATCCGGATCTGGCCGGGATAGGTCAGCTCCTCCTCGACCTGCTTGGCGATGTCGTGCGCGATGACCTGCGCCTGCAGGTCGTCCACCGAATCGGGCCGCACCATCACCCGGATCTCCCGGCCGGCCTGCATGGCGAAGACCTTCTCGACGCCCTCGCGCGTGGCCGCGATCTCCTCGAGCCGTTCGAGCCGCTTGACGTACGCCTCCAGCGACTCGCGCCGCGCACCCGGGCGGCCTCCGCTGATGGAGTCCGCGGCCTGGGTCAGCACCGCCTCCACGGTGCGCACCTCGACCTCGTTGTGGTGCGCCTCGATGGCGTGCACGACGTCCTCGTCCTCGCCGTACCGCCGGGCGATCTCCGCACCGATCAGCGCGTGGCTGCCCTCCACCTCGTGCGTCAGCGCCTTGCCGATGTCGTGCAGCAGCGTGCACCGCTTCAGCAGCGGAACCGGCAGTCTCAGCTCGGCCGCCATGACCCCGGCCAGGTGCGCCGACTCGATGAGGTGCGCCAGGACGTTCTGCCCGTACGACGTCCGGTACCGCAGGCGGCCCAGCAATGTGATCAGTTCCGGGTGCATGTCGGTGAGCCCCAGCTCCAGCAGGGCGTCCTCACCGGAGCGCACGCACAACTGCTCGACCTCGGCCTTGCTGTGCTCGTAGATCTCCTCGATCCGCTGCGGATGGATCCGGCCGTCGAGGACCAGCTTCTCCAGTGTCAGCCGGCCGACCTCCCGGCGCACGGGGTCGAAGCAGCTCAGCAGTACGGCCTCGGGCGTGTCGTCGATGATGAGGTTCACGCCGGTCGTCGTCTCGAAGGAACGGATGTTGCGGCCCTCACGGCCGATGATCCGGCCCTTCATCTCGTCGCTGGGCAGGTGCAGCACCGACACGACCGACTCGGTGGTCTGCTCACTGGCGACCCGCTGGATCGCCAGGGTCACGATCTTGCGGGCGCGTTTCTCGCCCTCTTCGCGCGCCTCGTTCTCGATGTCCCGCGTGATCAGCGCGGCCTCGCGTTTGGCCTGGTTCTCGATCAGGGAGACGAGCTCGGTCTTGGCCTGGTCGGCGGTGAGCCCGGCGGCCTGCTCGAGCACGCTCTTGCGCTCGTCGTCGAGCCGGTCGAGCGCGGCCCGCCGTTCCTTCAGCGCCTGCTTGGCGTCGGCCAGCTCACGGGCGCGCTCCTCCAGGCGGCGCACCTCGTCGTCCAGCCGGTGCTCGCGCTCGGCGAGCCGGGCCTCGCGGCGCTCGAGATCCTCACGGAGCGCCCGCAGGTCCTCCTTCAGCGACTTGATCTCGTCCTCGACCTCGGATCGCGCCGCCGCGGACGCCTCCCGCGCCTTGACCTCGGCGTCGCTGATGATCTCCTGGGCGTCGGCGCGGGCCTTGGTGACGATCTCCTCGGCGCCCCGCTGCGCCTCCGCCTGCTCCTCGTTCGCCGCGACCGTACGGGCGGCTGCGTCGAAACGGCGCAGCACGATGAGGACCAGGACGACCAGCGCCAGGATGACCGCCAGTGCCGCACCTGTCACGACGTAAATCACGGCACTGACCCCTCTCCTCGACGCTGCGCCATCAGGAGGCCCTGATGTCGGCGACGCGAGGCGTTACGGGCGCGCCGTACGGTCCCGGGACGGCCGCGACCAGCGCCCCCGGCCGCTGCCGGACGCGCATGATCAGGCGGGCTCCGGAGCGTTCCAGAACCCTGGCTATGCGAACCACCGGCTGCGGGAGCCGGGCACAACACCCTTCAACTGGTCGAACGCGGTCAGTCCTATGGCAATCCGCACTGCGCGGAGTAACACCTCACTGCGGTAACCGTAAGCGGCCAAGAGGTAATGGGCAAGAAAAGACCCCACGTTCCGGACGATTCACTCGATCTTTGCAGTAACGGTCCATGTCAGGGCCGAGGCAGAGGTGTGAGCGGGTCACCCCCGACGGCCGGTTTCGAGGAGCCCGTCGGGTCAAGCCGGGAAGTCATGCCCTGTGTCACCGGGCCGGCCGGCCGTCGCCGCGGACGGGTGACGTTCGGCCAGCAGCGCGGACGGCGTCAGCCCTGCCAGGACGCGCACCTCCCGGCTCAGATGCGCCTGATCGGCGTATCCGGCGGAGACCGCGAGCTCGGCCAGCGACCTTTCCGGCCGGACCGGACCGGACCGCGTACAGGCCCGATCCGACCGCGTACGGGCCCGATCCGACGCCGGCCGCGTACGGGCCTGGGCGGACGGCGTACGGGCCTGGTCGGACAATGTCAGGAAGCGTTGGAGGCGCGCCACGCGCCGCAGGGTCCGTGGCTCCAGCCCGGTCGCGGCCAGGAGCAAACGGCGCAACTGGCGCTCGGAGAGGTCGAGCTCCCCGGCGAGGTCCGCGACCCGTGTCCCGGTTCGCATGAGACGGCGGACGGCGTACTCGATCCGGCGGTCCTCCGGCGGCCCGTCCACAGCGGGCGACCAGCTCCGACCGCGCCATACGTCGTCCGCGATCCGTCCCGCCTCGGCGGCCGGGAACAGCTCGCGGAGCGGCACCTTGAGGTCGCGCAGCTCGCAGGCGGGCAGGCCGAGCACCGTGCCGATGGCGGCGGTATGGATGCGCAGCCCCCGAAGGCGTTCCCCACCGCGCAACCGGGGCAGGACGGGCTCCGTCGCCGGCCCGACGACGACCGCGCTCCCGTCCGCCGAGACGATCACGTCCGCGCAGGCGTCCGGCAGCACCCGCTGCACGTAGCCGTCCACCCGCTCGTCGACGCTCTGCTCCCACCAGCACCGCACGAACGGGTGCGGCTCCGCGGGGGCGACCTCACGGTAGAGCGACGCCGGGTCCGGCCGGGTCAAGGGCGCCGGGTCCGGCCGGGTCAAGGGCGCCGGGTCCGGCCGGGTCAAGGACGCCGGGTCCGGCGCGTGCGAGGACGTCGTGTCCGATCCGTTCAAGACCGCCTCCCCGCGCTCGCGCCATGCTGGAGAACATGGAACAGCGAGCACACTTCATCACTCTGTCGACGCCCGACCTCGACGCCGCCCGGGCCTTCTACCGCGACGGGCTCGGCTGGACACCGCTCCTGGACGTCCCCGGCGAGATCATCTTCTTCCAGATCGCCCCCGGCCTGGTCCTGGGCCTGTTCGAGGCGACCAAGTTCGTCGCCGACATGCAGGGCACGGCGAACGACGGGAGGCTCGGCGGTCTCACCCTGTCCCAGAACGTCGCGACCCCCGCCGACGTCGAGGCCACCGTGAAGCGCGCCGTCGAGGCCGGCGGAACGCTCGTCAAGAGCCCGCAGACCGCGGAGTTCGGCGGCTACCACGGCCATGTGGCCGACCCGAACGGCGTCGTCTGGGAGATCTGCCACAATCCGGGCTGGCGGGTCGACGAGACCGGCCGCGTCCACCTGACACCGATCGAGAACACGCCTTGACGCGCCCCGGCCTGGAGTCCGGGGCCGCGCGGAGGATGCCGGTGGCGACATCAGTCGTCGAACGATAGATCCGGGAGTTCCTCGGCGCCTTCGGCCTCCAGCGCCTCGCGGACGACACGGTACGCCAGGCCGCCGGAGTAACCCTTGCGGGCGAGCATGCCCATCAGCCGCCGGGTGCGCTTGACCGGGTCGAGGCCCCGGGTGCCGGGCAGCCTGCGGGCGACCAGCTCGCGGGCCGCCGCCTCCTCCTGCTCCGGGCCGAGCTCCTCCATGGCCTCGCTGACCGTCTCGTCGGCGACGCCGCGTCGCCGCAGCTCGGCCGCGAGCGCCCGGCGGCCCAGCCCCCGGCCGGCGTGGCGCGACTCGACCCAGGCGCGCGCGAACGCCGCGTCGTCGATCAGCCCGACCTCGGAGTAGCGGCCCAGCACCCGCTCGGCGACGTCGTCGGGCACGCCCTTGCGGCGCAGCGCGTCGGCGAGCTGGGCGCGGGTCTTGGGGGCGAAGGAGAGCTGTCGCAGGCAGATCTCGCGCGCCACCGCCTCCGGATCGGCGGGCGGGCCCTGCGCCGCCGGGCTGCCCGGCGTCGGCCCCTCGGCGAGGCGGCCCCCGCCGCGCCTCCGCCCCCGCCGCCCCGGCCTCCCGGCCGCCGTTGTCTCACCGCCCGCCGTGTTCCCCGGACCGGCCGTCGGAAGAGATTCGGCACCCGCCGGACCGGCCGCGCCGGTCGCCGGGGCGGCTTGGGCACGCGCCCGCCGGGCCGCGCCGCCCGCCGACGTGTTCGCGCCGCCCACCTGGATCTCTGTGCCGTCCGCCGGAAGAGCTTCGGTGCCCGCCGGATCGGCCGTGCCGCCCGCCGACGGGTCCGCGCCGGGTTCGGTCCGGCGTGGAGCGGGACGCCGCCACCCTTCAGGAGCGTTCATGGGTCAGTCCCTCGAGCGGTCCCACCGAAGGACGACCCGGGATCACACGTCTCCCGGCTTCGGGGTCTTCGCGGCACGCTTGGCCGGTGCGGCCTTGCCCGCAGCGGCAGCGGCCGCCGGAGGAGCGGCGGGAGCGCCCGCCGGCTCCGCCGGGGCGTCGATGCGCGGCCCGACGCCGAGCTTCTCCTTGATCTTCTTCTCGATCTCGTCGGCGATGTCCGGGTTTTCCTTGAGGAACCGCCGCGCGTTCTCCTTGCCCTGGCCGAGCTGGTCGTTCTCGTAGGTGTACCAGGCGCCGGACTTGCGCACGAAGCCGTGCTCGACGCCCATGTCGATCAGGCCGCCCTCGCGGCTGATGCCCACGCCGTAGAGGATGTCGAAGTCGGCCACCTTGAACGGCGGGGCCATCTTGTTCTTGACGACCTTGACGCGGGTGCGGTTGCCGACCGCGTCCGTGCCGTCCTTCATCGTCTCGATCCGCCGCACGTCCAGCCGCACCGACGCGTAGAACTTCAGCGCCTTACCACCGGTGGTCGTTTCGGGCGAACCGAACATAACCCCCACCTTTTCCCGCAGCTGGTTGATGAAGATCGCTGTGGTCTTGGTCTGGTTGATGGCGCCGGTGAGCTTGCGGAGGGCCTGGGACATGAGGCGGGCCTGGAGGCCGACGTGGCTGTCGCCCATCTCGCCCTCGATCTCGGCGCGGGGCACGAGCGCCGCGACGGAGTCGATGACGACGACGTCGATCGCGCCGGAGCGGATCAGCATGTCGGTGATCTCGAGGGCCTGCTCACCCGTGTCGGGCTGGGAGACGAGGAGGGCGTCGATGTCGACGCCGATCTTCTTGGCGTACTCCGGGTCGAGCGCGTGCTCCGCGTCCACGAACGCGGCGATGCCGCCGGCCTTCTGCGCGCTCGCCACGGCGTGCAGGGCGAGGCTCGTCTTACCGGAGGACTCCGGACCGTAGATCTCGACCACGCGGCCACGCGGGTAGCCGCCGATGCCCAGGGCGACGTCGAGGGCGATCGAACCGCTCGGGATCACCTCGACCGGGGGGCGCCCCTCCTGGCCCAGCCGCATGACGGAACCCTTGCCGAACTGCCGCTCGATCTGCGCGAGCGCCGCCTCGAGGGCCTTCTCGCGATCGTTTGCTGCCATGTGAGGTGTCCCTGTGGGGTCGATGCCTGCTGTTGTCGGAAGCGACGTTACGGGGACCCGCCGACAATTTTCGAGGGTCCGGCCCACCACTGTGGACAACGTCGTCGCTTCCTTCACTCTAGCCGAACACGTGTTCGATCATGAACGGACGCGCCGATTCCCCCGGGAAAGACCCGGCGTCTTGCCCTACGCTGATGCACAGGATCATGCCGGTGACCATCCTCATGTGCGCCGACCCGTTGCACCCCCGGCGGGTCGACGAGCACTTCGCCCGAGAGGCCGAGGCCGTACGTGCGCTCGGCGGATCGGTCGCGCTCATCGACCATGACGCCCTGCAGCGCGGTGACGCCGCCGCGGCCGTACGGCGCGTGCCCGACGGGCTGGGAACGGCCTGGTATCGCGGCTGGATGGCGACGACGGCGCAGTACGCCGCGCTCGCCGCCGCGCTCGCCGCCCGCGGCGTCGTCCTCGCCGTTCCGCCGGACGGCTACGAGAAGGCCCATGAGCTGCCCGGCTGGTACGACACGTTCGCGGGCGTCACGCCCGCCAGCGTGTGGCTGCCGCTGTCCCCCGGCGCCACCCCGGCGGCCGACAAGCTGGCCGAGCTCGTACGCCCGCTGCGGTCCGGGCCGGCGGTCGTGAAGGACTACGTCAAGTCGCGCAAGCACGAGTGGGACGAGGCCTGTTACATCCCCGACCTCGCCGACGTGGAGCGGCTGCACGCCGTGGTGACCCGGTTCGTCGAACGCCAGGGCGACCTCCTCGCCGGCGGCGTCGTCATCCGTGAGTACGAGCGGTTCGACGGCGGCGAGGCCCGCGTGTGGTGGGTCGACGGCGAGCCGGTGCTGATGGGTCCCCACCCGGACACGCCGGACCGGTATCCGCGTCCGCAGGCGGACCCGATCGCGCCGTGCGTGCGCGCGCTCGGCTGCCGGTTCATCACGACGGACCTGGCCCGGCGCGAGGACGGGACCTGGCGGGTGGTCGAGGTCGGCGACGGTCAGGTGAGCGATCTGCCGTCGGTGGCCGAACCTGCGGATCTGTACCTCAGCTTCCCGATCAGGTAGTGCTTTCGTCAGGATCTTGGCTCTAGACTTACCGGTCATCACTCCCAACTCCGGAGATCCGACCGCAAATGCCCCCGAAGGACGCCCGCCGGATGATGCGGTCCGGCATCGTGCAACTCAGCGCGGTGAGCCTTCTGTCGTTGACCCTCGTCGGTTGCTCCTCGCGGAGTGAGACCGCGTACTGCGTCGACAGCTGGGCGCCGGCCGGCAGCTCCTACCGCGTCGTCCCCGACTACTTCTGCGACAACGGCGGATCGTACGGGCGTTACTACTGGTACTACGGCGGCCGGTACCGCAACAACGGCTACGTCTCGGGCGGCTCGTCGGTCCGCCCGCGAGGGGGCACCCGGATCGTCTCGCGCGGCGGCCGGGTGATCTCCAGCGGCAAGAGCCACAGCAGCGGCCATGGCGTCTCGCGGGGCGGGTTCGGTCACCACGGCAGCAGTTCGCGGGGAGGCTGAGCGGTGCGGCGCGGGCATTCGAAGCCCCGGGCGCGCTGGGATCAGATCGTCGAGTCGCAGGGGCTGGCCTATCACCGCACCTCGCATCCCGAGCATCTGACCCGCCCGTACTGGGACGAGTCAGTGCACTACACGTTCGAGATGGACGAGGTGCTCGCCCTCGAGGAGACGGTCGAGGAACTGCACCGGATGTGCCTCGCCGCGGTGGAGCACGTCGTGAGCACCCGCCGGTACGCGGTGTTCGGCATCCCGCAGTGGGTGTGGCCGCTGATCGAGGCGTCGTGGCGGCGCCGCGACCCGCACCTCTACGGGCGGTTCGACCTGTGGTACGACGGCTCGGGCCCGGCGAAGCTGCTGGAGTACAACGCCGACACCCCGACCTCGCTGCTGGAGAGCTCGATCATCCAGTGGTACTGGGTGCGCGACACCCACTCCGACGACGACCAGTGGAACTCCATCCACGAGCGGCTCGTCGACCGCTGGAAGGAGATCGCCCCGGCCGTCCGGTCCGGCACACCCGGAGTGCCCGCCGGATCGGCCGTGCACTTCGCCTGGACGAACGAGGACGAGACCGGCGAGGAGGTCATGACGATCGCGTACCTGCAGGAGACCGCCGAGCAGGCGGGCATCCCCGGGATCGCGATCGCCATGGAGGACATCGGCTGGCACCACGACCGCGGCCGGTTCGTCGACCTCCAGGACCGCGACATCACGGCGTTCTGCAAGCTCTACCCGTGGGAGTGGATCGTCGGCGAGCCGTTCGGGCGGAACGTCCCGCGGGCCGGCTGGGTCGAGCCGATCTGGAAGATGCTCCTGTCCAACAAGGCGCTGCTCGTGCTGCTGTGGGAGCTCTACCCCGGCCACCCGAACCTGCTGCCGTCCTACCTCGGCACGCCGGGCTCCCTCACCTCGTACGTGCAGAAGCCGCTGCTGGGACGTGAGGGCGCGAGCATGCGGATCGTCACGCCGGACGGCGTGCGGACGGCCACGCCGGGCGAGTACGGCGCCGAGGGCTTCGTCTTCCAGGAGTTCTGCCCGCTGCCGGACTTCGAGGGCGAGCACCCCGTGCTCGGCGCCTGGGTGGTCGGCGACGAGGCGGCCGGGCTGGGCATCCGCGAGACGTCCGGGCTGATCACCGACGACACGTCGTCGTTCGTCCCGCACCGCATCCCGGCCGAGCCCGAGGACGGCGGAGCAGGCCCTTCCTGACCGGTTTTCCCCTGGCACTCCCCCGACCTCGGCAAAGGAGAGAAGACAGATGGTCCTGGCGTTCTCACACGACTTCGGCACGGCGCTGGGCAAGGGCGCCGGCGCGATCGCCGCGTACACGGCCGTCGGCCTGGTCCTGCTGCTCATCGGCTTCTTCGCCGTCGACGTGACCACGCCGGGACGGCTCACCTCGATCATCCGTAACGGGCGGAACACGAACGCCGCGCTGCTGGCCGTCTGCGGCATCGTGGGGGTCGGGCTGGTCGTCGCCTCCTCGATCTACGCCTCCGGCGGCCGGCTGAGCGAGGGGCTGATCGCGACGCTGGTCTGGGGACTCGTGGGCATCGTGGCCCAGCAGATCGGGTTCCTGATCATCCGGGTCCTGCTCCGCATCGACGTCGCGGCGCTCATGGCCGCCGAGTCCCTGGAACCCGCCGCCGTGCTCCTCGGCGCGACGCAGGTGACGATCGGCCTGATCACCGCGGTCGCGGTCATCTGACGGCCCGCCGGCCGACCGCGGCCCGGCTACCGGCCGTCGTACGGCGCGAGCCGGGAGCGTACGGGCGCCGCGCCTACTCCTGGACGAGCCGCGTACGCGCCTCGGCGAGCAGCCGGTCGACGCTCACCGGAGCCGTTGCTGAACGTCGAAGGTGGCGCAGACGGCCCGCCAGACGTCCTTGGCGCTCTCCCCGTCGGCCAGCGCCTGCTCGATGGTGCGACCGTCGAGCTCGGCCATGACGTAGTCCTTGGCCACGCTCTCGGCGTAGCCCTCGCCGAACTGCTGGTTCATCCGATCCCAGAACACCGTTAGTCGCACGTGCCCCAAGCTACCGCCCGTCGTCACCGGCGAACGATTCAGTCGGTGGGGCGAGGCACACTGACAGAATGAACCCCGTCGACCGTTTCTCGGCCCCGACACGGGCCTGGTTCACCGGGGCCTTCGCGGCGCCCACGACGGCCCAGACGGGCGCCTGGGAGGCGATCGCCCGCGGCGACAACACCCTGGTGGTGGCGCCGACCGGGTCGGGCAAGACCCTCGCCGCGTTCCTGTGGTCGCTCGACCGGCTGGCCTCGACGCCGGCGCCGGAGGATCCGAAGCGCCGCTGCCGCGTGGTGTACGTATCCCCGCTCAAGGCCCTGGCGGTCGACATCGAGCGCAACCTGCGCGCCCCGCTGACCGGGCTGCGGCAGACGGCGCGGCGGCTGGGACTGGACGAGCCGGACATCGGCGTCTCCGTACGCTCCGGGGACACCCCCGCCGACGAGCGCCGCCGGTTCGCGACGAAGCCGTCCGACATCCTGATCACGACGCCGGAGTCGCTCTTCCTGATGCTGACGTCGCAGGCCCGCGAGGCGCTGCGCGGCGTGGAGACCGTGATCGTCGACGAGGTGCACGCCGTGGCGGCCACCAAGCGCGGCGCCCACCTGGCGCTGTCCCTGGAGCGGCTGGACGCGCTGCTGGAGCGTCCCGCGCAGCGGATCGGGCTGTCGGCGACGGTTCGCCCGGTGACGGAGGTCGCGACCTTCCTCGGCGGGGTACGGCCCGCGACCGTGGTCCAGCCGCCGCACGGGAAGGAGGTCGACCTGCGGATCTCCGTGCCGGTGGAGGACATGACCGAGCTTCCGCCCGACCCGCGTGGCGAGGACGACTCCCCGTTGCGGGGGCGCAACCTCTGGCCGCACGTCGAGGACGCCGTGCTCAACCTGATCGAGGAGCACCGGTCGACGATCGTGTTCGCCAACTCCCGGCGCCTGGCCGAGCGGCTGAGCGGGCGGCTCAACGAGCTCTCCTGGGAGAGGCAGAACGGCGAGGCGCTGCCGCAGGACTCCTCACCTGCGGAGATGATGGCGCAGGCGGGGGCCTCGCGCGGCGCGCCCGCCGACGTCGTACGCGCACACCACGGCTCGGTCTCCAAGGAGGAGCGGGCCGGCATCGAGGAGTCGCTGAAGGCCGGCCGGCTGCCGGCCGTGGTGGCGACCTCCAGCCTGGAGCTGGGCATCGACATGGGCGCGGTGGACCTGGTCGTGCAGGTGGAGTCGCCGCCGTCGGTGGCGGCCGGGCTGCAGCGGATCGGCCGGGCCGGGCACCAGGTCGGCGCCGTCTCCAAGGGCGTCATCTTCCCGAAGTACCGGGGCGACCTCGTGCAGACGGCGGTCGTGGCCGAGCGGATGCGCGACGGGCGGATCGAGGAGCTGCGGTATCCGCGCAACCCCCTGGACGTGCTGGCGCAGCAGATCGTCGCGATGACCGCGATGGACGAGTGGCCGGTGGACGAGCTGGAGACGCTCGTCCGCCGGGCGGCGCCGTTCGCGACGCTGCCCCGGTCGGTGCTGGAGGCGACCCTCGACATGCTCGCGGGCCGGTACCCCAGCGACGAGTTCGGCGAGCTGCGGCCGCGGCTGGTGTGGGACCGCGTCGCGGGGGTGCTGCGCGGCCGGCCCGGCGGGCAGCGGCTGGCGGTGACCAGCGGCGGCACGATCCCCGACCGCGGCCTGTTCGGCGTCTTCCTCGTCGGCGAGAAGTCCTCACGGGTCGGCGAGCTCGACGAGGAGATGGTGTACGAGTCGCGGGTCGGCGACGTGTTCGTGCTGGGCGCGAGCTCGTGGCGGATCGAGGACATCACGCCCGACCGCGTGCTGGTCTCCCCCGCGCCGGGCCATCCGGGGAAGCTGCCGTTCTGGCACGGTGACGCGCCGGGGCGGCCGGCGGAGCTGGGCCGGGCGCTGGGGGCGTTCAGCCGTGAACTGGCCACGCTCGAGCCGGACCCGGCCCGCGCGCGGTTGGGCGAGGCCGGCCTGGACGACTGGGCGGCGGGCAATCTCGTGGCGTACCTCGCCGAGCAGCGGGAGGCCACCGGCTACGTCCCCGACGACCGGACGCTGGTGGTGGAGCGGTTCCGCGACGAGCTCGGCGACTGGCGGGTGGTCGTGCACTCGCCGTTCGGGGCGCGGGTGCACGCGCCGTGGGCCCTCGCCATGGCCGCGCGGCTGCGGGAGCGGTACGGCGTGGAGGCGCAGGCCGCGCACTCCGACGACGGCATCGTGCTGCGGGTGCCCGACACGGGCGCCGCGTTCGACGAGACCGGCGCGGCTCCGCCGGCGGGCGATCTGGCGGTGTTCGACCCCGAGGAGATCGAGCGGATCGTCACCGACGAGCTGGGCAACTCGGCGCTGTTCGCCTCCAGGTTCCGGGAGTGCGCGGCGCGGGCGCTGCTGCTGCCCCGACGGCATCCGGGCCGGCGCATGCCGCTGTGGCAGCAGCGGCAGCGGGCCGCGCAACTGCTGTCGGTGGCGAGCCGCTACCCCTCCTTCCCGATCGTGCTTGAGACGGTGCGCGAATGCCTGCAGGACGTCTTCGACGTGCCGGGCCTGATCGCGCTGATGCGGGAGCTGGCGAGCCGCAAGGCGCGGCTCGTCGAGGTCGAGACGCAGGTGCCGTCGCCGTACGCGCGGTCCCTGCTGTTCGGGTACATCGGCGCGTTCATGTACGAGGGCGACGCCCCCCTCGCGGAGCGGCGCGCCCAGGCCCTCGCGCTGGACTCGACGCTGCTCGCCGAGCTGCTGGGCCAGGCGGACCTGCGTGAGCTGCTCGACCCGGAGGTGGTCGCGGAGGCCGACCGCGAGCTGCGGCGGCTGACGCCCGACCGGCACGCCCGCGACCGGGAGGGCACCGCCGACCTGCTGCGCGAGCTCGGGCCGCTGAGCACCGACGAGCTGGTCGAACGCGGCGTCGATCCGCACTGGCCGGCCGAGTTGGAGGACGCCCGCCGGGCCATCCGGGTGCGGATCGGCGGCGTCGAGCGCTGGGCGGCGATCGAGGACGCCGCCCGGCTGCGCGACGCGCTCGGCGTTCCACTGCCCGTGGGCATCCCGGAGGCGTTCCTGGAGCCGGTCGCCGACCCCCTCGCCGACCTGCTCAGCCGGTACGCCCGTACGCACGGGCCGTTCCACGCGGCCGACGCGGCGGCGCGGTTCGGGCTCGGCGTCGCCGTGGTGACCGACGGGCTGCGGCGGCTGGCCGCGGCGGGCCGGGTCGCCGAGGGCGACTTCACGCCCGGCGAACGCGGCACGGAGTGGTGCGACGCGGGCGTGCTGCGGATGCTGCGCCGCCGCTCCCTCGCCCGGCTGCGGGCCGAGGTGGAGCCGTCGCCGCCGGAGGCGCTCGCCCGGTTCCTGCCCGCCTGGCACGGCATCACGGCGCGCGGCTCGCTGCGCGGCATCGACGCGCTCGTGCACGCGATCGAGCAGCTGCAGGGCGCGGCGGTGCCCGCGTCCGCCCTGGAGTCGCTGGTCCTGCCCGCGCGTGTGCCCGGCTACTCCCCCACGATGCTCGACGAGCTGACCGCCTCCGGCGAGGTCGTGTGGGTGGGCCAGGGCGGGCTGCCGGGCGGCGACGGCTGGGTGTCCCTGTACCTCGCGGACACGGCCCCCCTGCTGATGCCCGAATCCGCCGAGATCACCCTGACGCCGCTGCACGAACGCGTCCTGGAGTCGCTGTCCGACGGCAGCGCGGTGTTCTTCCGCACGCTGTCCGACCGCGTCGGGTCGCTGAACGACCAGGAGCTCGTCACCGCGCTGTGGGACCTGGTGTGGGCGGGCCGGCTCACGAACGACACCCTCGCGCCGCTGCGCGCCCGGCTCGGCTCGAGCCGTACGACGCACCGGTCCCGGACGCGTCGGCGGCCGGCCATGCCGTCGCGCACCGGCCCGCCGACCGTCGCGGGCCGCTGGTGGCTGCTGCCCGAGCCGGAGGCCGACACGACGCGGCGCGGGCACGCGCAGGCCGAGACGCTGCTCGACCGGTACGGCATCGTGATCCGCGGGGCCGTCATGGCCGAGCGGACGCCGGGCGGGTTCGCGGCGGTGTACCCGGTGCTCAAGGCGTTCGAGGAGTCCGGACGGGCCCGGCGGGGCTACTTCGTCGAGGGCCTGGGCGCGGCGCAGTTCGCGCTGCCCGGCGCCGTGGACCGGCTGCGCGCGACGCGTCCCGACGCCGACGCGCCGCGCGCGGTGGTGCTCGCCGCGACCGACCCGGCCAACCCGTACGGCGCGGCGCTGCCCTGGCCGGAGCGGTCCGGTGAGGTGGCGAGCGGGCACAAGCCCGGCCGCAAGGCGGGCGCGCTCGTCGCGCTGGTCGACGGCCGCCTCACGCTGTACGTCGAACGCGGCGGCAAGACCCTGCTGTCCTGGGGCGAGGACGACCTGCAGCCCGCCGTGGACGCCCTGGCCCTGGCCGTACGCGAGGGCGCGCTCGGCAAGCTCACCGTCGAACGCGCCGACGGCGAGTCGATCGTCGACTCCCCGCTCGCCGCCGCCCTGGAGGCCGCCGGCTTCCACCCCACCCCCCGCGGCCTCCGCCTCCGGGGTTGAACGCCTGCCGGGTAAGCGGCAGGCCGCCGGTTCGATCTCGGCCGGAGGCTTCGTGGGTGCGGGTCCGGCCGACCGGGGATACACCTAGTGGATGATCTGGCCTGCGGTCGTCCAGTCCGTGGTGATGGCCTTCTGAGCGGCGGCCAGTGTCACTGTGCCGGCGCATACGGCTTTGTACAGCTTGAACTCGATGTCGTCCTTGGGATTCGGTGACGCGCCGGGTTCGGGCCACAGGTTCTGCGGATCGCGTGGTGCGCCGCCGAGGCTCAGCGGAATGAAGTGGTCCTCTTCGTAGGAGCGCGGATTGGTGTCCGTGTAGCCGTACTCGCGGATCTGCTGCCGTTTCAGCGCGTCGGTGTAGGCGACGGGTGGGCGGATCGTCTTCGTGTAGCCGGAGATACAGATCGTGTGGTGAATGTTGGCTTGGGTCACGGCGGGGTTGAGGGCGCCAGGAGTGCAGTGCGGATCCGGATGGGTGGTGGCCGGGTCAAGGCTGGAGGCGTGACATGACCCGGGCGCGAGGGTGCTGGTCGGCTCCGGAGCGGCGGTGTCCGTTGGTCTCCCCGCGGATCGCGAGGAGCCGGCCCTGTCGCGATGCGATGAGACCCGCGAGGCGGTGGAGTTACAGCCGGCCAGCAGCAGGCACGCGGCGATGGCGGCCGTGATGGAGCGAAGCATGAGGGACCTCCCAAATCGGGGGAAATCCATCATGCGACCAGATAGATGATCGAGTCGCTTAAATAACCGGAATCAGACATATCCACGTGGCACGCCTATCGGCCGGATCTCGCGGCCGCCGGTGGGGTTGAGGGAAAGCGCATCGAGGCCCGCGTGCGCGTCGGGCACAACGCTCGGTCAAGCCACCGGAAGCGGGGCCCTTATCAGGACGTATCACCCAGCTACTCGGGCCTTTACCGAGACTCGCGTCCGCCCCTAGACGTGAGGCCCGCCACCGGCGTCCGGGACAGTTCGGTACGCCGTGGGGGGCGGAGGGATGGTCAGTGGCAGTGGGTCCAGCCGCTGGTCCAGGCGGCCGTCGGGGAGGAGCCGCCCCAGCGGACGCACTTGTCCTTGGCGGGCAGGCGTACCGGGCCGGCGAAGAAGGGGGTGGTCGCCGACCTGGTGCCCTGGCCGCCGTCCTTGACCGCCAGGGTCGCGGTCATGCGGACCTTGTCGCCGTTCGACTTGGGGACCATGGTGACGACGCAGTTCGCGCCGCTGGCGTCGTTGTAGAGCAGATGAACGGTCGCCCCGCCGAGCCCGTGGCTCTCGATCTTGTGGAAGCCGGGACCGCACAGCCGCTCGGGGGTGTACGGGTTGGCCCGCATGGTCTTCTTCGGGGTCGGCGAATGCGACGGCGTCTTCTTCCGCGTCGGCCGGTGCGACGGCGTGTGCGACTTCTTGGCCTTGTGCTTCTTGACGCTGGGGCTGGGCTCGGCGGCGTTCTGGCCGTCCCCGCCGTTGTTCATCGCCGCGTACACGGCGCCGCCGCCGGCCAGCAGGATGACGCCGGCGACGACCGCGGCGACGACGCCTCCCGTGCCGCCTCTCCTCGGTGCCGGCTCCCGGCCGTACGCGGGCGCGGGCGGCGTCACGGGCGGGAGGTTGTACGTGCCGCCGTCGGACGGGTGATGGGCCCCGGGCGGCGCGGCGGAGCCCGGACCGTACGGCGGCATCCGCCGGGTGGACGACGTGGGTGGGCCGGCGGGCATCCGCATCGTGCCGGCACCCTGCGGACCGGCGGGGGGCAGCACCTGCGTTCCGGCGCCCTGCGGACCGGCCGGCGGGAGCACCTCGGTGCCGCCTCCGGGCCTGCCGCCCGGCGGCAGCACCTCCGTCGCACCGCCCGTCGCACCGGCCGGCGGGAAAGCGCCCCCGCCGGGCATCGGCGCTCCGGGCGCGCCGGAGAGGTCGAGGAGGCCGGTGGCGCCCTGCTGGCCCATCAGCGCGTCCATGAGCTGCCGGGCGGTCGGGCGCCGCGCCGGGTCCTTGGCGAGACAGGCCGCGACGATCTGGCGCAGCCGTCCGTCCAGGGCCCCGAGGTCGGGCTCGTCGTGGAGGATGCTGTGGATCACCGTGGGGATGGACTTGTTGCCGAACGGGGGCTTGCCCGAGGCGGCGCACGCGATCGTGACGCCCCACGCGAACATGTCGGTCGCCGGGCCGACGCGCCCCTCGGTCAGCTGCTCGGGCGCCATGAAGGCGGGCGTGCCGACGACCTGGCTGGCGGCGGTCGTCCCGGTCGCGTCGAGTGCGCGGGCGATGCCGAAGTCGATCACCACGGGGCCGTCCGGGCCCATGAGGACGTTGCCGGGCTTGAAATCCCGGTGCACCACGCCGGCCTGGTGGATGGCCGCGAGCGCGGTGGCGGTGTTGATGGCCAGCCGGTCGAGGGCGGCGCCCTGGCGGGGCCCCTCCTCCCGGAGCTGCTGCTGCAGCGAAGGGCCCGGAACGTACTCGCTGACGATGTACGGGCGGTCGTCGGCCATGCCGACGTGCAGGACCTGAGCGGTGCAGAAGCGGGCGACCCGCTTGGTGACCTCGACCTCGCGGACGAAGCGGGTGCGGGCCCCGGCGTCCTCCATCAGCTGAGCCTGGAGGACCTTGATCGCGACGGACTCGCCGGCGCCACGGCCGAGGTAGACGATGCCCTGGCCGCCCTCACCGAGCCGCCCGACGACCTCGTACGCCCCCAGCCGCCGGGGATCCCCGTTCGCAAGCGGCTGGACATTCGGCACGGCGGGCCTCCCGATAGATCAACACAGTCGCCGCAGAACCTATCAATGCGGCAGGAACGATCCGTACGCGACGGCGGAGAACGTACGCTCGGCGACGCTGCGTGACCGCGAGCGATGCCCATCGGCTCGGGGATGAGAGATCCCTTGCATCAGTACATCCCGCATTACATCGGCTAGTAGGCCGTCACGCCGACCGGTCGGTTCTTTCGTGTGCTCGGTCGACGCGAGTGGCGACGGCGGTCACGGCGTGGGCCGAACCGGTTGCGTCGTGGCGCCCACCGGGACGGTCTGAACGGCGACCTTCGTGGGTCGTGTCACCAAAGGGAAGGATCACGCTCCCGTGTGAAGGAGTCGTGTTCCCCAACGGAAAGGAACACCCCGATGTCGAACCAGGACGAAATCCAGGAGCACCGCGACGCGGGTAACGCGGCCCGCCGGCGGCACGCCGAAGCGGCCGAGGAGGCACTGTTCGCGACCTTCTCGGGGGACACTGCCGCTCTCGAAGCAGCCCGGCAGAAGTCCATCGCGGCCGAGAAGGACTACAACGACCACGCGGCGGCGATCGAGCGCCTGTGTGGCTGAGCTCAACCGCCTCCAGAGGGCCTGAACACTGAGCCGGCCGGGTCGCACTGCGGCCCGGCCGGCTTCTCGCGTGCTCGGTCGGGCGGGACGGCCACGGGGTGCCGGTCCGGCTCGGCGGCCGGTCGGAGCGCGGGAGCCGGCCGTGCCCGCTCTCCCGCACACGTCCCGTCTGGCGGCGCCGCCGCTCAGGCGGGCGAGGCGGAGAACACGTCGTCGCGGGCGCGGTCGACGGCGGCGAGCAGCGCGCCGCGCAGGACGGGGTTCCCCTCCACCCGGGTGAGGGCGACCCGGGGACGCGTCGGGCAGATCCGCGCGACGGCCTCCTCAACGAGCCCGGCGAGCCGCTCCCCGCCGGCCCGCCCGACGTCCCCGGCGATCACGACGAGTCCGGGGTCCAGCACGATCGTCACGGACGCGACGCCGTACGCCAGGCGCGCGGCGAGCTCGCGCATGAACGGCTCGCCGTCCTCCCCCGCCCCGGCCGCCGTCCGCACGCACTCGGTCGCGGTCGAGGCGGCGAAGCCGTACCGGCCGGCGAGCTCGCGGATCGCGTCGGCGCCGACGAGCGCGCCGAGGCCGCCGCCGAGTGCCGGCATGCCCCAGGTCAGCGACTCGGTGTCCTCGTCGGGCAGCGGCATGCCCGGCACGGGAAGGTAGCCGATCTCCCCGGCGCCGCCGGAGACGCCGCGGTGCAGCCGGCCGCCGAGCATGACGGCGAGCCCGATGCCGCGGGTCGCCCACAGCAGGGCGAAGTCGCCGACGTCCCGGGCCGCGCCGTCGGCCCGCTCGGCGAGCGCGGCGAGGTTCACGTCGTTCTCGATGGTCACCTCGAGCCGCAGGTCGCGGCGGAGCGCCTGGAGGATGCCCGCGTGCCAGTGCGGCAGGTCGTAGATGAACTGCACGTCCCCGGTGCGCGGGTCGATGACGCCGGGGGTGCCGAGGACGAGCGCGTGCAGTTTGGCGAGCGAGATCCGGGCCGAGCGGCAGGCCTTGACGACGGCGTCATGGATGACGGACACCGGGTCCTCGGCGCCGTTCGGGTCGACGGTCACCTCGGCGGCTATCTGCCCGGTGATGTCGGCGACGCCGGCCGTCACGCGGTTGGGACCGACCTCGATGCCGGCGACGTACGCGCTGGAGGGGACGACGGCGTACAGGGCGGCGTTGGGTCCTCGGCCGCCGGCCTGCTCGCCGACGACGGACACGAGGCCGCGCTCCTGCAGCCGGGAGAGCAGCTGAGACGCGGTGACCTTGGACAGGCCGGTGTGCTGCCCGATCTGCGCCCGGGTGAGCGGGCCGGAGCTCACGAGGAGATCCAGGGCGGATCGGTCGTTGAGCTCGCGCAGCAGCCTCGGTGTCCCCGGGCGACTCGGCATCTGCGGCCCCATTCCGTATCGATTTGGTGACGGCCTATTGCTTAGGAAACTTTCTTGTTAGTTTAGCAGCCAAGCAACCCGTTACCCCAAGTTTAGACATGAGCCGCTACAGCGCCGGCTGTAGGAGCGCTTCACCACCAGCGCATACGACACAACCGCACGACACGGACCCCGTGCGGCGACGTACGCGCCGGTGGCGTGACCGAAGGGAGTTCCATTATGCGGTTCACCAAGGCCGCCGCCACAGCCGCCGTCCTCACGGTCGCCGTCGCGGGCTGCGGCGGGAACGACAAGAAGGACGATTCGGCCGGAGGCAAGGACCCGGCGAAGATCGTCGTCTGGCAGATGGGCGACGGCAGCCCCGAGCAGACGAAGTTCCTCGACGGGGTCAAGGCCGAGTTCCAGCAGAAGCACCCGAAGACCGACGTCCAGGTGCAGTACATCCCCTGGCCGCAGGCCACCCAGAAGTTCCAGACCGCGATCGCCGGCGGCTCCGGCCCCGACGTGACCGAGGTCGGCAACACCGACGTGCAGTCCTGGATCGAGCAGGGGGCCTTCGCCGACATCAGTGACAAGCTGAAGGGCTGGGCCGAGGGCAAGGACCTCAACAAGGGCGCCCTCGCCAACGACCAGGTGGACGGCAAGACGTACGCCGCTCCCTGGTACGGCGGCGTCCGGGCCGTCTGGTACCACAAGGACTGGTTCAAGGCGCTGGGCATCCAGCCCCCGACATCCTGGGCCGGCCTCGTGGACGCGGCCAAGAAGATCCAGGACAAGAAGGGCGTGCCGGGCATCGCCGCGCCGAGCGACTGGACGAACGGCATCCTCAGCTTCGTCTGGGCCAACGGCGGCGACGTCGCCGTCAAGCAGGGCGGCAAGTGGGCGGGCACGCTCGCGCAGCCCCAGGCCAAGGAGGCCGTCCAGTTCTACGCCGGCCTCGTCAGCAAGGACAAGGTCGCCCCGGACAAGTACGTCGGCAAGAACGAGCTGCAGGGCCCCCAGCAGGACTTCGCGCTCGGCAAGGTCGGCATGTACATGGACGGCAGCTGGGCCCTCCCCCAGCTGCAGAAGATCAACGCCAAGGACTCCGCGAACTGGGGCGTCTTCCCGATCCCGGGCAAGGACGGCGGTCTCGCGCCGGTCTTCTCCGGCGGCTCGGACCTGGCGGTCTGGAAGGACAGCAAGTACAAGGACGTCGCGTTCGACTACCTGACCGTGCTGGACAGCAAGAAGAACGCGCAGGCCTTCGCCTCCACGCTGAAGTTCCTGCCGCAGTTCACCGACGTCCTGCAGAGCGCGACGTACAAGAACGACCCGATCATGGGTCCCTTCGCGCAGGCCGCCGCCAGCGGCGTGCGGTTCACGCCCACGAGCAAGGGCTGGGCCGACTACGAGGGCGCCAAGAAGGTGCTGCCGAACGCGGTCAAGGCCATCATGCAGGGCAAGTCTCCCGACGAGGAGCTGCAGAAGGCCGACGAGCAGGCCGCTTCCCTGCTCAACCAGTAAGGAACCGCCTCCATGCTCGACACCGCTCAGCCGGTGCGGCGGACGCCGGGCCGGGACGTCACCGGCCCGGCCCGGCCTCGTCGCCGCCCACGCTCCGGGCCGTACCTGCTCATCCTGCCGGCGCTCCTGGTCATCGGCGTGCTGCTGATCTGGCCCGTCGTCCAGATCGGCCGGATGTCGTTCGAGAAGGTCGGCGTGCGGCAGCTCCGCGGGGAGCCGGCCGAGAACGTCGGCCTCGCCAACTACCGGCAGATTCTCGGCGACGGGTTCTTCTGGACCACGTTCCGCCACACGGTCCTGTTCGCGGTCGTCGCGGTCACCGTGACCCTGCTGATCGGGACGCTCGTCGGCCTGCTGATCAACCGGCTCGGCAGGAAGATGTCGGCCTTCGTCGCGGGCGGCGTGATGATCGCGTGGGCGACCCCGCCGATCACCGCCGCGATCATCTTCTCCTGGCTGTTCGGCACCACCGGCGGCCTGGTCAACTGGTTCCTCGACCTCCTGCCGAACGCGCTGGTGGGATCGGGCTGGGCGAATTACAACTGGTTCGCCACGCCGCTGCCGACGTACACCGTCCTGACGATCTGCGTCGTGTGGATGTCGTTCCCGTTCGTCGCGGTCTCGGTGCTCGCCGGGCTGCGGACGGTGCCGAGCGAGCTGTAC
The DNA here is from genome assembly GCF_040679475.1 of Actinoallomurus sp. NPDC052274. Classification (NCBI taxonomy): domain Bacteria; kingdom Bacillati; phylum Actinomycetota; class Actinomycetes; order Streptosporangiales; family Thermomonosporaceae; genus Actinoallomurus; species Actinoallomurus sp. NPDC052274. Next base: position 68,137 of record NZ_JBFAUT010000025.1, read on the forward strand.
GAAGCGGCCCGCGTCGACGGCTCCAGTCCATGGCAGAACTTCTGGAAGATCACCTTTCCGCTGCTGCGCCCGATCTTCGGCGTCCTGCTGGTGCTCTCGGTGATCTGGGACTTCCGCGTGTTCACCCAGCTGTTCGTCATGTCGGGCCTGGCCAACCGCGACTCGTTCAACCTGTCGCTGTACGGCTACTCGGAGGCGTTCGGCTCGCTCAACGCCAGGTACGGCCTCGGCTCGGCGATCGCCGTGGTCCTCACCCTGATCGTTCTGCTCGTCACCGCGATGTACGCGCGGATGGTCATCCGTCAGGAGGGAGCGGCATGAGAGCTCCGCTGTGGCGCCGTATCGCGCTCAACGCCGCCGGCATCGGCGTGTTCCTCATCTCGGCCTTCCCGGTGTTCTGGATGGTCTCCACGGCGTTCAAGCCGAACGGAGAGATCTTCAGCGCCACGCCGCACCCGCTGCCGGAGCACCCGACCCTGGGGCACTTCCGCTTCGTCGTGGGCGGCGGCATCGCCGGGGTCTCCTTCTGGCACTACCTGGCGAACAGCGCGATCCTGGCGATCGCGACCGTGCTGATCTCCGGGCTGCTCGCGCTCCTGGCGGCGACGGCCGTGGCGCGGTTCCGGTTCCGGTTCCGCACGACCTTCCTGATCATGCTGCTCATCGTGCAGATGGTCCCGTGCGAGGCGCTGGTCATCCCGCTGTTCGTCGATCTCAAGCGGATGGACATGCTGAACAGCCTGGTCGGCCTGACCGCCGTGTACGTCGGGTTCGCGCTGCCGTTCGGCATCTGGATGCTGCGCGGATTCGTCGCGGCCGTGCCCAAGGAGCTGGAGGAGGCGGCGGCGCTCGACGGCGCCGGACACCTGCGGACCTTCTTCCGGGTACTGCTCCCCCTCGTGGCACCCGGCCTCGTGGCGACGAGCGTCTTCTCCTTCATCACCGCCTGGAACGAATTCCCCTTCGCCTACACATTCCTCAAAGACCAGGACAAGGCCACCTTGCCCATCATGTTGCAGTTCTTCTTCGGCCGTTCCGGAAACGATTGGGGCCCGATCATGGCGGCGTCCACGCTGCTCACCCTCCCCGTCATCGCGTTCTTCCTCATCGTGCAGCGCCGGATGGTGTCCGGCCTGGTGGCAGGGGCGGTGAAGGGTTGATGAGCGACCCGTCTCTCGAGCGCCTCGCGAACGCCACGCTGCTCGCCCCCTTCCCCGGCGCCACTCCGCCGCGCTGGATCCTGGAGGGCCTGGAGCGGGGCATGAGCGGAGTGACGCTCTTCGCCATCAACGGCAACGTGCCGGGCACCACCGAGCTGGCCGAGCTCACCGCGGCGTTGCGGGGGCACGCCGATCCGCTGATCTCCATCGACGAGGAGGGCGGCGACGTCACGCGGCTCGCCCATGACACCGGCAGCCCGTACCCGGGCAGCGCCGCGCTCGGCGTCCTGGACGATCCCGCCGTCACCCGGCGGGTGTACCGCTCGCTCGGCGCCGAACTGCGGGAGGTGGGAGTCAACCTGAACTTCGCCCCGTCCGCGGACGTCAACACCGCCGACGACAACCCGATCATCGGGACCCGGGCGTTCGGCTCCGACCCCGAGACGGTCGCACGGCACATCGCCGCGGCGGTCGCCGGGTTGCAGGAGGCCGGGGTCGCCGCGTGCGCCAAGCACTTCCCCGGCCACGGCGCGACCTCCCAGGACTCCCACCTGGAGATCCCGACGGTGGACGCCGACCTGCCGCTGCTGGAACGCCGCGATCTCGTCCCGTTCCGCGCCGCCATCCAGGCGGGGGTCGCCTCCGTCATGACCGGTCACCTCCGCGTTCCGGCCCTCACCGGCGACACTCCCGCGACCCTCTCGCACGCCGCGATCACCGGGCTGCTGCGCGGTGCCCTCGGGTACACGGGGCCGGTCGTCAGCGACGCTCTGGACATGCGCGCCGCCAGCGACGCGATCGGCATCCCCGAGGCGTCCGTCCGTGCCCTCCTGGCGGGTTCGGATCTGCTGTGCCTGGGCTCGAAGGAGTTCGAGGACAGCGTGCGCGCCATCCGTGAGCACATCGTCGAGGCCGTACGCCAGGGGCGGCTGCCCGGTGAGCGGCTCGAGGAGGCCGCGGCGCGGGTCGCCGACCTCAAGGCGTGGCTCGCCACCGCCGGCAGCGCGGAGGTCGACCGCGCGGTGGGGCTGGAGGCGGCCCGCCGGGCCGTCCGGGTCACCGGTACGCCCTCGATCTCCTCCGGCCCCGTCGTCGTCGAGATCCAGGCTCCGTCGAACATCGCGGTCGGGCCGGTCCCCTGGGGTTTCGGCCCCTGGGTGCCGGACGTGGTGCGCGTGGAGGCCGCCGACGCCGACGCCCCGGGCCTTTTGGAACGTGCCCACGGGCGGTCGCTCGTCATCGTCGTCCGGGACGCGCACCGGTACCCCGGGCAGCGCGACCTGGTGACGGCGCTGCTGGCCGCCCGTCCGGACGCCGTCCTGGTCGAGATGGGAGTGCCGGTCTGGCGGCCGGAAGGAGCCGCGTACGTCGCGACGTACGGGGCCACGCGCGCCAACGCCCGGGCCGCGGCGGAGGTGATCGGTCTCCTGGAGCCGGTGTCCGGTGACGCCCTGGCGTAGGGATCGGCCCGAAACAGGGCGGATGACGGGAAAAACCCGAACCCCGATCGGAAAACGGGGGCGCTTGGCGTGATCAGTTCCGTCGAGGCGGGATAATCGGAACATGCGATTGTCCGCCCGGGTCGATTACGCGCTCCGCGCGTCCGCCGAGCTAGCCGTCGGCGGCGAACGCCCCGTGACGGCCGTCCAGCTGGCTGAGGCGCAACAGATTCCCCCGAAGTTCCTGGAGAACATCCTCAGCCAGCTGCGCCGTTCGGGGCTCGTCCGCAGCCAGCGCGGGCCGGAGGGCGGCTACTGGCTCGCCCGCCCGGCGAATCAGATCTCGCTGGCCGACATCATCCGGGCCATCGACGGCCCGCTCGTCGGCGTGCGCGGGGAGCGGCCGGAGCACCTGGGGTACGAAGGACCGGCGCGCGCTCTGCAGACCGTGTGGATCGCCCTGCGGGCGAGCGAGCGGGCCATCCTCGAACAGGTGACCCTCGCCGACGTCGCGTCCGGCGAGCTGCCCCCCGCGGTCAACAAGCTGACCGAGGATCCGGCCGCCTGGGACTCCCCCGCCTTCCGGAGCTGAGACGGCGGCCGGGCCGGGGACGCCATGCCGGAGGGAGACGTCGTCTGGGCGGCCGCCAAGCGGCTGCACGCGGCGCTCGCCGGACGGGTGCTCACGCGCAGCGACTTCCGGGTGCCGCGCTACGCCACCACCGACCTGACCGGTCGTTCGGTCATCGAGGCGGTCTCCCGCGGAAAGCACCTGCTCATCCGGGTCGAGGGCGACGTCACCGTGCACACGCACCTGCGCATGGAGGGGACCTGGCGGATCCGGCGGGCCGGCCCGCCGCCCCCGCGCGACCATCGCCTGCGACTGGTCCTGGCCAACGCCGAGTGGCAGGCGCTCGGATACTCCCTCGGCGTCGTGGAGGTCGTGCGCACCTCGCGGGAGGACCGCGTCGTCGGCCACCTGGGACCTGACCTGCTCGGCCCGGACTGGGACCCGGCCGAGGCGGTGCGCCGCCTCCGGGAGCGCCCGGAGCGGGCGATCGGCGAGGCGCTGCTCGACCAGACCCGGCTGGCCGGCATCGGCAACCTCTACAAGGCGGAGGTGCTGTTCCTGCGGGGCGTCGACCCGTGGTGTCCCGTCGGCGCGGTCCCCGACCTGGAGGCCCTCGTCGAGCTCGCCCGCCGGCTGCTGGACGCCAACAAGGATCACCAGGACCAGATCACCACGGGCGAACGCCGGCCGGGCGCGCAGAACTACGTCTACGGACGCGCCGGGCGCCCCTGCCGGCGCTGCCGGACGCGCATCCGGCGGGCGGAGCAGGGCGACCGGCCCGAGGAGCGGATCACGTTCTGGTGCCCCTTCTGCCAGCCGCCCCGGGAGCCGACGCCGTGACCGGGACCGAGCGGCGGGGTCCTCCGCCGTCCGGTCGGGCCGCGCTCAGCGCTGGGCCTCGAACATCCAGTGCTGCTTCTCCAGGTCCTGCGCGACGGCGATCAGCAGGTCCTGGGTGACGAGGTCCGAGTCGTCCGTGGTCTCGATGCGGTCACGGAACCGCTGGATCATCTGGGCGAGCAGGTCGGTGACCGCGGCGATCACCTTGTCGTCCTGCAGGTAGCCGGCGTCGAGCTGGTGGACCTTGGTCGTGTCGGCGACCGTGCGCGCCCGGCCGTCCGGGTTGACCCCGATCGCCACCGCCCGCTCGGCGAGCGTGTCCGCGTGCTCACGGGCCAGGTCGACGAGCTCGTCGAGCTGGAGGTGGATGGAGCGGAAGTTGCGCCCGGTGAGATTCCAGTGCGCCTGCTTGCCCAGCAGGTGCAGATCGACGAGATCCACCAGCGACTCCTGCAGGACGGCGCCGGTCACCTTGCGCGCATCGTCGGGAAGCGGGCTCTTCACGGTCGACATCGCCGAGTCTCCTTCTCAGTCAGGTCAATGTCCCCTTTCAGGGGCGACCCTTCCCGGGGAGGGACCGGATAACCGTGTGATTCGGCTCGCGTCGGGGGCCCGCCCGCCCCGACGCGGAGACACGGACACCCTGGTCGCGGACGGCCGCGACCAGGGCGTTGTGCGCGTATCGAACGGGCCGTCAGGCCGCGACCATGTCGGCGCGGAGCGCGTTCTCGATCGTCTCGGGGGTGTTGGGGATGGCGTCGGCCGAAATCCTGTCGCCGTCGAGCCGCTCATGCTCCGGCGGCGCACCTGCCATCACGGGCTCCTGCTGCAGCTCGGCCAGCGCCAGCTGATCGGAGACGTCGCGCAGCACGTGCGACAGCGGCACGCCGAGGGCTTTGCAGATCGAGGCGAGCAGCTCCGAGGAGGCTTCCTTCTGTCCCCGCTCAACCTCGGACAGATAACCCAGCGACACCCGTGCCGCCGCGGAAACTTCCCGGAGGGTACGGCCTTGGCGCAGCCGCAGCTGCCGGAGTACGTCGCCGAGCAGCTGACGAAGCAGGACCATGTCTCGCTCCCTCCGTGAGTCCTGACTCATCTACCGGTTCCACCGTACCTGTCTTCACGATGCACGTGGCAGACCGAAACTTTCATGTTCGCTTCCGACGTAACGCTGTAATCACCCCGGTTCTTCCCGGTGGCCCGCCGTGACGGCCCAACTCTCACTGGAGTCCAGTGTGAGCAGATGACGCCGCAGCAGGTCAAGTGCATGGACGACGGTCATCCTGCGAATCGGGCCGCGGGCGCGCTCGCCGTCCCCGGCCACCGGCAGCCGAACCGAGCGAACCTTCGCGGAACCGCCGGTTTCGGCCACCGCGACATGGACCGTGCCGACCGGCTGCCCGTCCTGCGGGTCGGGGCCGGCCACACCGGTCACGGCCAGGCCGTAGGAGGCGCCGAGACGCTCGCGGACGCCGGTGGCCATCGCGGCGGCGACGTCCGGGTGGACGGCGCCGTGCGCGGCCAGCAGGTCCGCCGGGACGCCGAGGAGCGAATGTTTGAGAGGGGTCGCGTAAGCGACCACACCTCCTACGAACGTCGCCGACGATCCGGGCATTCCGGTGAGCTCGGCGCCGAGCAGGCCACCGGTGAGCGACTCGGCCACCGCGACGGTGGCGTTCCGCTCCGCCAGGAGGCGATGGACGACGCGGTCGAGGTCGAGGTCCTCCTCGGCGTACACCGAGCCGCCGAGCAGCTCACGCGCCAGCGCCGCGGCCTCGGCCACCCGGTCCTCGGCGGTACCGGTGATCCGCACCCGGACCTCGCCGGGCGACGGGTAGTAGGCGAGGCGCACGCCGGGGAGCGCCTCCACCGGCGCGAGACGCGCGGCGACCACCGACTCCCACACCGTCGCCGTGCGCAGCACGCGGGCCGCCACGGGAGTCCCGGCCAGCTCGGGCAGCACGTGCTCGTCGACGATGGCGCGCATCTCCTCCGGCACGCCCGGCACGGCGTACGCGACGCCGCCGGGAAGGGTCACGCGCAGGCCCGGCGCGGTGCCGGCCGGATTGGGCAGCCGCCGGGCGCCCTCCGGGACGTCGGCCATCCGCAGCGCCGACTCGCGCAGCGGCACACCGCGGCTGACGGCCCGCTCCCGCAGCCGGGCCTCCAGGTCCGGGTCACGGCGCAGGGCGACCCCCGCGGCACGGGCCAGCGCGTCCCGGGTCACGTCGTCGGAGGTGCCGCCGAGGCCGCCGGTGACGATGACGGCGTCCGCGCGCTCCAGAGCCTCTCTCAGCGCCGTGACGATCGTCTCGGTGTCGTCGGGGACGACCACGTCGCGGACGACCTCCACGCCCGCCTCCGTGAGGCGCCGCCCGAGCCACCCGGCGTTGCCGTTGAAGATGTCGCCGCGCAGGAGCTCGTCACCGACGTTCAGCAGCTCGACTCGCACGCCCGTCCTTCCCCAGTTTCCATGCCTTGACCAGGTAGTCCAGGCCCGTGACGAGGGTGACCACCGTCGCGGCCCCCATGACGATCCAGCGCAGCGGGTCGAACGGGCCGGGCATGATGTACAGGCCGATGGCGATCACCTGCAGCGTCGTCTTCAGCTTGCCGCCACGGCTGGCGGCGATCACGCCGTACCGGATGACGACGAACCGCAGCAGCGTGATGCCCAGCTCCCGGACGAGGATGGCGATCGTCACCCACCACCAGAGCCGCCCGAGCAGAGAGAGGCCGACCAGCGCGGATCCGACGAGCGCCTTGTCGGCGATCGGGTCGAGGATCTTGCCGAAGTCGGTGATGAGGTTGCGCCGGCGGGCGAGCTCGCCGTCGACGCGGTCGGTGAGCGACGCCACGACGAACATCCCCAGCGCGGCGACCCGCCACCAGGTCCCCTCGATGAACAGCAGCCAGACGAAGAACGGGACCAGCACCAGGCGGACGACGGTCAGCAGGTTCGCGACGTTGAGCACCCCCGCCTGCGGGGCCACCGGCGTGGCGATCGGGTCGTCGCCGGCGGAGGTCGTCATGCCCCGTCCACGACGGCGAGGAGGTCGACGCCCATCGCCTCGACGACGCGCGCGCGTACGATCCGCCCGACGGGCGGATCGCCCTTCAGGGTCACGACGCCGTCGATCTCGGGGGCCTGGTGCGCGGCCCGGCCCTCGCCGGGCTCCTCGACCAGGACCTCCACGGTCGATCCGATGCGCTCCTCGGCACGCTGGGCGGTGAGCTCCTCGGCGAGCGAGGACAGGTCGGCGACGCGGGCGTCGATCTCGGCGGCGTCCAGCTTGCCGTCGAAACCGACCGCCTCGGTGCCCTCCTCGTCGGAGTAGCCGAACACGCCGACGGCGTCGAGGCGGGCGGCGGTGAGGAACCGCGCGAGCTCGTCGACGTCGTGTTCGGTCTCGCCGGGGAAGCCGACGATGAAGTTGGAGCGCACGCCGGCCTCGGGGGCGAGCGCGCGGATCTGCTCGAGCAGGCCGAGGAACCGCTCGCGGTCGCCGAACCGCTTCATCCGGCGCAGCAGCGGGCCGCTGGCGTGCTGGAAGGACAGGTCGAAGTACGGCGCGACGCCGGGCGTCGTGGCGATCGCCTCGATCAGCCCGGGGCGCAGCTCGGCGGGCTGCAGGTAGCTCACCCGGACCCGCTCGACGCCGGGCACGGCGGCGAGCTCGGGCAGCAGCGTCTCCAGCAGGCGGATGTCGCCGAGGTCCTTGCCGTAGGAGGTGGAGTTCTCGCTGACCAGGACGATCTCGCGGACACCCTGACCGGCCAGCCAGCGGGCCTCGTCGAGGACCTCGGTGGGCCGGCGCGAGACGTACGCCCCGCGGAAGGCCGGGATGGCGCAGAACGTACATCGCCGGTCGCAGCCGGAGGCGAGCTTGAGCGGGGCCGCCGGTCCACCGCCGAGGCGCCGCCGCAGGACGCGCGGGCCGCTCGCCGGGGCGACGCCCTCGGGCAGGTCCGGCGCGTCGAGGGCGGGCGGCGGATCACCGTGGCCCGGGACGTGGACGTCGGCCCCGGACCGCTGGACCGGGCTGAGCGGCAGCAGCTTGCGCCGGTCCTGCGGCGTGTGGGCCCGGTGCGGGCGGCCGGCGAGGACGTCCTCGAGGCGCTCGCCGATGGCGGCGTAGTCGTCGAAGCTCAGCACCGCGTCGGCCTCGGGCAGCGACTCGGCCAGCTCCGCGCCGTACCGCTCGGCGAGGCACCCGGCCGCCACGACCCGCGCCCCGGAGTCGGACGCCGCGAGCAGGGTGTCGATCGAGTCCTTCTTCGCGGCGTCGATGAAGCCGCAGGTGTTGACGAGGACGACCGAGGCGTCGCCGGAGTCGTCGAGCGTCCAGCCCGCGCTCTCCAGGCGTGCCGCGAGCTCCTCGGAGTCGACCTCGTTGCGGGCGCAGCCGAGGGTGACCAGGGAGACGGTCCGGCGATCCGCCGAGTCGGTGGGTTGGTCGGCGGTGCTCACGCGCGGTGCTCCCCTCTCGCGGGGCGCGTGCGCTGCGCGGCCGCGGGCTCAGTACGCGGGGTGGACATGCCCCATACGGTACTGGCCCGCACGAGGCGGGCTGCCCTCAGCCTTTCTGCGGATCTCCCGGGCCGAAGGCGAGCCGGACGACCTGGCCGTCCGGGCCGGGTGTGCCGAGGTCCTTGCCGTTCACGGTGAGGCGCACCCCGCCGCCGTTGCCGATGACCAGGCGGATGTGCTTCTTGGCCGACCACTCCTGGGACTGACCGGCGCGGATGACGCCGCTGAACAGCTGCTTGCCCTTGTCGTCCTCAACGCTGAGCCAGCTCGCCCGCTTGGCCTTGAGGCGGACGGTGACCTCCTTGCGGGGCGCCTGGGCCACGGCGGCGGTGTGCGACGGGCGGACCGTCGCCGTCGCGGTGGCGGCCGGCGCGGCGGCCCGCTCGGCGGACTTGTGGCGCTCCTGCCCGGTGGCGACCCGGAAGATCCCGTACAGCACGACGGCGACCAGGGCGACCGCCATGGCGGCGCTCCAGTTCGGCGAGCGGCGCTCCAGGATCTTGACCGGGGTCTTCGCCTCGAACGCCAGCCGCGCGGAGACCGCCTGCGGCGGGCCCCCGTGCGCGTCGTCGTACTCCTGAACCAGCGGCTCCGGGTCGATCCCGGTGGCGCGCGCGATGCTCCGGATGTGGCCGCGGGCGTAGAAGTCCCCGCCGCACATGCTGAAGTCGTCGCGCTCGATGGCCTGGAGCACCGTCTCGCGGATGCGAGTCCGGCCGGCGACCTGCGGGACGCTGAGACCCGCCTCCTGGCGGGCCTTCGCGAGGGTGCCACCGATCGTCACGACACGCCTCCTGGGAACCTTGTGGCGGTGTTCAGGTCCACGCCGCCGGGTCGCCTCCCCGCTCCGTGATCAGTCTATGAAGGCGGTGCGTGAGAAGCGACGTGCAACGCGCACTAAGTCAGCTACCCCAAGATCTCGATCGCTACTCTCCGCGCAGGGACGCGAGCACACCGGGTAGATCGTCGGGTTTGACCAGGACGTCACGTGCCTTCGACCCCTCGCTGGGGCCCACTATGTTGCGGCTTTCCAGCAGGTCCATGAGGCGCCCCGCCTTCGCGAACCCGACGCGCAGCTTCCGCTGCAGCATCGAGGTCGAGCCGAACTGCGTGGAGACGATCAGCTCGGCCGCCTGGATCAGCAGCTCGAGGTCGTCGCCGATGTCCTCGTCGATCTCCTTCTTGCGCGTCTCCGCCGCGGCGACGTCCTCGCGGTAGTCGGGCTCGGCCTGCTTCTTGCAGTGCTCGACGACCTCGTGGATCTCCTTCTCCGAGACGTAGGCGTTCTGCAGCCGCATGGGCTTGCTCGCGCCCATCGGCAGGAACAGCGCGTCACCCTGGCCGACCAGCTTCTCGGCGCCCGGCTGGTCGAGGATGACGCGGCTGTCGGCGAGGCTGGAGGTCGCGAACGCCAGCCGGGACGGGACGTTCGCCTTGATCAGGCCGGTGACGACGTCGACGCTGGGCCGCTGTGTGGCGAGCACCAGGTGGATGCCTGCCGCGCGGGCCAGCTGGGTGATGCGCACGACCGAGTCCTCGACGTCGCGGGGCGCGACCATCATGAGGTCGGCGAGCTCGTCGACGATCACGAGGAGGTAGGGGTACGGCTGGTAGACGCGCTCGCTGCCCGGCGGGGCGGTGAGCTTGCCCGCGACGACGGCCTTGTTGAAGTCGTCGATGTGGCGGTACCCGGAGGCGGCGAGGTCGTCGTAGCGCCGGTCCATCTCACCGACCACCCACTGCAGCGCCTCGGCGGCCTTCTTGGGGTTGGTGATGATCGGTGTGATCAGGTGCGGGATCCCGGCGTACGAGGTGAGCTCGACGCGCTTGGGATCGACGAGGACCATGCGCACCTCGTCCGGGGTCGACCGCATGAGGATCGAGGTGATCAGGCCGTTGATGCAGGTCGACTTACCGGCGCCGGTGGCGCCCGCGATGAGCATGTGCGGCATCTTGGCGAGGTTGGCCACGACGGTGCGGCCCTCGACGTCCTTGCCGAGCCCGACGAGCATCGGGTGGTGGTCGCCTGCCGCCACCGAGGACCGCAGGGTGTCCCCCAGGCTGACGATGTCCTTGTCGGTGTTGGGGATCTCGACGCCGATCGCGGACTTGCCGGGGATCGGGGAGATGATCCGCACGTCGGCGCTCTTGACGGCGAGCGCGATGTTCTTGGCCAGCGCGGTGATCCGCTCGACCTTGACGGCGGGGCCGAGCTCGATCTCGTACCGGGTGATCGTCGGGCCCCGGGTGAAGCCGGTGACCTGCGCGTCGATGTTGAACTGGTCGAGCACCTCGGACAGGGCGTTCACGACGACGTCGTTGGCCTTGGTGCGCGGCTTTACGACCGATCCGGCCTTCAGGACGCCGGGGGGCGGCAGCCGGTAGGTGCCGTCGCCCGTCGACGAGGTCGACAGGGTGAGCTGCTCGGTGATCCGCGGCGCCGGCGTCGGGTCGGGCGGCATGGGAGGCTCCGGCGGCTCCGGAGGCGACAGCAGTTCGTCGGCGAGGCTCGGCCCCTCGTCCTCCTCGAAGATCTCGTCGGCCCGCGTGGTCCGGGTCTCGGACACGACCGGCGTGTCGTACGGCTGCTGGTGCTCGCCGACCTCGACCTCGGTCTTGCGGGACCGTTTCCGATTCTTTGCGGTCTTCGCCGGCTCCTCCGGCTCCTCGCGCAGCAGCATCCGGTCCCGCAGCTCGGCGAGCCGGTCCGGCACCCGGTGCACGGGTGTCGCGGTCACGACGAGCACGCCGAAGCCGACCAGCAACAACAGCAGTGGGACCGCGACGAAGGCGGTGACGGTGCTGGTGAGCGGCGCGGACAGCAGCCAGCCGAGCAGGCCGCCGCTGTCCTGGAGGGCGTGCTCGCCCGCGCTGGGGTACGGCGTGCCGTGCGCGATGTGCACGATGCCGACGATGCCGCCGACCAGCGCCGCGCAGCCGATGAGAATGCGGCCGACGTCGCCGTTGCGCTCGGGATGGCGCAGCAGCCGCCAGGCCGGCAGGAGGCAGATCAGTGGCAGCACCATGGCCAGCGATCCCAGGCAGTCCCGGATCAGCCGGCCCAGGTTCTTCAGCGCCCAGGTGTGCGGGTCGAACCAGGTGGCCGCGGCCAGGACGATCACCAGGCCGAGGAAGGCGAGGCCCTGCCCGTCGCGGCGGTGCTCCTCGTCCAGCTCGCGGGCCCCCCGCCCGAACGTCCGCGCCATCCCGCCCACGGCGCGGGCCAGGAGCAGCCACACCTGGGCCACGAACTGCCAGAAGCCGAGGAAGAGGGTGCTGATCGGATCGGGCCGCTGCGGGGGGCGGGAGCGCGCCGCCGGACGGGACGCCGCCGGTGCGCGCTTGCGCGTCCCCGACGCGCGTGCCGGGGTCTTCGCGGCGGACGCCTTGCCCCCGGCCGCCGGTTTACGGGCGGCGGGCCTTCGCGCCGTGCCGCCACGCGTACCTGAGGAGGAGCCCTTAGCACCCCCGGGCGTACGTGTGGCCATGATGGCGAGACTAGCGGCGCCCCGCCCGCTGCCGTTGAACCTCGCCTTACGGCGTGTCGTCGATCGGCCGTCGGGGGGCCGAACCGGCCGGTCCCCCGGACGCGAGTCCGGAGGACCCCGACCGATCCCGTCCGGCCGGCCCCCGGACGCGAGTCGGGGGACACGAGCCGGTCCCGTCCGGCCCGGTCCGTGCGGACCGGACCGGTTCGGGGTGGGTCAGACCTCGACGATGACCGGGATGATCATCGGGCGGCGGCCGTAGGTCTCGTTGACCCAGCGACCCACCGTGCGGCGCACGAGCTGCCGCAACTGGTGGATGTCGTTGATGCCGTCCGCGGCGCAGGTGTCCAGGGCGTCCTCGATGCGCGGGATGACCGGCTCGAAGCTGTCGATCCCGGCTCCGCGGGCGTGGATCTCCGGGCCGCCGAGGGGCTTGCCGCTCTCGGAGTCGACCACGACGACGATGGAGACGAAGCCCTCGTCGCCGAGGATGCGGCGGTCCTTCAGCGAGGTCTCGGTGATCTCGCCGACCGACAGGCCGTCGACGTAGACGTACCCGGCCCGGACGGCTCCGGCGATCTGCGCCTTGCCGTCGACCAGGTCGACCACCACGCCGTCCTCGGCGATGATGACGTTCTCGTGGGGGACGCCGGTGAGCTCGGCCAGCCGGGCGTGCGCCCGCAGGTGCCGCCACTCGCCGTGGACCGGCATGAAGTTGCTCGGCCGGGTCATGTTCAGCACGTACAGCAGCTCGCCGGCCGGGGAGTGACCGGAGACGTGTACGAGCGCGTTGCCCTTGTGCACGACCCGCGCGCCCCAGCGGGTGAGGCCGTTGATGACGCGGTTGACGGCGTTCTCGTTGCCGGGGATGAGCGACGACGCGAGGATCACCGTGTCGCCCTCCTCGATCCGGATCTGGTGGTCCCGGTTCGCCATCCGGGACAGCGCCGACATCGGCTCGCCCTGCGAGCCGGTGCAGACCAGCACCACCTTCTCGGCGGGCAGGCCGTCGATCTCCTTCTGGTCGACCATGATCCCGCCGGGCACGCGCAGGTAGCCCAGGTCGCGGGCGACGCCCATGTTGCGCACCATGGACCGGCCGACGAGGCAGACCTTGCGGCCGCTGGCGTGCGCGGCGTCCAGGACCTGCTGCACGCGGTGGACGTGCGAGGCGAAGCAGGCGACGATGACGCGCTTCTCCGCCACGCGGAGCACGTCGCCCAGGACGACGCCGATGTCGCGCTCGCTGGTGACGAAGCCGGGGACCTCGGCGTTGGTGGAGTCCGACAGCAGCAGGTCGATGCCCTCGGCGCCGAGGCGGGCGAACCCGCCGAGGTCGGTGAGCCGGCCGTCCAGCGGCAACTGGTCCATCTTGAAGTCGCCGGTGGCCAGCACGAGCCCGGCGGGCGTGCGGAGGGCGACCGCCAGGGCGTCGGGGATCGAGTGGTTGACCGCGAGGAACTCACAGTCGAACGGTCCAAAGGACCGCCGCTCGCCCTCGGCCACGCGCAGCGCGACCGGGTTGATGCGGTGCTCGGCGAGCTTGGCCTCCAGCAGCGCGAGGGTCAGCCGTGAACCGACGACGGGGATGTCCGGCCGCTCCCGCAGGAGGTACGGCACGGCGCCGATGTGGTCCTCGTGGCCATGGGTGAGGATCACCGCCTCGATGTCGTCGAGGCGGTCACGGATGTAGTCGAAGTCCGGCAGGATCAGGTCGACGCCGGGCTGTTCCGTCTCGGGGAACAGCACGCCGCAGTCGACGATCGCCAGCCGGCCGTCGTACTCGAAGACCGTCATGTTGCGGCCGATCTCGCCGAGGCCGCCGAGCGGCACGATCCGCAGACCGCCCTGGACGAGCGGCCGCGGAGCACCGAGACCGGGATGCGGGTGACTCATCGCCACACCCCCTCGCGGGATCGCGCGGGGGTGTGGTCATGCGCGTTGGTCACGCGCCCTCCTACCTATTCAGCGGCTCGCCTCTCCGGCGATGCCTTGGGAACCTGTGGTCCGCTCACGGACCCTCCACGATCTTGACGCCGCCGGCGACGAGGTCCTCGCGCAGCGCGGCGGTGAACTCCGGCGTCGCGTCCACCAGGGGCGGGCGGACGGTGCCGCCGGGCAGCCCGAGCAGGGACAGCGCCGCCTTGGTGGCGATGACGCCCTGAGTGCGGGTCATGAGGGCGGTGACGACCGGCAGCAGCCTGCGGTGGATCTCCGTGGCGCGCCGCGTGTCCCCGCCGAGGAACGCGTCGATCATCTCGCGCAGGTCGGCGCCGACGACGTGCCCGACCACGCTCACGAAGCCGGCCGCGCCGACCGACAGCCACGGCAGGTTCAGCGCGTCGTCGCCGGAGTAGAACACCAGATCCGTCTCGGCCATCACCCGCGAGGCGCCGAACAGGTCGCCCTTCGCCTCCTTCACCGCGATGATCCGCGGGTGGTCGGCGAGCCGCAGCAGCGTCTCCGCGGCGATGGGCGTGCCGGTACGGCCGGGGATGTCATAGAGCATCACCGGCAGGCCGGTCGCGTCGGCCACCGTGCTGAAGTGGCGCGCGAGTCCTTCCTGCGGCGGCTTGTTGTAGTACGGGGTGACGACCAGGAGGCCGTGGGCGCCGGCCCGCTCCGCCTGGCGCGCCAGCTTCAGGGTGTGCTCGGTGTGGTTCGTGCCGACGCCGGCGACGATCGTCGCGCGGTCGCCGACCGCCTCGAGAACGGTGCGCAGCAGGCGCTCGTCCTCCTCGTCGCTCGTCGTCGGCGACTCTCCCGTCGTCCCGCTGACGACGAGGCCGTCGTTGCGCTGCTCGTCCACCAGGTACGCGGCCAGCCGTGCCGCCCCGTCGTAGTCGATGGTGCCGTCGGCGGCCATGGGGGTGACCATCGCGGTCAGCATCCGGCCGAAGGGCGCGGAGTCGTCACGTCCCTGCGGCAGGGCGTTCGTGCTGGGTGCCATGTTCCGAACTTACCGGGCATCGGCGGTGGCCGGGAGCCGCGGGGACCTCCGTGTCGCCTCGTCCGCGCGTCGTCCCGGAGCCCGGAACACCCCGTGTTTCCTGGGTTTTTGCCCGAAAAGGAGGCCCTGACGAGGAAGACGCCGCCAGAACACGCTCGGGGGTACGCGTTCTGACGACGTCACCTTCAGCATCGGAATTCAGAAAACCGGCGTTACCGGAGAACCTTGGCGGCCTCTCGTACGTTGGAGTGAGTGGGACGGGGTTCCGCCGGGGTCTGGCGGGGCTGGCGGAGCCTCTCCCGGCGGAGGATGCGCGCCTCGGTGGCAGGGGTCTGGGGCTCTCCGCGCCGGTCACCCACCCGACCGGCGCACCGGCCACCGAGGCGCGCGCATCCGCGCCTGCGGGGTGTCCGATGGATCACCGGACACCCCCCTAGCCCGTCAGGCGTCCTGCCGGGCGTCGAGATGCTCACGCAGCTTCAGTTCCAGTTCTTCCCGGCTCCGGGCGCGGAGGCACTCGTTGCGCCGTACCGCCCACCAGTGACCGGAGCCGCCGAGCCCGAACCGCCAACCGGAGTAATCGGCCGCCAGCTGCTGCAGCTGACCGGCCGCCCCCTGGACAGTGTCCTCCATGTGCATCTCTCCCGAACCTCCCACACCGCCAGCCGCGGCGATCCGCACCACGGTCGCCGGAAATCCTTCCCCGCGTGAGGACGAATCGACCACATGGCCGCGAGCGGTCAGGAGGTCCACGGGGAAGCGTTTCACCTGCGAAGACAGGTCATTTAATCAGCTTTTGCGGCATGTATCGCAAGCGTCAGATTTAGTTGTCCCGCGTGTCGCTCGCGCGCTGACGGACGGTGCCCGCGCGCGTACGGCGGGACGTCATCCGGGGGCCGCTCCCGGGTCGTCCCGGCCGCCGGTCAGCGCGTTTCCCCCAGCCATCCGGCGCGGTACGCCGCCCAGTCGCGGTCGCTCGTCGTCCAGTCGGCGTAGACCGCCACTCCGTACGGCCGCCGGGGTGGCCGGCGCAGCCGCGCGACGCCCTGCCGCACACCGCGCAGCGCGGTGGGCAGGTCCTCGGCCCACGGCGTCGGCGACCGGTAGGTCGGCACCCCCATGAAGACGGTCACGCGGTCGCCGATCAGCGACAGCGTCCGCTCGGTGTGGTGGGCGAAGTGCCATCCGGCGAGCGCCCGCGTCGGCGCCTCCGAGTCGTACGTCATGATCGCCACCTGGTCGACGCGGTCCGCGACGGCCTTCAGGTACGCCGCCGTGGGCCGTGGCGGGTAGTGGGTGCTCCCACGCGGCAGCGCGAGCCGGAAGAGGGGCTGCGTCCAGTCGGCGAGTCCCGGTTGCTCCAGCGCGACCGACAGCAGCCGTCCCCGGGCGCGCGTCACCTCCCGCGTGCGCGACAGCAGGTCGAGGAAGTTCCGGTCGTCGGGGTAGATCGGCTCGATGTCGTAGTGGATGCCGGCGAACCCCACGTCGAGGAGGGCGCGATCGGTGTCCAGGATGTGCGCCCGCGTCGCCGGCGCGCGCAGGTCCAGCGGGCCGCCGCCGGAACGCTCGACCTGCCCGACGTACGCCTGGGCGCGCACGCCCGGCGCCAGCCGGCGCAGCGCCGCCAGCAGCTCCGCCGCGTGGCCGTACCGCGCCGACGGGATCCGTCCGTCGCCGGTCAGCGGGCCGACGTGGAAGAAGACGTCGGTGATCCGATCCCGGGTGAGCGTGCCGGCGAGGGCGCGGTACTCGGCCTCGGTGTGCGCCTCCCCCGCCCACTGATGGCGGGCCCACAGCGCGTTCGCGGTGCCGCCGTACACCGGCGGTTCCGGCTGCCAGTCGAACCACGCGTACCCGAAGAAGATCACCAGAGCGCCGAGTACGGTCGCGCAGACCCACGCCACCGCCCGGACGAGTCGCCGTGTCATGCCCCTCCCTGATCAGGAGGTCCGACGCTCCGGATCGCCCGCCGGTTCGCCCAGGGGCGTCCGGACGGACGAGGATCCACCGGACACCCGGGTGATCAGCGTTCGGCGACGTCCTGGTCGAGGACCGGCTTGACGTCGACGATCGGCGTGCCGTCCAGTGCCTCCAGGTCCTTGACCAGGACGCGGAGCCCGTCGACCCGCAGGATCGTCACCCGGTGCAGGCCGATCGGGTTCGGCCGGTCGGGCGACCGCGTGCTGAACACCCCCTGGCGCGGCCGGGCCAGGTCGCCGCGCGGGTGGACGACCAGGGCGTCACGGGACGCCCGGTCGAACCACGTCAGCACGATGACCTGGGCGCCCTCGGTCAGGTCGCGCAGGCCCTCGCGGACGTCCTCCCGGAACACCAGCCACGCGTCCGGTGCTCCCTCGTCGCCCTGCCGGGGCGCCGCGGCCCGATCGGTCAATGACGACTCCACCCGGCCGATGGGGCGCACTTCGTACGAACCGTCGCTCACCGTTCTCCTCACGATCGCGCGTCACCGCCATCATGACGGGCGGTGGGCGGCGGCGGCGCTCTTCACCACCAGCAGGGCCTTGCCGAGGACCTCGCGAGTACTCGCCGCCCCAGCCGGACCGGATCTTCGTCTCGACGAACAGGGTGTCCGCCGCGGAGACCGCCACCACGACCTGCCCGGCCCCCGGGACGGGATCCGGCCGGTCCACCGGAACGAGCACCTCGGGACCGCCGAACTCCCGAACCTCGATCACCCGCATCGTCGCCACTCCCCTTGTAGAGCCTGTGTCCGTGACGAGCGTGGCTTCACCGAGCGTCCCGTCGCCGTTCAGCCCTTCCCGGCCGCGCCGGGCGACGCCACCTCGGGGGTCGCCGCCGGGCGGGCGGGTGCGGTGCGCGAGACGCGGGCCCGCTGGGCGATGAGGACGCAGACCAGCACACCGGCCGCCGCGACGACCGTGCCGGCACCGGCGTGCTCGCCGAGCAGCAGCCACGACCAGAGGAGGGTGAGCAGCGGCTGGGCGAGCTGAACCTGGCTCGCCCGCGCCACCCCCGCCTTCGAGAGCCCGGCGTACCAGGCGAAGAACCCGAGGAACATCGACACGCCCGACA
The DNA here is from genome assembly GCF_040679475.1 of Actinoallomurus sp. NPDC052274. Lineage (NCBI taxonomy): Bacteria > Bacillati > Actinomycetota > Actinomycetes > Streptosporangiales > Thermomonosporaceae > Actinoallomurus > Actinoallomurus sp. NPDC052274. The sequence continues at coordinate 86,173 of NZ_JBFAUT010000025.1, forward strand.
CGTACGCCAGGCCGGCCACCGCCGCGCCGCTCGAGTGCCCCGTCGCCGCGAACAGCGTCACCGTGACCGGGATCGTGATCGGGGCGACGAGGACGAGCGCCCACGACACCACCTGCGGGCCGGGCATCTCGCGGGCCAGCCGGCCGCCCTCGGCGTATCCGAGGCCGGCGGTCAGCATCGCTCCGAGCAGCAGGGCGTCGGCGGGCGCGAACCGCCCCACCCCGTTCCGCAGGGTGAACGCGACGATCAACGCCGCGCCCGCCAGGCTCGCGGCCCAGAAGGCGGGAGAGGGGCGCTCGCCGGCCCGTACGACGGCGAAGACCGCGGTCGCGACGGGGAGCAGGCCGACCACCACGGCGGCGTGCGACGAGGAGGACCCGTGGTCGAGGGCGAGCGTGGACAGGAGCGGGAACCCGAACACGATGCCGAGGGCCACCACTCCCAGAGAGGCCCACTGACGCCCGTGGGGCCACGGAGCGCGCATCAGCCGCAGCGCGACGGCGGCGAGGACCGCGGCGATCCCGGCGCGCCCGATCCCGATCAGGTACGGGCCGAAGTCGCGCAGCGCGAACTCGGTGGCCGGGAGGGTGAAGGAGAAGGCGAGGACGCCGAGCGCGGCGGCGCCGAAACCCGGAGGCAGCGCTACCGCACTCCATCGAGTAGCGTTATCCTGATTTCTCATGAATAACGATAGCAGTATCGCCGGCCTCGCCACCGAGCTGCGGGCCGAGGTGGCGAGGCTGCGCCCCGGCGACCGGCTGCCCTCCAGCCGGTCGCTGATGAGCCGGTACCAGGTCAGTCCCGTCACCGTGGCCGCCGCGATCCGGCTGCTCGCCGCCGAGGGCCTCGTCGTCGCCCGGCCCGGCAGCGGCACCTACGTCGCGGAGCCGACGCGGCCTACGCCCGCGGAGCCCGCGGACCTGGACTGGCAGGCGGTGGCCCTCGGCGACCGCACCGTCGACGCGGCCGGCGTGGTCGGCCTGCTCTCCCAGGCCCCCGAGGGCGTGATCGCGCTCAGCGGCGGCTACCTCACACCCGCCCTGCAGCCCGTCCGGGCCCTGGCCACCGCGGCCGCGCGGGCGGTCCGCCGGGCCGACGCCTGGGAGCGCCCGCCGCTGTCCGGCCTGCGCGACCTGCGCGAGTGGTTCGCCCGTACGGCGGGCGGTGACGTCACCGCGGCCGACGTGACCATCACCAGCGGGGGCCAGGGCGCGATCAGCCTGATCCTGCGCGCCCTGCTGCCACCCGGCGCCCCGGTCCTCGTCGAGTCGCCGACCTACCTCGGGGCGCTCGCCGCGGCCCGTGCGGCCGGGCTGCGCCCCGTTCCGGTGCCGGTCGACGACCACGGCCTGCGCACCGACCTGCTCGCCGACGCGTTCGCGGCGACGGGGGCACGCGCGCTGTTCTGCCAGCCGACCTTCCACAATCCGACCGGAACGGTGCTGTCCGCGCCGCGCCGCGAGCAGGTGCTGGACGTCGCCCGCGCGGCGGGCGCGTTCGTGGTCGAGGACGACTACAGCCGCCATCTGGCGATCGACCCGCCTCCTCCGCCCCTGGTCGCGTCGGACCGGGACGGCCGGGTCGTGCACATCGCGTCGCTCACCAAGGTCACCGCCCCGAGCCTGCGGGTCGCCGCGGTGATCGCCCGCGGGCCGGTCGCCGAGCGGATCCGCTCGGCGCAGGTCGTCGAGTCGTTCTTCGTCGCCCGCCCGCTCCAGGAGACCGCCCTGGAACTGGTCACCTCCCCCGCCTGGCCGCGCCACCTCCGCACCGTCGGCGAGGCGCTGACGCGGCGGCGCGACGCCCTCATCTCCGCGCTCGCGGCCGCGGGCCTGCGTCCCGCGGTCCGGCCGCGCGGAAGCCTGCACCTGTGGGTCGGCCTGCCGGACGGCGTGGACGACGTCGCGCTCGCCGAGGCCGCGCTGCGGGCGGGCGTCCTGGTCAGCCCCGGGCGACGCTACTTCCCCGCCGAGCCGCCGAAGCCGCGCGTGCGCCTCAGCTACGGGTCGGCGGCCGGCGAGACGGAGCTCGCCGAGGGCGCGGCCCGCTTCGCCAAGGCACTGGCCGCCGCGTCGTAGCACCCGGAACCGGTGTTCCAAGTACGCTGGTGTCGAGGTGGAGGGGGATCACTCCCCCGACGAAGGAGGCCGCGTGAGCGAGCGAAGCGAGTGAACCGATGAGCACGGCATGAACGGCTCGGAGAGCGCCCTGCTGCTGCGTGACTTCGTCAACACCTACGACGTCGACTGCGACATCGACGACTTCGCCGCGCCCTGGGACCTCAGCGGCTGGCTGACCGAGCGCGGGCTGACGCCGTCCGGCGCGCGCGCGGACCAGTCCGACCTGGCGTTGGCGGTGGCCTTCCGCGAAGGACTCCGGACCGCGATGCTCGGCCATCACGGCCCGGCCGCGGCGGCTCCGTCCGCCGACCTCGATCGGGTCCTGGCCGCGCTGCCCCTCCGCGTGTCGCTCGACGGCCCGGCGCTGCTCCCGCTGGCGGGCGGGGTCCGCGGCGGGCTCGCGGCGATCGCGGCGGCGGTCATGCGAAGCGTCGCCGAGGGCGACTGGACCCGGCTGAAGGTGTGCCGGGAGACGACGTGCCGGTGGGCGTTCCTCGACACGTCGAAGAACCGCTCGCGCAACTGGTGCTCGATGCGGATGTGCGGCAACCGGACGAAGACCCGCGCCTACCGCGCACGCCGCCGGGCCGCCGCCTCCGGTACCTGACGCCGCTCCGCTCCGGCGGGCGGATGGGCGGTACCGTCGTCGGCATACGAACGTGACACGAGCGGGGGTCGAGACACCGGTGGGTGTGGTGGGGGTACGGGCGGCGTACCCGGGAGACGTGGCCGCCGTCGCCGAGATCCAGGTACGGGCCTGGCGGGAGGGGTATCGCGACGTCATCCCCGAGGCGGCGCTGGCCGAGATGACCGGTCCGGAGGCGGTCGCCCTGTGGCGTGAGCGCTGGGCGGAGGCCGTGGCCGCGCCGCCGAGCCCACGGCACAGGCTGCTGGTCGCCGTGGACGAAGGTGTGATCACCGGGTTCGCCGCGCACGCCCCCGCCGGGGATCCCGACCAGGACCCGCAGACGACCGGCGAGCTGCTCACCCTCCTGGTCGACCCGGCCCACGGGCGGGCCGGGCACGGCAGCCGCCTGCTCGCCGCCACCGTCGACCATCTGCGCGAGGACGGCTGCACGACGGCCATCACCTGGGTCTTCGCCGCCGACGACGCGCTCCGGGGCTTTTTGACCTCGGCGGGCTGGGCGCCCGACGGGACGCACAGCAAGGTCGACATGGGCGAGCCGGTCGCGATGGTGCGCCTGCACACCGCCATCGCCTGATCCCGTGACCCGGCTCCGCCGGAAGGCCCGGCGGAGCGGCGGGACGGTGCAACCCCCTTGGGACGGCGGAGCCCACGGGGCAGCGGAACCGGCGGGACGGTGCTACTTCGTGCTGTCGAGGGTCCAGTCGATCTCGGGCTCCCCCGCGTCGGCGAGGGCCTTGTTGACCGCGCTGAACGGCCGGCTGCCGAGGAAGCCCCGCGGGTTCATCGGGCTGGGGTGCCCGGCCTCGAACACGACGTGCTGCGCGCCGGTGACGAGGTCGCGCTTCTTGCGGGCGTAGGCGCCCCAGAGCACGAACACCACCCGCTCGCTCCTGGCGTCCAGGGCCCGGATCACGGCGTCGGTGAACTCCTCCCAGCCCTTGCCCGCGTGGGAGCCCGCCTTTCCGGCGCGCACGGTCAGCACCGCGTTGAGCAGGAGCACTCCCCGCTCGGCCCACGGCGTCAGGTCCCCGGTGGTGGGGACCGGGACGCCGAGGTCGTCGTGAAGCTCCTTGAAGACGTTGCGCAGCGACGGCGGGATCCGCACGCCCGGCCGGACGCTGAAGCTCAGCCCGTGCGCCTGACCCGCGCCGTGGTAGGGGTCCTGCCCGAGGATGAGCACCCGGGCGTCGTCGGGCGCGCACAGGCGGAAGGCGCTGAACAGGTCGGACTGCGGCGGATAGACGGTGCCCGCGGCGTACTCCGCGGCCACGAAGTCGCTGAGCCGCCGGGTGGCGTCGGGGTCGAGCAGCGGCTCCACGCGCTCGCGCCAGGCGTCGGGAAGGTGCTCCAGCAGGTCGAAGGACATGCGCGGCAACCTAACACCGCGAGCGGACAGATTCCGCTCATCCGCCTTTCACAGGCGCCCGGTCCTGGAGGGCGCCGGATCGGGCAGGGCGTCGTCCATCGACTGGAAGCGCAGCACGGTGGCGAGCAGGAAGTCGCGCACGCTCCGCTCGTCGCCCGGGGGCAGGTGGTCGAGCATCGGCTCCATCTGGCTGTCGGCCGCGTCCTGGGCCTGCCGGAGCTGGCGGCGTCCCGTCTCGGTGAGCGCGAGGCGGACGAGACGGCGGTCGGCGACCTCCCGTCGCCGTTCGATCCAGCCCGAGCGCTCGAGGTGGTCGATCGTGTGGTTGAGTGTCGAGGGGGCGATGCCGCAGTGCCTGGCGAGTTCCCGCTGGGTGAGGGCCGATCCTCGCTCGAGGGAGGCGAGGACGGCCAGGCCGTGCGGGGTGAGGCCGTAGCCGCCCATGAGCCGTTGCCAGTGCATGGCGACGACGTGACCGGCGACGGCCAGCAGGCGGGACAGCGACATGCGTTCGAGGTCGGCCTCAGAGGTTCGCACGGCAGACATTCTCTGTGCTCAGAGGGCGGAGGGCCAGCGGAGAGGCCGACCCGTGAGGTCACCGTGAGGGGACCCGGAGGGGGTCTGAGAGGTCGGAGGTAGGTTTGACGCCGAACCATTCAGGATCGAACAGACCGATCTGGAACCCTTCCATGACCTTGCGCACGGCTCCTCCCCTGCCCGCGTCCTCGACCGGCTCGCCCGGACGGCGCCGCTGGCTGGGGATGGTGGTGATCAGCCTCGCGGTCTCGCTGATCATCGTCGACGCCACGATCGTCAACGTCATGCTGCCCCGGATCGTGACCGAGCTGCGGCTGACGACGACCACCGCCGAGTGGATCACGTCGATCTACTCCCTCGTGTTCGCGGCGCTGCTGATCCCCTTCGGGCGGGCGGCCGACGCGTACGGCAGACGCAGGATGATCGTTGTCGGCACGGTGGTGTTCGTCCTGGCGAGCGTGCTGGCGGCCCTGTCCGGCAGCGGACCCGCGCTGGTCGGGGCACGGCTCCTGCAGGGGGTCGGCGCGTCGATGATCCTGCCGGGCGCGCTGTCCACGGTGACGTCCGTCTTCACCGGCCGGGACCGTGCGATCGCCTTCGGCATCTGGGGGTCGCTCATCGGGGGCATGGCCGCCCTGGGCCCGCTGCTCGGCGGCTGGCTCGCGACGTCGTACGGCTGGCGCTGGGCGTTCGGCGTGAACGTTCCGCTCGGCGCGCTGATCGTCGTCGGCACGGTGCTCCTGGTGGCCGAGACGCGTGATCCGGCGGTGCGCCGCGTCGGCGACTGGCCGGGCACGGTACTCAGCACGGGCGGCCTCGGGGCGCTGGTGTTCGCGCTGATCGAGGGCCAGCGGTACGGCTGGTGGGCGGTCACCCGGCCGTTCGCCGCCGGTCCGCTCCGCTGGCCGGACGTCGGCGTGTCGCCGATCCCGGTGGCGCTGGCCGCCGGGGTCGTGATGCTGGTGGCGCTCGTCGTGGTCGAGCGGGCGCGGGCGGCGGCGGGCCGGCCGGTCGTGCTCGACCTCTCGCTCTTCCACATCCCCGACTTCCGGCGCGGCAACGCGGCGGCGTCCCTGATCAGCGTCGGTGAGCTCGGGTTGATGTTCGTGCTGCCGCTCTTCCTCCAGGACGTACACGGGAACTCCCCGTTGCAGGTGAGCGTCGCGATCCTGCCGCTGGCCGTCGGGACCTTCCTGGCGGGGGGAATGTCGGCGCGGCTGTCGCGCCGGCTCGGCGCGGCCCGGACGCTGCAGGCCGGAATGGCCCTCGAGGTGATCGCGGCGGCGCTGATCGGCCTGACCACGCGCGCCGACACGACCGGTTTCGAACTGGCGCCGTGGATGCTGATCTACGGCCTCGGTCTCGGCATGACCAGCGGGCAGCTCACCCGGATCGTGCTGCGCGACGTCCCGCCCGCCAGCACGGGCCTCGCCTCCGGCACCCAGTCGACGGCGCGCCAGGTCGGGTCGGCGCTGGGGATCGCGCTGATCGGCGCGGTCTTCGCGGTCGGGCTGAGCCACGCGATGACCGCCCGGCTGCACGAGGCGGGCCTGCCGGCCGGGCAGGGCGCGGCGTACGCCGAGCGGCTGCGCGACAGCGCCGGGACGTTCGCCCGCGACCTGCGCCGGGAAGACCCCCGGCTGTCGCGGGCCGCGAACCAGAGCCTGGCCACGGCCACCGACCGCGCGGCCTTCGCCACCGCCGCGCTGCTGGCCGTCGGCCTGCTGCTGACCCTCCGGCTGCGGCCCGGCACGGGTCCGGAAGAATCACCCGCATGATCATCGGCTCCGAGGAAGGGCGATAGTGGCGACCCTCTCGCAGTGGGTCGCCGGCTCGCGGCCCCGAACCCTCCCCAACTCCATCGTCCCCGTCGCCGTCGGTACCGGCGTGGCGATCGGCTACGGCCACTTCGTCTGGTGGCGCGCGCTGCTGGCGCTGGTGGTCGCCATGCTGCTGCAGATCGGGGTGAACTACGCCAACGACTACAGCGACGGGATCCGCGGCACCGACGAGGTCCGCGTCGGTCCCATGCGGCTGGTCGGCTCGAAGGTCGCGCCGCCGAAGCAGGTCCTGGCGGCGGCCTTCGGCTGCTTCGCGCTCGCCGCGGTGGCCGGTCTGGTCCTCGCGGCGGTCACGACCTGGTGGCTGGTGCTGATCGGCGCGGTGGCGATCGCGGCCGCCTGGTTCTACACCGGGGGCTCTCGCCCGTACGGCTACCGGGCGCTGGGCGAGCTGTCGGTCTTCGTCTTCTTCGGCCTCGTCTCGGTGGTCGGCACGGCGTACGTGCAGTTGGAGAGCCTGCCGTGGGCGGCGTGGGTGGCCTCGGTCCCGGTCGGACTGCTGTCGTGCTCGATGCTGGTCGTCAACAACCTGCGCGACATCCCCACCGATGCCAAGTCCGGCAAGCGCACGCTCGCGGTCCTGCTCGGCGACTGGCGCACGCGCGTGCTGTACAGCGGCTGCTTCGTCGCGGCGTTCCTGTGCGTGCTGGTGGTCGCGGTGTCCCGACCGTGGGCGATGATCACGCTGTTGTCGGCGCTGTGGGCGATCGCACCGAACGCCAAGGTGCTGCGCGGCGCGAAGGGCCCGGCGCTGATCGCCGTGCTCGGCGAGACCGGCCGGCTGCAGATCATCTTCGGCGCGCTGTTCACCCTCGGCCTGGCTCTCTAGGGGTCGCGCGCCGACGGTCACCGTCGGCCCGGCCCGCTGACGGCCGTGCGAGTGTGAGCCGGATCACTCCTCATGCGGGATGATTGAAGTTTCAATTAGCGTTCACAACCGTCGTCGGTGGAACGGCCACCGGAGACGACCCGAAGAGGAGCCATCGTGAGCGACCAGTTGAGCATCGACCCCACCGCTCAGGACATCCTGTTCCGTACGGCTCGTACGGCGAACACCTTCACCGACGAGCCGGTCTCGGACGAACAGGTGCGCGCCATCTACGACCTCGTCAAGTGGGCGCCCACGGCGATGAACATCCAGCCGCTGCGCGTGGTCCTGGTCCGGTCCCCGGAGGCCCGCGAGCGCCTCGTCGCGCACATGTCCGAGGGCAACAAGGCCAAGACCGGGGCCGCACCCCTGGTGGCGGTCCTCGCGGCCGACAGCGACTTCCACGAGCACCTGCCGACCGTCTTCCCGCACCGCCCCGAGGCGCGGGACGACCTGCACGGCGCGCCCGAGGCCCGCGCCAGGATGGCGGCCTTCAACGGCGCGCTCCAGGTGGGCTACTTCATCGTCGGCGTTCGCGCCGCCGGCCTGGCGGCCGGGCCGATGGCGGGCTTCGACGCCGAAGGAGTCGCCAAGGAGTTCTTCCCGGAGGGCGGCCACCAGGTGCTCGCCGTCGTCAACATCGGCAGGCCCGGCCCGGACGCCTGGTTCCCGCGCAACCCGCGGCTGGAGTACGACCAGGTGGTCACCACCGTCTGAGCACGCGACCGCGAGGCATAACGGGCGTATCCCCTCGCATCCGACACCGGATATCGGATCGGTTGCCCGCATCCGCGATGGTTACACTGATCCGCGTGACGGCGTTCCGGATCAGTGAGGTCGCGTCCCTGCTCGGCGTCAGCGCCGACACGGTGCGACGGTGGATCGACTCGGAGAAACTGCCCGCCCGACGGGACGAGCAGGGCCACCGGATCGTCTCGGGGGCGGACCTGGCGGCCTTCGTCCGCTCCCCCGCCGATCGGGGCGGCACGGCGCCGTCCTCGGCCCGCAACCGGCTGCGCGGCATCGTCACCGAGGTCGTACGCGACGGCGTCATGGCACAGGTCGAGATCCAGGCCGGGCCGTTCCGCGTCGTCTCCCTCATGAGCCGGGAGGCGGCCGACGAGCTCGGCCTGGAGCCCGGCGTGGTCGCCGTGGGGGTCATCAAGTCCACCAACGTCGTCGTGGAGCTGCCTTCATGATCGGTCACCGCACCACCCTCCGGACCGCCTCGATCGCCGTGCTCGCGGCCGCCCTCGCCGCCGGCTGCGGCGACAAGGGGGTCAAGAAGGACTCCGGCGACAAGGCCGCCACGCGGACGGTCGTGGTCTTCGCCGCGGCCTCCCTGACCGAGTCGTTCACCTCCCTGGGCAAGGCGTTCGAGTCGAGCCACCCCGGCGTCCGGGTGAAGTTCAACTTCGGCGGCAGTTCGGCGCTGGCCCAGCAGATCGACCAGGGTGCCCCCGCCGACGTGTTCGCCGCGGCCAGCCCCGCCACGATGAAGCAGGTCACCGACGCGGGCCGGGCGTCGACGCCGCGCGTGTTCGCGCGCAACCGCTTGGAGATCGCGGTCCCGAAGGGCTCCTCCGGCAAGGTCACATCGCTCAGGGACCTGACGGACCCGAAGGTGAAGGTCGTGCTCTGCGCCCCGCAGGTGCCCTGCGGCGCGGCGGCGCTCAAGGCCCTCGCGGCCGCCAAGCTCACCGTCAAGCCGGTCTCCCAGGAGCAGGACGTCAAGGCCGCCCTCACCAAGGTGCGGCTGAACGAGGCGGACGCGGCCCTCGTCTACCGGACGGACGTCAAGGCGGCCGCCGGGCAGGTCCAGGGCATCGACTTCCCCGAGGCCGCCCAGGCGATCAACGACTACCCGATCGCCGCGCTCACCAAGGCGCCGCAGCCCGGCCTGGCCGGGGAGTTCGTCCAGTCGGTGCTCTCCCCTCAGGGGCAGGCGACGCTGCAGCAGGCCGGATTCGAGCAGCCGTGAACCGGCGGGCGCCCTGGGTGCTGGTGCTCCCGGCCCTCATCGGGCTCGCCTTCCTCGTCCTTCCCCTCCTGGGCCTGCTGGTGCGCGCGCCCTGGTCGACGCTCGGCACGCGCCTGGCCCGGCCCGAGATCCTCGACGCCCTGCGGCTGTCACTGCTCAGCGCGACGCTCGCCACGGTGCTGTGCCTGCTCGTGGGAGTCCCGCTGGCCTGGGTGCTGGCCCGGATCGACTTCCCCGGCCGGCGGCTGGTGCGCGCCCTCGTCACCGTGCCGCTGGTCCTGCCCCCGGTGGTCGGCGGCGTGGCGCTGCTCCTCGCGCTGGGCCGCAACGGTCTCGTGGGGCGCTGGCTGGACCGCTGGTTCGGCGTGACGCTGCCCTTCACGACCGCGGGCGTGGTGCTGGCGGAGGCGTTCGTGGCCCTGCCGTTCCTCGTGATCAGCGTGGAGGGCGCGGTGCGCGCGGCCGACCTGCGCTACGAGGACGCCGCGGCGACGCTCGGCGCCTCGCGGTGGACGACGTTCCGGCGCGTCACGCTCCCCCTGATCGCGCCGGGGGTCGGCGCCGGGGCGGTGCTGTGCTGGGCGCGGGCGCTCGGTGAGTTCGGCGCCACCATCACGTTCGCCGGCAACTTCCCCGGCCGTACCCAGACGATGCCGCTCGCCGTCTACCTCGCGCTGGAGAACGACCCGCAGTCCGCGATCGTGCTCAGCCTCGTGCTGCTGGCCGTGTCGGTCGTCGTGCTGGCCGGCCTGCGGGGGCGATGGGTATCGTGATCGACGCTCGGCTGGTCGTGCGGCGCGGGACCTTCACCCTCGACCTGGCGCTCACCGCCGCGCCGGGCGAGGTCGTGGCGCTGCTCGGCCCGAACGGGGCGGGCAAGACCACCGCGCTGCGCGCGCTCGCCGGCCTGACACCGCTGTCGGAGGGGCACATCCGCGTCGACGGCGAGGAGTGGCACGACCGGCCCGCCGAGCGTCGCGCCGTCGGCGTCGTCTTCCAGGACTACCTGCTCTTCCCCCACCTGTCCGCCCTGGAGAACGTCGCGTTCGGCCCGCGCTGTCAGGGCGTCCGCCGGCGGGAGGCGCGCCGGCTCGCGGCCGAGTGGCTGGAGCGGGTGGGCCTCGCCGACCAGGCGGCCCGCAGACCCCGCACGCTGTCGGGCGGGCAGGCGCAGCGCGTCGCGCTGGCCCGCGCCCTGGCCGTACGGCCCCGGCTGCTGCTGCTCGACGAGCCGCTGTCCGCCCTGGACGCCCACACCCGCCTGACCGTGCGCGCCGGGCTGCGCCGCCACCTCGCCGACTTCGACGGCGCCGCCGTCCTGGTCACGCACGACGCCCTCGACGCCATGGCGCTGGCCGACCGGCTCGTGGTCATCGAGAACGGCGGCGTCGTGCAGGAGGGAACGCCCGCGCACGTCGCCCGGCACCCGCGGACCGACTACGTCGCCCGGCTCGTCGGCCTCAACCTCTACCGGGGCACGGCCCACGGCCACTCCGTCACCCTCCCCGGCGACACCGTCACCTTCAACACGGCCGAGGCCCTGGACGGAGACGTCTTCCTGGCCTTCCCTCCGTCGGCCGTCGCCCTCTTCCGTACGCGCCCCGACGGCAGCCCCCGCAACCTCTGGGAGGCGACGGTCGGCGGATTCGAACCGCACGCCGACCAGGTCCGGATCCACCTGGAGGGACCCGTTCCCGCGGCCGCCGACGTGACGCCCGCGGCGCTCGCCGAGCTCCGCCTCACCGAGGGGGACCGCGTCTGGGCCGCGGTGAAGGCCGCCGAGACACACGCATATCCGGCCTGACGGCGACACGCGGATATCTGCCCCGACGGCGCGTTGTTTTCGGTGATGGCGGAAGGGTCGCCCTAAAGTAGCGCGCATGCCCCCCATGCCACGCGTCGCCGCGCTGGCCGCGGTCGCGCTGGCACTGACCGGCTGCGGCATCGCCTCCGGCGACGAGCGGATCAACCTGAACGTCCTGGCGGCCTCATCGCTGACCGAGGCGTTCGAGGAGCTCGGCACCGCGTACGGCGCGGCGGCGAAGAACGTGACCGTGCGCTTGGAGTTCGCCGGCTCGCAGGATCTGGCGATGGACGTCGAGGAGCGGGAGCCCGCCGACGTGCTGGCCACCGCGGACCAGGCGTCCATGGACACCGTGGCCGACCGGGTCACCGGCCGTCGCGCGTTCGCCTACAACTCCATGACCATCGCCGTGGCGCCCGGCAATCCGAAGCACATCCAGGGCCTCGCCTCACTCGCCGACAGCCGGCTGCGCGTGGTCCTCGGCGGCCCGATCGTGCCGGTCGGACGGTACGCCACCCAGGTCCTGGCCAAGGCGGGCGTCACCGTACGGCCGCGGTCGGAGGAGGCCGACGCGCGCACCGTGCTCACCCGGGTCCGTACGGGCCGGGCCGACGCGGGGATCGTCTACGTGACCGACATGAGGTCGGCGGGCATCTCGGCGACGAGCGTGCCGATCCCGGCCGATCAGAACGTCACCGCGACCTACTTCGCCGCCGCGCTGCGCGCGAGCGACCACGAGACGGAGGCGAAGGCGTTCGTCGCCTGGCTGCGCTCCCCCACCGCGACGGCGATCCTGCGCAAGTACGGCTTCCCGACGCCCTGACCCGCCCTCCGCTCACGTCACAGCGGGTCAGAAGCCGTACTTCGCCCGCAGGTTCCCGGGCCGCCACTCCACGAGCACGGTGGTGGCGTCGTCGGCCAACCGGCCGTGCTGGAAGTCGATGATGGCGCGGTTGAGGCGGCGCAGCGTCTCCGGGGCCGGCAGGCCGGCCGCGCTGTGGCGGATGACGAAGTCGCTGAGGCGCCGCACGCCGAACTGGCTGCCGTCGGCCGCCCTCGCCTCGACGACGCCGTCGGTGTAGAGCAGCAGCCGGTCCTGCGGCTGGAGCTGCTCGGTGTAGACGGGTGCGCTCTCGCCGAGGTCCGTCCCGTCCCGGTCGCTCATCAGGCCGAGAGGCAGCCGTGGCCGGCGGAAGAGCTCCTTGATGACCTTGTTCCCCCGGATCAACAGGGGTGGCGGGTGCCCGCAGGGAACCCAGCTGAACAGGCCGGTGACGACATTGAGGTCGCACAGCAGCGCGGTGGCGAACCGGGACGTGCCGAACTGGCTGACGATCGCGTGGTCCGCGTACGCCACCATGGCGGCGAGTCCCCCGCCGGCGCGGCGGGTGTTGCGGCAACTGGCCAGCGCGACGCTGGCGATCAGTCCGGCCGGGAGATCGTGGCCGACCGCGTCGAGGATCGCCACGTGCAGATGGTCGCCGAGAAGCGAGTAGTCGTAGGCGTCACCGCCCACCCCGTATATCGGCCTGATCGCGCAGGAGACGACGACCTCCTCGGTGGCGAAGGTCGGCGGCGCCATGAACGCCCACACCATCTCGGCCTGCAGCGCCATGTTCTGGCTCCGCCGGACCTGTGCGTGGACGTCGCTGTAGTGGCTCTTGCTGACGACCATGAGGCCCGCCAGCGAGGCGAGCGCCCGGCACCAGACCAGCGCCTCCTCGGTCACGGCGTCGATGACGAGCTCCAGCACGCCCAGCCGTTCGCTGCCGTCCATGAGCGGCAGCCACACATGGTGCAGCCCGTCCTCGGCCACCGAGCCGCGCTGGATCTCGATGGCCTGGTAGCTCCGCCCGGGGAGGGTCGAGTCGATTCGCAGGGCCGGCACCGGCCGGCCGTCCGCACGCGGCATCGGCCTCAGGTACTCCTGCTCCAGGTCGGCGAGGTAGATCGTCGCGTCCCGGACGCCGAGCGGGCGCCCCTCCTCGGCGAGGATCTCCGCGGTCGTGCCCGGCCGTAGCAGGTGCGAGCGGTTCAGCACCTGCGAGAGGACCTCTCCCACCGACTCGTCCATCTCGTAGACCGCCTACCCTGCCGCCTTCGCGGTGAAACGGTGCGGCGGCGGACCTCACGGGACGCCTGAGTCCCCGGTGCACGGCGGGTCGAAGTGCACCGGATGCCCAACGGCGCGACAATGTTCGCCGCAGCGAACACTTCCCCCGTACGGAGTTCATCCTGTGGGCCTCGCCGACCTCGACAGCGCCGACCTCGTGACAGGTCCCCCCGGCGGCGACCAGGGGCTGTGGCTCGTGGCGGAGGACTGGGCGCCGGACCGCGAGGCCCTGGAGTACGTCCAGCTGATGATCAAGGTGGCGGGCGCACTGGCGCACGCCGAGCGGCTCGGTAGCGAGGGACACCGCTCGACCGTTCTGGTGCACAGCACCGGCCAGCCGCCCGAGAGCGTGCTGCAGTTCCTGTGGGACCGCGACATCGCGGCGACGATCGGCAGCCCCCTGCGCCCCCGCCCGGCCACCGGACGCCCGGCCCGCCATCCCAACCTGCTCGACGGCACGCCGGACCTGGGCGCTCTGCAGAGCGCGAACGCGGCCGAGTTCGCCGCCCGGAACGGGCTGGACGGCTCGGTCGAGTCGCTCGAGCTCCTGGACGACGCGTTGGAGGAGCGGCGGCGCCTGCACGGCCTGCGCGCCGACGACGAGGACGAGAAGTTCTCCGACGGGGACCTGATCGTGCTCGCCGGGGCGTACGCGGGCGAGGTGCTGCGGCGGCACACCCGGGACGCCGCCTGGTGGTTCGGGCCCCCGGGCCGCTCCGGCCCCCTGCACCTGCGGGCGGGCCTGGGCCACGGGACGCGCGTCGACGTGCTGGGCCGCGTCCGCGCCTACCTCCGGCGCGGCTCCCGCGAGTCGGTCCAGGCCCTGGTCACAACCTTGCTGACCCGCCTCAACGCCTAACGCCTGTCTCAAAGCCCCGCTGTCCTACTGCGCGGCGTGGACTTTGAGACAGGCGCTTAGAGGCCGAGTAGCGACTCGATCCCGATCGTGAGGCCGGGCAGTTCGGCGACGCGGCGGACGGCGAGCAGCACGCCGGGGCTGAACGACTCGCGGCTGAGCGAGTCGTGCCGGATCGTCAGCGTCTCCCCGTGCCCGCCCAGCAGCACCTCCTGATGCGCGATCAGCCCGGCGAGGCGGACGGCGTGCACGTGGACGCCGTCCACGTCGGCGCCGCGCGCTCCGTCCAGACCGGTCGTGGTCGCGTCCGGAGAGGGGCCCACGCCGGCCTTCTCCCGCGCGGCCGTGATCAGCTCGGCGGTGCGCCGGGCCGTACCGCTCGGGGCGTCCGCCTTGTTCGGGTGGTGCAGCTCGACGATCTCCACCGAGTCGAAGAACGGCGCGGCCTTCTGCGCGAAGCTCATCATCAGCACCGCGCCGACGGCGAAGTTGGGAGCGATCAGGACGTTCGTACCGGGCCGCTCCGCCAGCCGGCCGCGCACCGTCGCGAGCCGCTCGTCGTCGAACCCGGTGGTGCCCACGACCGCGTGCACGCCGTTCTCGATGAGCCAGCGCAGGTTGTCCATGACCGCGTCGGGATGAGTGAAGTCGATGGCGACCTCGGCGGCCCGGAGGGGTGCCCGGTCGTCACCGGCGTCCACCGCCGCGACCAGCTCCAGGTCCTCCGCGGCCTCGACCGCCCGGCACAGCTCGGCCCCGACGCGCCCACGCGCCCCCAGCACCCCGACTTTGATCACGACGTCCTCCCGGTCCGGTTGCGCAGCCGAGCCTATCGCCGGGCCCCGGACGTCCGCGCTCAGGACCAGGCCGGGGACGGGCCGGGGACAGGCCACGGGTCCCCCATCCGGGAGCCGGATGGGGGACGCGTGGACCGCGTCAGGGCTGGAGCTGGAAGTCGAGCGTCGTGGTCGCCCCGGCCCTGATCTCGATGATTCTGAGTTGCTGCTGGTAGGTGTCCTTGGCCGCGATGACCTGCAGCGTGTTGTTCGCCTGGTCGAGCCAGGTCTGGTAGCGGCCGTCGGTGTCGGTCTTCAGCGTGGAGGTGGCGCCGCCGCAGTCTCCGGTCTCCGTGTCGTAGCCGGCGCAGAGCTGGACGGTGGCCCCGGCGATCGGCTTGCCGGTCGAGGCGTCGGTCACCGTGCCGGCCAGCTTGCCCCAGCCCTTCGGCGGGTCGGCCTGGACGGTGATCGGGACCGTCGGCACGGTGTACGGCGTGTCGGTGCGGAACGCGAGCGCGCCGGTGATGGTGCCCGGCTGGGCGAACCCGGCCGAGGAGATCGTCACCGTCACCGTCGCGGACCGGCCGGGCGCCAGGTCGAGCGCGTCAATGGAGAGCTTCGCCCAGGACAGGTGGAACCCGTCGCCGCAATGGTCGTATCCGGGGAGCGTCTCGGCCCATCGGGTCGGCGCGATGCCGCCGTCGTAGACGCCGCCACCGATGTGGTAGAGCCCACAGTCGCTGCCGCCCGCCGCGTTGTAGCTGGCGTCGTTGGCGTTGGGCAGCGCGCTCCAGGTGTCGGTGGCCGGGTCGTACTCGGCGGCCTGGTTGGTCGCCACGTCGCCGGCGCCGCTGATACCGGCGGCGACCTGGAGCCGTCCGTCCGCGCCGCTGTAGGTCATGCCCCAGTTGTTGTAGGGCATGTCCGCGCCCTTGATCCAGGTGTCGGTGTCCGGATGGTAGAGGTAGGTGGACTTGATGCCGGTTCCGTTGGTCTGGCCGCCGGCGCAGACGATCTGGCCGCCCAGCCCGACGCACGCCGCGCCGGCGACCGGAACCGGATAGTCGGCGAGCTCCGTCCACCGGTCGCGTGCCGGGTCGTAGCGGTGCACGGCCGGGACCGTGGCGTTGGACCCGGCGACCAGTCCGCCGATCACGTACAGCCTGCCGCCGAGGCCGGACTCCCCGGGGAACTCTCCGGAGACGCCGTAGGAGTTCGACACGTACTTGGCGCCGAGCCGTACCGCGGTGTCCACCGCGGCGCCCAGCGAGTCGACCATCTCGTCGTCGCCCTGGACCAGCAGGATGTTGCACTTCGGGCAGGCCGCCGAGACCGCGTCCAGGTCCAGGGAGGTCTCGGTGATCCAGCCCTCCTCGTCGGCGGGGTAGCTCGTACCGCCGTTCTGGTCCACCTTGCGGAAACAGCCGTTGGCGGTCGTGCACGGCGGCAGGCCGTAGTGCGCGCGGAACACCGCGAGGTCGGCCTCGGCGTGGGTGTCGCCGTAGGCGTCCACGACCGCCACGGTCGCCCCCGCCCCGCCGTCCGGCAGGTCGTAGGCGGCCTTGATGTCGGCGGGGCCCAGCGCGCCGTCGGCGGGCCCGTCCGTGTCCGCGATGGCCCGGTCGTCGGTGGTGGCGCCCACCATCGCGTGGCAGCTTACGGAGGGCCGCTCGGCCTTCTTCTTCCGCTGCCGCTTCACCGGCGCGTTGCACGACGTGGGCTTGAAATGCCGGGGCGTGTGCCGCGCCGGGGCGGCCTTGGTCGTCTTGTGCGGTGCCGGGGCGGACGCGGATTCGGCGTTCGCCGGCCCCACCGCCGCGAGCACCACCGAGACCGCGGCGGCGAGGATCACGCCGAGGCGTACGGGCAGATATCGCATGGGGGTCAGCTCCTGGTGAGTGCGAAGTCGACGGTGGCGGTCGCGCCGCCGACGACGGTCGCGGAACGGGCGCGCGGCTGGTAGCCGGACTGACCTGCTGGCCAAGGGCGTCCGGACCCGCGTCATCCACGACCGGGCCGCGGTCGACGCCCGGCCGAACCTCGACGAGCTGCGCGAAGGCATCGAGGCCGGCGAGGAGGCGCGTGTCGTCGGGGAGCTGCCGCTCCGGATGACGCTGATCGATGATCAGCTCGCGCTGTTGCCCCTGCGGCACGAGCACCCGACGTCCGAGGGGATGGTCATCGTACGGCCGTCCCCGCTCCTGACCGCGCTCTCGACGCTCTCCGAGGCCGTGTGGCAGCAGGCGCCGCCACTGATCCTCGACTCCGTCCCCGGAGAGGACCCCGCGCGGCTCGACGAGTCCCTGGTGGTCATCGCGGGCCTGCTCGTCGCGGGCCTGTCCGACCAGGCCGTCGCCCGGCACCTCGGCGTCAGCGTCCGCACGGTCGAACGCCGCGTCCAGCGCCTGGCCGCCGCGCTCGGTGCCAAGACCCGCTTCCAGGCCGGCGCCCTCGCCGCCCGCCAGGGCTGGATCTGAGCGGCGGACCCGTGCACAAGGCTCGGTGACGCGCCGCGCAGCCGGAGGTTTCGTCCGATAGGAGAAACGCCGCACGGAGCTTTACCGAGCATCGCGGCAACACCGGCATCTCATATCAACAGGGGCTCGTCAACCACTTGACTCTCTCTGTGTCACTCCTGTCCGGGTCCGGTCATGCCCCTGTTCTTTCGCTCCTTTACCGACTTAACGTCCAACTTGGTGATCACCATCGCCCGTTGACTCTGCAGTGTCGAACCGGGACGCACCTGCGCCATTCTTTTGGCGCGCCGTGACACCTGTCGGTCGGGAGTGTATTCGATGCCTGATTTGACCCGTCGCCGCCTGTTCAGTGCGGCGGGCGCCATGGCCGCGGCGACTTTCGCAGCAGAATTCCTACCACCCAACGTGCGACGCGCGGTGGCCGATACACCGGCACACCTGAGCGGAGGACTCCACGACATCGAGCATGTCGTCATCCTCATGCAGGAGAATCGCTCGTTCGACCACTACTTCGGGACTCTCCCCGGCGTCCGCGGCTTCTCCGACCCGGACGCGATCACGCTGGACACCGGCAAGCCGGTCTTCTACCAGCCCGACGTGGCGAATCCCGCCGGCTATCTGCTGCCCTTCCATCTGGACACGCGCACTACCAGCGCCCAGGCGATCCCCTCGACCAGCCACGCGTGGGCCGTGCAGCACCGGGCGTGGAACAACGGCAAGATGGATCAGTGGCTCCCCGCGCACCGCGCCGCCGACGGGGCCAACGGTCCCTACGTCATGGGATACCACGCCCGTGAGGACATCCCCTTCCAGTTCGCGCTGGCCGAGTCGTTCACCATCTGCGACAACTATTTCTGTTCCGTGATGGGACCGACGTGGCCGAACCGGCTCTACCTGATGAGCGCGACCATCGACCCCGGCGGCACCCTGGGCGGCCCCGTCATCAGCAACAAGGACCCGATCCCGTATAAATGGAAGACCTATCCGGAGGCGCTCACCGAAGCGGGAATCGACTGGAAGGTCTACCAAGAGGTCGACAACTACGGCTGCAACGTGCTCGAGTACTTCGACACATTCCAGAACGCGAGCCCCCGGTCGCCACTCTTCCGTAACGGATTGCGCACCTACTCGGCCGGCCAGTTCGAGTACGACGCGGCCCATGACCGGCTGCCTGCCGTCTCCTGGATCATCCCGACCAGCTACCAGTCCGAGCATCCCGACTACACACCCGCGGCCGGCGCCGACTTCGTCGCCAGCAAGATCGACGCCATCGCGTCCAACCCCGACGTGTGGAAGAAGACCGTCTTCATCCTCAACTACGACGAGAACGACGGGCTGTTCGACCACGTCCCTCCCCCGGTACCGCCACCCGGTACCCCGGACGAGTTCGTGCAGGGCCTGCCCATCGGCGGCGGTTTCCGGGTGCCGTGCGTCATCGTGTCCCCCTGGACCGTCGGCGGCTGGGTCGCCCGCGAGGCGTTCGACCACACCTCCACGCTGCGCTTCCTGGAACGGCTGACCGCGGTGAAGATTCCCAACCTGACCACGTGGCGCCGGTCCGCGTTCGGCGACCTGAGCTCGGCGCTCGGCATGGCATCCCGCACTCGCCCACCGCGACTGCCGAACACGAAGCGACGACTGAGGCAGGCGGTCGACGAGATCGCGACCCTGCCCTCGCCGCAGTTCCCCGGTGGTCTCCAGACCCCACCGCGGCAGGAGAAGGGCCCGCGGCCACGGCCGCGAGGCTGAACCGGCGAACGAGAAAGGACCTTCGACCGTGCTGAAGAAGATCTCACGGCGCCGCCTCCTCGTCGCGGGGGGCGCGGCGGGCCTCGTCATGCTGACCGCGCCGGTGGGCGCCGCGCTCGGGCTGACCGGGTCCTCGTCTCCGCAGGCGAGGCCCACCCCGACGAACAGCGCCCCCGGCGGGCCCAAATGGGAGGCGCCGTCCCGACCCGGGCTCAAGCGCGCCGCCACCGGCTACCTCGCCTACGTCGCGCTGGCCGGTGGATACAACGTGTCCACGGTCGACGCCGCCAGTCACACGATCCTGGCCACGGACATCAAGACCGACGCCGCGCAGGGGGTGGCGGCGACCCCGGACGGAAAGAAGCTGTACGTCGCCGACACCGGCCAGTACGACGTGCTCGTCGTCAACGCCGTCGACCACGGCGAACGCACCGTCCACGTCGGTCCGTACCCGAAGGACGTCGCGGTCTCCCCCGACGGCACGAAGGTGTACGTGGCCGTGACCGGCGGCGACACCGGCCCGGGAGGTTCCGACACCATCGCGGTGATCGACACCGCGACCGACACGGTCGTCCACCAGATCCAGGTGGGCACGACGCCCCGGAAGGTCGTGTTCAGCCGAGACGGCGCACGGGCCTACGTGACCTGCGAGGACCGCGTCTCCGTCATCGACGTGGCGAAGGGCCGCGTGATCCACACCTTCCGCGACAAGGCGGGACCGCAGGGCATCGCGGTCGACCCGGCGGGCAGGACCCTGTACGTGACCGAGCCGATGGCGGGGAGGGTGTCGGTGATCGACGCGGACACCGGCCGGACGCGGCAGCGGATCGCGGCCGGGGATCAGCCCTGGGCGGTCGATGTGACACCCGACGGCGCCAGGGCCTATGTGACGCAGATGAACGACGACACCGTGGCGGTGATCGACACCGCGAGCCGGAAGATCACGGGCCAGATCGCCGTCGGGAAGCTGCCCGAGTCGGTCGCGGTGACCCCGGACGGCAGGGAGGTCTGGGTCGGCAACGGTTTCTCCGGCAGTGTCTCGGTGATCGACGTGGCCTCCGGGGCGGTCATCGCCACGATCGCCGGCGGCACCGGCACCAAGCCGATCGACGCGGAACCGCTGGGCATCGCCTTCGCCAAGGCGCCGTAGCCGGTCGTGCGCGCGGGCGGCCTTGGCGAAGGCGCGGGACTGCCGAGGCCGCTCTAGATGACGCCGAGAGCGAGCATGGCGTCGGCGACCTGGGTGAATCCGGCGATATTGGCTCCGGCGAGGTAATCGCCGGGGCTGCCGTACTCGTCGGCCATCTCCAGGCAGCGGTCGTGGATGCCGCGCATGATGTCGGCGAGGCGCTGCTCGGTGTGGTCGAAGGTCCAGGAGTCCCGGGAGGCGTTCTGCTGCATCTCCAGCGCGCTGGTCGCGACGCCTCCGGCGTTGGCGGCCTTGCCGGGAGCGAAGATCACCCCGGCGTCGGCGAAGAGCTGGACGGCCTCGGGGGTGCAGGGCATGTTCGCGCCTTCCGCGACCACCCCGCACCCGTTCTGGATCAGTGTCGCGGCGTCGGAGCCGTTGAGTTCGTTCTGCGTGGCGCAGGGCAGCGCGACGTCGCAGGGGACCTCCCACACCGAGCGGCCCTCGACGTACTTGACGGCGTCACCGCGGATCTCGGCGTACTCGGAGATACGAGCGCGGCGGACCTCCTTGAGATCCTTGAGCAGCGCGAGGTCGATGCCCTTCTCATCGACGATGTAGCCGCCGGAATCGGAGCAGGCGACCACGGTTCCGCCGAGTTGCTGGACCTTCTCGATCGCGTAGACGGCCACGTTGCCGGAGCCCGACACCACGACCTTCTTGCCGTCGAAGGAGTCCTGGCGGGTCCGGAGGATCTCTTCGACGAAGAAGACCGTGCCGTAGCCGGTGGCCTCGGTGCGTACCTGGGAACCGCCCCAGCTCAGGCCCTTGCCGGTGAGGACACCCGACTCGTAGCGGTTGGTGATCCGCTTGTACTGGCCGAAGAGGTAACCGATCTCGCGGCCACCGACTCCGATGTCGCCCGCGGGAACGTCGGTGTACTCGCCGAGGTGCCGGTAGAGCTCGGTCATGAAGGCCTGGCAGAACCGCATGATCTCCCCGTTGGAGCGGCCCTTCGGATCGAAGTCCGAGCCTCCCTTGCCACCGCCGATCGGCATGCCCGTGAGGGCGTTCTTGAAGATCTGCTCATAGCCGAGGAACTTGACGATGCCGAGGTAGACACTGGGATGGAAGCGCAGGCCGCCCTTGTACGGGCCGAGCGCGGAGTTGAACTCCACCCGGAAACCCCGGTTGATCCGCACGGCGCCGGCGTCGTCGACCCAGGGGACCCGGAAGATGATCTGCCGCTCGGGCTCGCACAGCCGGCGGATCACGGCCGCGTCGGCGTACTCGGGATGCTTGGCGACGACCGGACCGAGGCTGGTCAGGACCTCGTGCACTGCCTGGTGGAATTCGTCCTCGCCGGGGTTGCGGCGCAACACCTCGTCGTAGATCTCAACCAGTTTCTCGTCCAGACCGGGCACGCTGCGTTCCTCTCTGCCGTTCTGCCGCCGCTCGGCGATCGTAAGATCCTCTGCGGCCGGGCGCTCGCCAGGATAAGTCATCCAGGCGAAAGCCAGAGAGGGGCCCTGAGGCCGTCGCGGCCTCAGAACCCCTCTCGTGGCCGTGTGTCAGAGCGTGAAGTCGCGGCCCTCGAACGGGCCGATGGCCGTCATCGTCATCGGGCGGCCCAGGATCTCGCGGCCGACCGTACGGACGTCGTCCAGGGTGACGGCCTCGATGCGGCCCAGGATGTCGTCGACCGAGAGCAGGCTGTCGTAGACCAGCTCGCTCTTGCCGATGCGGCTCATCCGCGACCCGGTGTCCTCCAGGCCCAGCACGAACGATCCGCGCAGCTGACCCTTGCCGCGTTCGAGCTCCTCCTCGGTGATGCCGTGCTCGGCCACCTTGGCGACCTCGTCGCGGCAGATCTCGAGGACCTCGTCGACCTTGGCCGGCAGGCACCCGGCGTACACCCCGAAGATGCCGGTGTCGGCGTACTGGGAGTTGTAGCTGTACACCGAGTACGCGAGCCCGCGCTTCTCCCGGATCTCCTGGAACAGGCGGGAGGACATCCCGCCGCCGAGCGCGGCGTTCAGCACGCCGAGGGCGAACCGACGCTCGTCGACGCGGGTGATCCCGACCGTGCCGAGGATGAGGTTCGCCTGCTCGGTCGGGCGGACGACCGAGCGTACGCCCGACGTGGGGGACGCGCCGGGTCCGCCGATCCGCGGGGCGCTGGGCAACTGCGCGGCGTCGCCGAGCACGCCCGCGAACGCCGCCTCGACCAGGCGCACGACCTCGTCGTGGTCGACGTTGCCGGCGGCCGCGACGACGAGGTTCTGCGGGACGTAGCGGTCCCGGTAGTACCGCGCGATGCGGTCCCGGCCGATGCCGCTGATCGACTCGACCGTGCCGAGGATCGGCCGCCCCAGCGGGGTGTCGCCGAACAGCGCGGCGGAGAACTCGTCGTGCACGGCGTCGGTCGGGTCGTCGTCGTGCATGGCGATCTCTTCGAGGATCACCCCGCGCTCGGCGTCGACGTCCTGCGGCTCGATGAGGGAGTCCGTCACCATGTCGGAGACGACGTCGATCGCCAGCGGCATGTCGGAGTCGAGCACCCGCGCGTAGTAGCAGGTGTACTCCTTGGCGGTGAAGGCGTTCATCTCGCCGCCCGCCGCGTCCATCAGCGAGGAGATCTCCAGCGCGGTGCGCTTGCGAGTGCCCTTGAAGAGCAGGTGCTCGAGGTAGTGGCTCGCGCCGGCGTCCTCGATCGACTCGTCACGCGACCCGACCCCCGCCCAGATCCCGAAGGCCACCGAACGCACGGTGGGCACGGTCTCGGTGACGACGCGCAGCCCACCCGGCAGAACCGTCCGCCGTACCACCCCGGCGCCGTCGGCGCCGGGGTGAACGACGAGGGTGGAACCGGGCTCCTGTTCCCTGGCGAGAAGCGTCATGAGTTGCGGTCGCTGTCGCCGCGG
Organism: Actinoallomurus sp. NPDC052274; assembly: GCF_040679475.1. Lineage (NCBI taxonomy): Bacteria > Bacillati > Actinomycetota > Actinomycetes > Streptosporangiales > Thermomonosporaceae > Actinoallomurus > Actinoallomurus sp. NPDC052274. The sequence goes on from NZ_JBFAUT010000025.1 coordinate 109,366, forward strand.
CCGCTGCCACCGCCGCTGCGGGTGCGGCGCCGGCGGGGGCGCTCACCCCCGTCACGGCTCTCACGGCGCTCCGGACGCTCCGCCTGCGCGGTCTCGGCGCCGTCGGACGACGGGGCCGCCGCCGCCTCGTCGTCGCCGCCGCCGGCCTCCGCGGCCGCGGCCTCCCGCTCGACCACCTCGACCGGCACCAGCGACAGCTTGCCGCGGGGGTCGATCTCGGTGACCTCGACCTGGATCTTGTCGCCGACCTTGATGACGTCGTCGATGTTCTCGATCCGCCCGCCGCCGTGCAGCTTGCGGATCTGGGAGATGTGCAGCAGGCCGTCCTTGCCGGGCAGCAGCGACACGAAGGCGCCGAACGTGGTGGTCTTCACCACGGTGCCGAGGTAGCGCTCGCCGACCTCCGGCATGTGCGGGTTGGCGATCGAGTTGATCGCCTGCCGCGCGGCCTCGGCGGACGGGCCGTCGGTGGCGCCGACGTAGATCGTGCCGTCGTCCTCGATGGTGATCTCGGCGCCGGTGTCGTCCTGGATCGAGTTGATCATCTTGCCCTTGGGGCCGATGACCTCGCCGATCTTGTCGACCGGAACCTTGATCGTGATGATCCGCGGCGCGTGCGGGCTCATCTCGCCGGGGGCCTCGATGGCCTCCTGCATGACGTCGAGGATCGCGAGCCGGGCGCCCTTGGCCTGCTTGAGCGCGGCGGCCAGGACGGTCGCCGGGATGCCGTCGAGCTTGGTGTCGAGCTGCAGCGCGGTGATCACGTCACGGGTGCCGGCGACCTTGAAGTCCATGTCGCCGAAGGCGTCCTCGGCACCGAGGATGTCGGTCAGCGTGACGTACTCGTCGCCCTCGTTGATCAGGCCCATCGCGATGCCGGCGACCATCTGCTTGAGCGGCACGCCGGCCGACAGCAGCGACATCGTGCTGGCGCAGACGGAGCCCATGGAGGTGGAGCCGTTCGAGCCGACCGCCTCCGAGACCTGCCGGATGGCGTACGGGAACTCCTCGCGGGTCGGCAGCACCGGGATCAGGGCGCGCTCGGCGAGGGCGCCGTGCCCGATCTCACGCCGCTTCGGCGAGCCGACGCGGCCGGTCTCCCCGGTGGAGTACGGCGGGAAGTTGTAGTTGTGCATGTAGCGCTTGGTGCGCTCGGGGTTGAGCGTGTCGATCATCTGCTCCATGCGGAGCATGTTCAGCGTCGTCACGCCCAGGATCTGGGTCTCGCCGCGCTCGAACAGCGCCGAGCCGTGCACACGCGGCACGACACCGACCTCGGCGGTCAGCTGGCGGATGTCCTTGACGCCACGGCCGTCGATGCGGACCTTCTCCGCGATGACCCGCTCGCGCACCAGCTTCTTGGTCAGCGCGCGGAACGCGGCGCCGATCTCCTTCTCGCGCTCGACGAAGTCCGGGCCGACCTTCTCGGCCGCCAGGGCCTTGACGCGGTCGAGCTCGTTCTCGCGCTCCTGCTTGCCGGCGATCGTCAGCGCCTGGGCCAGCTCGGTGCGGACCGCGGCCTCCACGGCGGCGTACACGTCGTCCTGGTAGTCCAGGAAGATCGGGTACTCGGCCGTCTCCTTGGCCGCCTCCTCGGCGAGCCGGCTCTGCGCCTGGCAGAGCACCTTGATGAACGGCTTGGCGGCCTCCAGGCCCTCCGCGACCGTCTCCTCGGTCGGCGCGACGGCGCCGTCGGCGATGAGCCCCAGCGTGCCGGGGGTCGACTCGGCCTCGACCATCATGATCGCGACGTCGCCGTCCTCGAGCACGCGGCCCGCGACGACCATGTCGAACGTGGCGCTCTCCAGCTCCGGATGGGTCGGGAACGCCACCCACTGGCCCTCGATCAGCGCGACGCGCACGCCGCCGATCGGGCCGGAGAACGGCAGGCCCGCGAGCTGCGTCGACATGGACGCGGCGTTGATCGCGACCACGTCGTACAGGTGGTCCGGGTGCAAGGCCAGGATCGTCTCGACGACCTGGATCTCGTTGCGCAGGCCCTTCTTGAACGAGGGGCGCAGCGGCCGGTCGATCAACCGGCAGGTGAGGACGGCGTCCTCGCTCGGCCGGCCCTCGCGGCGGAAGAACGAGCCGGGGATGCGCCCGGCGGCGTACATGCGCTCCTCGACGTCGACGGTGAGCGGGAAGAAGTCGAGATTCTCCTTCGGCTTCTTCGACGCGGTGGTGGCGGACAGCACCATCGTCTCGTCGTCGAGGTAGGCGACGGCCGAACCGGACGCCTGACGGGCGAGTCGGCCCGTTTCGAATCGGATCTTGCGTTCGCCGAACTTGCCGTTGTCGATGACGGCTTCGGCGCTCTTCACACCATCCACGATGTGAAACCTCCTCGGGTCTTGGTGAACCCGCACGCGTACCCGGAGGTGCAGCGCTCTGGTAAGAGGTGCCGGTCTTCGATCGAAGCCGTCGGATCCGTCTCGATCCGAGGGCCACTACCGAGGACCGGCCCCCGACGCACCGTAGGGGCGGCCGCGCGGGTCTGTGGAGTTATACGAAGAGAGGGAGCGGCATGGCCGCTCCCTCCCGGACGCTATCGGCGGAGGCCGAGGCGCTCGATCAGCTGCCGGTACCGGTTGATGTCCTTCTTCTGCAGGTACTGCAGAAGACGACGGCGGCGGCCGACCATCAGAAGCAGGCCACGACGGCTGTGGTGGTCGTGCTTGTGCGTCTTCAGGTGCTCGGTGAGCTCGTTGATCCGCTTGGTGAGCAGCGCGACCTGAACCTCGGGCGACCCGGTGTCACCCTCGACGGTGGCGTACTCGGCCATGATCTGCTTCTTGGTGGCGGTGTCCAACGACACGGCTCTCCTTCTCGTTCGGGTACGCGATCATTTGGAACACACCCGGGAACCATGCGTACCCACAGTCTCCCGGGTGGAGGGGCCACGACTCGGGTCGAGCCGTATCGCCCTGCGCGGGGGCAGCCGACTACTGCCGGTCACTTCCCCAGCGGCAAATCACGGTACCACGTCATGCCGGGCAGCCCATTACCAAGCTAACGCGGGTGTCCGCCGGGATGTTCCCCCGACGCCTCCGCCCGGTCAGGAACCGGTGATCTCCCGGGCGCGTTCGACGTCGCGGCGCATCTGGTCGATCAGGGATTCGATCGAATCGAATTTCAGCGTGTCGCGCAGCCGGACCGTGAAGTCGACGCTCACGTGCTCGCCGTACAGGTCCAGGTCGTCGCGGTCCAGGGCGTACGCCTCGACCGTGCGCTCCTGCCCCTCGAACGTCGGGTTCGTGCCGATGGAGATCGCCGCCGGCCAGCAGGCGTCCGGGAATCCGGCCGAGTCGTCGTTCCGCGCCCGTCCGTAGCCGTCGCAGTTGAGGTAGCCGGCGTACACCCCGTCGCTCGGGATGGCCGTGTGCGACGGCGTCTCCAGGTTCGCGGTCGGGAAGCCGAGCTCACGGCCGCGCCGGGCCCCGCGTACGACGACGCCCTCCACCCGGTGCGGGCGGCCGAGCAACTGCGCCGCGCCGTCGACGTCTCCGGCGGAGAGCCGCTCGCGGATCCGGGTCGAGGAGATCGGCTCGCCGTTGGCGACCAGCGGGACGCCCTCCGCCTCGAAGTCGTACTTGTCGCCCAGCTCCCGCAGCAGGGCGACGTCACCGCGCGCCTTGTGGCCGAAGCGGAAGTCCTCCCCCACGACGACGCGGGCGGCGTGCAGCTGGTCGACGAGGACCGACTGGACGAACTCGTCGGGCCCCATCCGGGACAGCTCCAGCGTGAACGGCAGGATCATCACGGCGTCGGCCCCGAGGCCCGCGAGCAGCTCGGCGCGCCGCTTCGGCGAGCACAGCAGCGGCGGGTGCGTGCCGGGACGGACGACCTCGTCCGGATGCGGATCGAAGGTGATCACCACCGCGGGCAGTCCCAGCTCGCGCGCGAACTCCGAGGCCCGGGCGACGATGCGCTGGTGTCCCCGGTGCACCCCGTCGAACACCCCGATGGTGACGACGGACCTGCCCCAGTCGGCGGGAACCTCGTCGAGGCCATGCCAGCGTCGCACCTGTCCACCCCTTTCGCGGTCCTCCCAAGCCTGCCACACCCGTGACAGCGGATCGGTTCCGACTCATGATCAGGCCCATGTTGCGCCCGCCCGCGCGTACGGAATGCCCGGCGACCGCGGTTCAGGAAGGAGACCGGAACCCGCGTACCGGCACAGCCGACGGACCTTCTCCGAGTATCCGGTGCGACCGCTCAGTCAGAGGAGGCGATCGGCGGCGTACGGGCGCAGGCGGACCTGGACCTCGCCGCAGACGCACCGGCTGTAGGTCACGACGCCTTCCGACGTGAGGTGCCGGGACAGCACCTCGTACACGTCCGAGTCGGACCAGCCGCAGGTCGGGCACTCGCTCACGAGGGATTCCACCTATGGGTCGCGTCGTGTAAGCCTTTAGATTGAGAAGACGCTTACAGCGTCTCATATACGGGAAAATGCGGCAATGCGAGTTACCGGCTACAAGAGCCACGGCGTGGGGGCCGCCGCCGCTCTCGTCAACGCGGTCACGAGCCGCGAGGGGGACGACGGCGACGACGCGCTGCGGGCCGTGCTGGAGGAGCACGGCTTCTTCGTGCAGCGCTTCACCCCGGCGACCGCGGCGGCCCTGCGGCCCTGGGCCCGGACGCTGCGCTCCTTCTTCGAGGCCGAGAGCCTCGACGCGGCCGTCACGCTGCTGAACGGGCTGCTGTCGGACGTGCCCATGCACCCGCACCTGGCCGACCACGACGAACTGGGGCTGCACGTCCACTACGCGCCGCCCGAGGTCGCGTTGGCGCACCGGGTCCGCGCGACGACGCTGATGAACCTCGCCGAGCTGCTGTGCGACCACGGCCTCGACCGGATCGGCGTGTGCGCGGCCGCCGACTGCGACCGGGTGTACGCCGACGACTCGCGGGGCGGACGGCGGCGCTTCTGCTCCGACGCCTGCGCGAACCGTACGAACGTCGCCGCCTACCGCGCCCGCCGCCGTACCACCGGCTGAAGGTCCGCGGCGGAATGCGGCGCCGGGTGCGGCGTGGCGGTACGCCGGATCACGGCGATCCCCGCACTACGCCGCCGGGGGGACGCCGGGTCAGGACACGAAGACGGCGAGGGGCTTGGCGACCGGGCCGTGCTCCTCGACGAGGGCCAGGAGGGTTCCGTCCGGGGCGAAGACCCCGATCGGGCCCTGACCGAGCCCGGTGGCGGCCAGCGTGCCGCCGTGCGCGACCTTGCGCGCGTCGTCCTCGGAGACGTCCATCCGCGGGAACGCGGCGGCCACGGCCTCCTCCATCGGCAGCATGGTGAGCTTCTCGGCGAGCTGGTCCACCGTGTGCGCCATCGACAGGTCGTACGGGCCGACGCGGGTGCGGCGCAGCGCGGTCAGGTGGCCGCCGACCCCCAGGGCCGTCCCCAGGTCGCGGGCCAGCGACCGGATGTAGGTGCCGCTCGAGCAGGTGATCGTCGCGGTGACGTCCAGCAGGTCGCCCTCGGGGCGCAGCTCGCCGATCCCGAACTCGTACACGGTGACGGGCCGCGGCTTGAGCTCGACCTCCTCGCCGGCGCGGGCCCGCTTGTAGGCGCGCTGGCCGTTAACCTTGATCGCGCTGACCTGCGGGGGGATCTGCTCGATCGGCCCGGTCAGGTCGACGACGGCGTTGCGCACGGCGTCCTCGGTCACCTCCGCCGCGGAGGCCGCGGCGGTGAGTTCGCCCTCGGCGTCGTCGGTGTTGGTCGACTGCCCGAGCCGGATGACCGCCTCGTACGTCTTCTCGGTCAGCGCCAGGTGCCCGAGCAGCCGGGTGGCCTTCTCCACCCCGATGACCAGGACACCGGTCGCCATGGGGTCGAGCGTGCCGGCGTGCCCGACGCGGCGGGTGCCCGCCAGCCGGCGCATCTTGCCCACGACGTCGTGGGAGGTCCAGCCGGCCGGCTTGTCCACGATGACAAGTCCGTTCATGGGCGTGCCGCTACCTCGTTCTCGGTCAGGAGGTCGCGCAGCCGCTCGACGGCCGGCTCCACCTCGCCGTGCAGGGTGAATCCCGCCGCCATCGGGTGGCCGCCGCCGCCGAGGGCCACGCAGGCCGATCCGACGTCGATGCGCCCCTTGGACCGCGTCGACACCTGCCAGGCGCCCTCGTCGTCCTCCTTGAAGACGACGGCGACCTCCGCCTCGTCCGTCCGGCGGACGACGTCGATGACGCCTTCCAGCAGGTCGTACGGGAGGTCGTGGGCGGCGCGGTCGGCGCGGGTCACGGTCGTCCAGACCAGGCCGAGCCCGTTCGCGACGTCCGGCTCCAGCCGGGCCCGGCCCAACGCGGCCGCCAGCACGGGCAGGTAGCCGAACGGCGCGCGGTCCCACACCTCGCGGGCGACCCCCTCGGGCCGGACGCCCGCCGCCAGCAGCCGCTGCGCGAGGGCGTGGACCTCCGGCGTCGTGGAGCGGTACTTGAACGAACCGGTGTCGGTGACCAGCCCGACGTACAGGTCCAGCGCGATGTCGTGGGTGAGGGGCACCCCGAGCAGGTCGATGAGGTGCTCGGCGACCACGGCCGTGGCCGCCGCGCCGGGGTCGACCAGGTGGGTGGTGCCGAACCGCGTGTTGGACGCGTGATGGTCCAGGACGATCAGCTCCCCGGCCTTGCCCGCGTTGGCGGCGAGCGTGCCGAGGCGGTCGCTGCTCGCCGCGTCGAACGTGAGCATCACGTCCGGCTCGGCGGGGAAGTCGGCCGGGTCGGTCAGCAGGTCGAGACCGGGCAGGAAGCGCAGGATCCGCGGTACGACGAACGCGTCACCGAACGAGGCCGTGAACGGCTTGCCCAGCGCGCGCAGCGCCTGCGCGAACGCCAGCATCGAACCCAGCGCGTCGCCGTCCGGGCAGACGTGGCAGGCGAGGCAGACCTCGTCGGCCCGCTGGATCGCGTCGACCGCCCTGGCCCACTCGTCGGCGGCGATGGCTGGGACCTTACCCGGCGCGGAGCTCACGACCGGGAGTATCCCGCGTCGTCGCCGCCCTCGCTGTCGGTTTCGTCAACATCGCCGGAGACCAGCGTCTCCCGGTACGGGTTGGCGTCACCCGCGGGCCGGGCGTTCTCGGCCGCCTTGGCCACCCGCTCGTCGGCGGCGCGCGCCTTGGCGAGCAGGTCGTCGATCTGGCGGGCGTTCTCGGGCAGCGCGTCCGGCACGAAGGTCAGGCTGGGCGTGTGCCGCACGCCGGTGCGCTTGCCCACCTCCGAGCGGATGACGCCCTTGGCGCTCTCCAGCGCCGCGGCGCTGTCGGCGCGCTCGGCGTCACTGCCGTACACGGTGTAGTAGACCGTCGCGTCCCGCAGGTCGTTGGTCAGCCTGGTGTCCGTCACGGTCACGAAGCCGAGCCGCGGATCCTTGATCCGCCGCTCCAGCATCTCCGCGACGATCTGCTGAATGCGATCGGCGAGCTTTCGGGCCCGCGCGGGGTCGGTCACAGTTCCTCCATTGTCGTTCGGCCGCTGGGGGCGGCCGGTACGTGTCCTCACCGATGCCTCGCGGGCCTCGATCACGCCTCTTCTTCGTTGAAGAGCCGCTGCCTGGTGGACAGGAGCTCGATCTCCGGTCGCCCGGCGATGAGACGCTCGCAGGCCTCGAGCACCTCGACGCAGTTGCCCGCCGTGTCGGACACGACCGCGACACCGATCTCCGCCCGTCGATGCAGGTCGAGATGGCCGGTCTCGGCCGCCGCCACCGCCGGGAACCGGCGCCGTACCTCGGCGACGATCGGACGGACGACGGAACGTTTCTGCTTCAGCGAGCGTACGTCGCCGAGCAACAGGTCCAGAGTCAGCGATCCCACATACACAACGGTCACCCCGCGCGATCCGTTCCGGTCATCCGCATCATCACCCTAGGGGAACGGACCGACAGCCAGGGCCCGTCTCGAAGTCCCCGTCCGCGACGGGCGGGACTTCGAGACAGGCCGAGGTGGCGTGCGACGGAGCCGCACGCCACCCACGCCGGGTCGGCCGTCTCAGGGCCTTCGGATCTGGATCAGACTCGCGGCTTCTCCCGCATCTCGAAGGTCTCGATGATGTCGCCGATCTTGATGTCGCCGTAGCCGACCCCGATACCGCACTCGAAGCCCTCGCGGACCTCGGTCGCGTCGTCCTTGAACCGGCGGAGCGAGGACACCGTGAGGTTGTCGGCGACCACCACGCCGTCGCGGATCAGACGCGCCTTGCTGTTGCGGTTGATCGTGCCGGACTGGACCATCGAGCCCGCGACGTTGCCGATGCGCGGCACCTTGAAGATCTCGCGGATCTCCGCCGTGCCGAGCTGGGCCTCCTCGAACTCGGGCTTGAGCATGCCCTTGAGGGCCGCCTCGACCTCTTCGATCGCCTGGTAGATGACCGAGTAGTAGCGGATGTCGACGCCCTCGCGGTCCGCCAGCTCCTGAGCGTTGCGCTCGGGACGGACGTTGAAGCCGATGATGACCGTGCCCTGGGACGTGAGCGCGAGGTTCACGTCGTCCTGGGTGATCGCACCGACACCGCGGCGGATGACGCGCAGACCGACCTCGTCGCCGACGTCGATCTTGAGGAGCGCGTCCTCCAGGGCCTCCACCGAACCGGACACGTCGCCCTTGACGACGAGCAGCAGCTCCTGCACCTCGCCCTTCTCGAGGTCCTTGAACAGCTCCTCGAGGGTGCGACGGCCGCGGCTGCGGAGCAGCTCGGCGTTGCGCTTGCGGGCCTGACGGCGATCGGCGATCTGCCGGGCCATCCGGTCGTCGTCGACGACGATGAAGTTGTCGCCGGCGCCCGGCGTGGCCGACAGGCCCAGCACCAGGACCGGACGGGACGGCAGCGCCTCCTCGACGTTGTTGCCGTTCTCGTCGAGCATCGCCCGGACGCGGCCGAACGCCTCACCACAGACGATCGAGTCACCGACCCGCAGCGTGCCGCGCTGCACGAGCACGGTCGCCACGGAACCGCGGCCCTTGTCGAGGTGCGCCTCGATCGCGACGCCCTGCGCGTCCTGGGCCGGGTTGGCCCGCAGGTCGAGCTCGGCGTCGGCGGTCAGTACGACCGCCTCGAGCAGGTCGTCGATGCCCAGCCGCTGCTTCGCCGAGATGTCGACGAACTGCGTCTGGCCACCGAACTCCTCGGCGACGAGGCCGTACTCGGTGAGCTGGGCGCGCACCCGCTGCGGGTCCGCCCCCTCCTTGTCCACCTTGTTGACCGCGACGACGATCGGCACACCGGCCGCGTTCGCGTGGTCGATGGCCTCGGTGGTCTGCGGCTTCACCCCGTCGTCGGCGGCGACCACCAGGACGACCAGGTCGGTCGTCTCGGCACCACGGGCACGCATGGCGGTGAACGCCTCGTGACCCGGGGTGTCGATGAAGGTGATCTTGCGCTCCTCGCCGTCGACCTCGGTCGCGACCTGGTAGGCGCCGATGTGCTGGGTGATGCCGCCGGCCTCGCCGGCCACCACGTTGGCGTTGCGGATCGCGTCGAGCAGCTTCGTCTTACCGTGGTCGACGTGGCCCATGACGGTGACCACGGGCGGCCGGGAGACGAGGCTCTCCTCGCCACCCTCGTCCTCGCCGAACTCGATGTCGAAGGACTCGAGCAGCTCGCGGTCCTCGTCCTCCGGGCTGACGACCTGGACGTCGTAGTCCAGCTCGGTGCCGAGGACCTGCAGCGTCTCCTCGTTGACCGACTGGGTCGCCGTCACCATCTCACCGAGGTGCAGCATCACCTCGACGAGCGACGCCGGGTTGGCGCCGATCTTCTCGGCGAAGTCGGTCAGCGAGGCGCCCTGCGGCAGCCGGATGGTCTTGCCGTTACCGCGGGGAACACGCACGCCGCCGATCGCCGGCGCCTGCATGTTGTCGAACTCTTGACGCCGCTGCTTCTTGGACTTGCGGCCGCGTGCGGGACGCCCGCCCGGACGGCCGAACGCGCCCTGCGTGCCACCACGGCCACGGCCGCCGCCACCGGGGCGCGGGCCGCCGAAGCCGCCGCCACCGCCCGGACGGCCACCGCCGCCTGCACCGGCCG
>NZ_JBFAUT010000026.1:0-114314 GCF_040679475.1 Actinoallomurus sp. NPDC052274
GGGGGGGTGGGCCCGGCCCCCTCCGCCCCGCGTCCCCGGGCGCCCCGGGCGGGGGCGCCCGGGCGCGCCCCGCCCCCCCGGGCACGGCTCCCGGGTCTTCGCGCGCGGCCTGGCGCGCATCGGGGTGGTCGGGTCGTCAGGAGGCCGGGCGCGGGCAGACGCAGAAGGGGTGCCCGGCCGGGTCCAGCAGGACCCGCCAGCGTTCGCCTCCCGGCTGGAAGTCCGGGCGGGAGGCGCCCAGCTTCACGCAGCGCGCCTCGGCCTCCTCCAGGTCGTCGGCGTACAGGTCGAGGTGGTAGCGCTTGGAAGCGTCCTCGTCGGGCCAGTTCGGCGGCCGGTAGCCCTCGACGCGCCCGAAGCCGATGTTGGTCACGCCGTCGCCGATCATCGCGTAGTCGCCTTCGCGATGGGTGATCGGCATGCCGAGGACCTCGTGGTAGAACTCGGCGAGCGCGCCGGGGTCGGCGCAGTCGAAGTTGAACATGGCCAAAGAGGCGATCGCGGTCATGACGCCGCCCTTCCTTTCGTTGGTGACGAGTCGATCATTCCGGTGATACCTGACATCTTCTGGCAGGATCTTCGGCGGATCGTCATCGCCTCGGGCGGTTACCGGGGAGGCGTCAGACCTCGACGTCGACGAGGGCCCGGGCGCCGCGCCGCACGGCGGCCTGTCCGCCGGTGGCGGCCGCGACCCAGGCGTCGAACGCCGTGAGCTCCTCTTCCGGCACCGCGACGTCGATCTCGGCGCTCGGGCCGTAGCGGGCGCCGACCGGCGGGTAGGGGGTGGCGTGCAGGTCCCGCTGGAGCCGGCCGGCCCGGTCATGGCCGACGGTGACGGTGACGGTCACGACGGGGCGCCGCTCAACGACGCCCACCGCGTCGATCGTCTCGGCGACCGCCTGCCCGTAGGCGCGGACCAGGCCGCCCGCGCCGAGCTTGACGCCCCCGAAGTAGCGGGTGACCACCGCGACCACGCCGGTCAGGCCCCGGCGGCCCAGGACCTCCAGCATGGGCAGGCCGGCGGTCCCGGCCGGTTCCCCGTCGTCGCTGTTGCGGGTGATCTCCCCGTGTTCGCCCAGGACGTAGGCGGTGCAGTTGTGGGTCGCGTCCCGGTGGGCGCGGCGGCGCGCGGCGATGAACGCCTGCGCCTCCTCCTCGGTGAGGACGCGGGCCAGGGCGCAGATGAACCGGGACCGGCGGATCTCCAGCTCGTGGACACCGGAGTGCTTGATGGTGCGCATGTCACCTCCCACCGTAGGGCGCGCCCGGCGAGACGGCCGCACCACCGCCCGCGCTCGTCACCGAGCGTGACGAACGGTGCCGGGTCGCCGGGCGGGGCCGGACCGCAACCCCATCGTGTCCCGCACGGTGTCTGATGTGGTGATTCGCATCGGGCATAGTGGAACGGCCGGCCCGGACGGCCGGTGCCGGGACATGTGAGATGATCACGCTTTGATCATGCCCACGGCGGGCGGCACAGGGAGCGCGGCTGATGGAATCGTTCGAGGTCCCGGACGGGTCCCTGCCGCCGATCCCGGTCACGGAGGCTCCGGCGAGCATGGACACCGGCGAACGCGGGCGGCTCGCGGCCGTCCGCCGCTACCAGATCCTCGACTCCCCGCCGGACGCGGTGCTGGATCGCGTCGCCGCGCTGGCGGCCAGGGTCCTGGACGCGCCGATCGGGAACGTGACGATCGTCGACGAGGACCGGGTGTGGTTCGTCGCCTCGTCCGGCCTGCCGGGCGTCGCGCAGGTGAGCCGCGAGCCGGGCCTGTGCGCCGAGGCGGTGTCCCGGCCCGGGCCGTACGCCGTCGCCGACGCCACGCGGGACCCGCACGCCGCGGGGCACCCTCTGGTGGCGGGCGAGCCCGGGGTGCGGTTCTACGCGGCCGCGCCGATCACGACCGCCGACGGGCACCGCCTGGGAACGGTGAACGTCATGGGCCCTCGACCGCGCGAGGTCGCCTCGGAGAAGCTGACCGTGCTCGCCGACCTGGCGGCCCTGGCCATGGAGCACCTGGAGCTGCGGCTGTCGGCGCTGCGCGCCGCCGCCCTCGAACGCGCCGTGCACGAGACCGCCGAGCGGGAGAAGACCCAGCTGGCTGCCCTGGCCGACGCCCTGCAGCGGTCGCTGCTGCCCCCGGGCCTGCCCGAGCTGCCGCACTGTGAGATCGCCGCGCACTACCAGCCGGCGATCGAGCCGATCGGCGGGGACTTCTACGACCTGTTCCCGCTCGACGAGCACGGCCGGCGGTGGGGCCTGTTCATCGGCGACGTCGTCGGCAAGGGCGCCCAGGCGGCCGGCCGTACCTCCCTGGTCCGCTACACGCTGCGGACCGAGGCGATCACCCGCCCCAATCCCGCGCGGATGCTGACGGGCCTGGACGCGGCGATCAAACTGGACCAGGCCGTGTACGGACCCGGCGGCGCGGAGATGTGGTTCTGCACCGCCGCGGCGGCGATCGTGCGTCCCGGCCCCGACGGCGCGATCATCACGCTCGCCGCGGGCGGTCACCCCCCGCTGATCCTGCTGCGCGCCGACGGCCGGCTGGAGAGCCGGGAGCTGCGCGGGCCCATCATCGGCTGCCTCGAGGGCGCGGTGTTCGACAACGTCCACGTGGAACTGGCCGCCGGTGACACGCTGCTGCTGCACACCGACGGCCTGATCGACGCCCACCGCGGCGGTACCCGGTTCGGTGAGGACGGGCTGCACGCGTTCCTGGCCGACTGCGGCGGGCTCGCCGCGCCGGCCCTGATGGAACGCCTGCGGGGCCTGGTCGACACGTTCGACGATCCCGCCGACGACGACATCGCCATGGTCGCCCTCAGCATCCCCGCCTGACCGGAGCCGGCGCGGCCGTACCGCGCGGCCGTCTGCACTCGTCCGGCTGTGGCCGCGCCCCGAACGGAGACCGCACCGCCCCGGATGCCCGATCGGGACGGGCACGTACGCCGTGGGGCCGGTCGTCTGCTCGGGACGCTCACCGCCCTGAGTCCGGAACCGGGCGGGAACCGGTGCGGGCGGCGGCGTCGTCATCGGGTCGGCGCGGTGGCGGGCCGACCGTCGCGGGCCGGTCGGCGGCCGTCAGCAGCAGCACGGCGACCAGGATCAGGGCGGCGCCGAGGTACTGCGGCAGCAGCAGCCGTACGCCGAGGAACAGGGCCCCGGCCAGGCCGGCGACGGCCGGTTCGATCGTGCTGACGATGGCCGATTCGGTGGCCGTCACGCGGCGCAGCCCGGCGACGGACAGGCTGAAGGCCAGCGCCGTGGACACCACGACCACGACCCCGGTCAGGGCGGTCACGGTGACCGCGTCACCGATCGGATGGGCCTGCCAGGGCGGAGACCACACGAGCATGGGCACGCTCGCGAAGCTCAGCGACCACGCCGTGGTCGCTCCGGACCCGAGGACCCGGACCATGCGCGCCGAGGCGAGCATGTAGTACGCGAAGGCGACGGCGGACGCCAGGCCGAACACGACGCCGAGGGGACTGACCCGCAGGGCGGCGAGGCCGCCGCGCTGACCCAGGACGAGCAGGGCCACGCCCACCACCGCGGCCGCCAGCGCCGCCAGCCGCCGCGGCGTCGGGCGGATCTCACCGCGCAGCATCTGCCACCCGGCCGTGATGGCGATGGCGTTGTACTGCAGGAACGTGGCCGTCGCGACGTCGGAGTGCGCGATGGCCGCGAACCACGTGTACTGGGTCGCGGCCATTCCCACGATGCCCAGGACGAGAAGCCGCAGGGTCTGCCGGCCCGGCCAGGCCGGGCGGAAGACCGCCAGCAGCAGCAGCCCGGCTCCCGTCATGCGCACGGCGACCAGCCAGCGCGGGTCGATGCCGTGCCGCTGGAACAGCTCCTGGGCCGCGACACCGCCCACCCCCCACAGGACGGCGGCCGTGGCGGCGAGGATGAGGCCGACCGTGTGCTCCATCGCGCCACGCCGTCGCGCGGTGTCCTCCAGCAAGCGACCTCCTGGTCTGAGGGCGCGCTCGCCGGATCACGCCCGATTCGTGTCCATTTAGCCGGACTCGCGGTCATGATGCCAGAGGCGGATCCAGGGCCCCGGAGCCGAGGCGGCGGGCGAACGAGGAATCCCGCCAGGGAGGCCGGGTGGTACGGCTCGGTGGAACCGGGCGCAGGGCCGCGGGCCTGACATTCCGCGGCGCTGTGCCGTCGTACTGGTGAAAAGCCAAGATTCCGCACCGAACAGAAGGGACGGGTGGCGATGCCCGCGCAGCGCGAGGTAGCCGAAACCGAGATCAAGCAGCAGATCGACAACATCGTCGAAGGAATCCGCGCCAAGGACCTCGAGGGCCTGAAGCGGCTTTACGCGACGGACGTCGTGTCCTTCGACGTCGAGCCACCGCTGCAGCATGTGGGAATAGCCGCGAAACTGAAGAACTGGACGAACGCGTTCGCGTTGTTCCAGGAAGTGGATTATGAGGTTCGCGACCTGACGCTCACCGTGGGCGATGACGTGGCGTTCGGCCATCTCTTCGGCCGGCTCAGCGGCACGCTGAAGAACGGGACGGCGACGAACGGCATGTGGGTCCGGGGCACTTTCTGCTTCCGGAAGATCGACGGGAATTGGTTGATCGTGCACGACCAGGCTTCCGTCCCGTGCGACATCTCGAGCGGCAAGGGGGTGACGGACCTCGAGCCCTGAGGAGTCCTGGACATCCGGGACGCCGCCGCGCCCCCGACCTGGCTCCGCGGGCCGGGGCGCGGCGGCGTCGCTCCCGGCTAGCCGGTCGGCCGTTCGGAGGGACCATCGCCCCATCCTGTGGGCCAGCGTTCGGGACGCCCCAGGACGACCGGAAGGAGTTGCAGGTCTTCGAGGACGCCGGCCCAGGTGGCTGTCCAGAATGCGTGGTCTCGGTCTTCCGGGTCCGTTGCCTGTGCGAGCACGGTCGCCAGGTCACGGGCCGTGTCTGGAGGCAGGGCGGTCACGATCATGCCGGCGACCGCGTTCCTCCAGAAAGAGTCGATCCCCGGGCCCATGGCATGACGGCGAACATGGTCGCACGCCTCCTTCAGCCAACCCTCGCTCAGGAGCAGCCGAACGGTCTCATAGTGCACGCCGTCGTCATCGGTGCGCGCGGCCACGTCCAAGATCGCGTCTCTGGCGGCGACGGGCTCCCTGTCCGCCAGTTGAGTTGGTCATTGGTGAACGGCAGGAGTTCGCCGTCGGCGGCACCGGCCTCATACAGCGGGCGCAACTCCGCGAGGAAGAGCGGGCGGGACGTGACCAGGAAGCGGTGAGATCCGCCGTTGACGATCCGCCAGCGCAGCGCCCGGACCACGTTCTTCCGCCGACCCGGGGCGAGGATCTCGTCCAGGCCGTCCACGCACACCAGCCAGTCGACTCCGGGAGCCGGGCCGTCGACGAACATCGCGGGATCCAGCATGGTGTCGAGACGAGCCCCCAACTGCCGGGTGAGGGCCGCGGCAAGGAGTTCGGGGAACGTGCCCTGCCCGGTGAGGTCGGCCGCCGTGACGCGCACGGGTACCAGCCGGAGGAGCCGCTGATCCGGCACCGACTCGCCGTCCGGTTTCAGCCATGCCTGCGACCACCGATGGACGAGCCGCTGGACCATACTCGTCTTGCCCGTTCCCGGTGCGCCGAGGACGACGGCGTGGCGCCGTCTCAGGACGAGCTCGCCGGCCGGGACGATAGCCGGAACCTCGGATGAACGGCGGCCTGCCCGCCCGTCCGCATCTCGATCGGCCCGCACCCGTTCTCGCACATAGACCTCACCCAACGTGGGGGCGTCGGTGCCGAACAGTTCGTACGGCAGGTCGGAACTCATGTCCTCTTGAGCGGCGAGGATGACCGCGACGTCCCTTGGCAACGCGGGCGGCGCGCCATGACGCGTTCCTGCGGCGGAGGCGGCCGCCGATCTAGCCTGCCGGTGCAGCCTGGCAGAGCGGGTCCACCGCCGGTGGGCCTCGTCCTCGTCCAGGCCCAGTGCCGCCGCGAGCCGCTGAGCGAGGGGCCAGGACGGAAATCGGGCTCCGCTGAAGAACTCCGAAACACGAGCGGGAGCGACACCGGCGCGTATCGCCAGGGACTGACGGCTCTCCAGGCCTGATGACTCAAAGGCCCGCTGGTACCACGCGATCAGGGCCCGGGTGGCCTCATCGCCTCTTTCACCAGGTGCTCGGGGTGGACGCCCGGCCATGGTGCCTCCGCTTGGATTCTTCCGCCATTGTTCACCGGCGTTCCCGAACAATCGCCGCCTGACTGATTGTCATTCTCGTCATTCGTTTCACATCGCGCACCAAGAAGCCGACGGGAGCCATCCCCATGAGCCTGGTCCAGATCCTGTCCCTGCTGCTCGCCATGTCCTTCGCCCTGAACGTCGCGACCATCACCGGCCTGCTCGCCCGCACCGCCGGCACCCGCACGGCGAACGCGATCATCACGGGCGCAGGCGCGGCCGCCACCTTCCTCGGCCTGTACTTCGCCGCCGTCGCCGCCTACCACTGACCCCGGCCCACGTCGCCCCGCCCGGGTCACATCGTGCGGATCAGCTCGCAGGGCCGACGTCAGCGGCGGTTCGCCCAGGAGGCGTTCGTCGGACCGGTGAAGATCCGCTCGAGGTTCCGCAGGGCGGCGTCCAGTTCGATGAGCGCCGCGCGTACGCGGTCGGCGGGGCAGGCCGGCGTGGTGGGCGCCGGCGCCCCGAGGGAGGCCGTGCCCTGCCCCGTGGGGCGGCGGCCGACGGCGCGGCGGGCCCGGGTCAGGTCGGCGGTGACGGCGGCGTTCAGGCGCAGGATGTCGGGGGCGGCCAGCACGGCGCGGTGCTCGGCCGCGCACCGCGCGATGGCGCGGACCGGCTCGGCGAACCGCCGCACCGTGTCGATCGCGTCGGCGGGATGAGAGCGGGCGGGGCAGCCGCGCCCGCGGACGGTGCGGCGGAGCCCGCGGTGGGCGCGCAGCGGGCCCGCGATCTGTTCGAGCCGCCGTACGGCGCCGTCGAACCTGACCTGGTCGTCGGCCAGCCGCCCGGGGTCCCGGCGCGCCGCGGCCAGGAAGTCCCCGAGCACGGCCAGCGCGTCCGCGGTCCGGCGGCGCAGCACGTCGACGGACCGGATCGGCAGGATCAGCCAGGACGCCGTGACGCCCAGCACGGCGCCGAGGAGGATCGCCGTCAGCCGGGTCGCCAGCAGGTCGGCGGCGGATTGCCCGAAGTAGCCGTACAGCAGGGCGAGGACCGCGGTGACGCACCCGGCCCAGTAGGCGTAGCCGAAGTGCCGCAGCCAGGTGGCCGCGGCCAGGACGACGAAGATCACGATGATCGCGCGGGCGTCGCGTGGGCCGAACGCGCCGGCGGTCACCGTCGCGGCCACGGTGCCGGCCGCCGCGCCGGCGGTGCGCAGCACGCCCTTGTGGAGGACGTCGGCGCGGCCCCGCGCCCCACTGCACACGACGAACGCGGTGAGCACCACCCACGTCCAGTGCTCGGCGAACGCCAGGTGGCCCACGAGGAACGCGGCGCCGACGGCACCGGCCATCTGCAGGCTCATGCGCGTGCTCGCGGACGGCCGCCGCCCGGGCGCCCGGGCCGCCGCCGGCGGGGTGTACGCCGCGGCGGCCGGGCGGGTGAACCCGGTGCGGTTCGCGGCCCAGCGGGCGGTGAGTGCCCAGAACGCGGCGGTCAGCGCGACGATCGCCGCCCACAGGTCCTGGTCGCGGCCGGGCGGGGGAACGCCCGGGACCTGCCCGACGAGCACGGCGATCAGTGGCAGCACCGCGAGGGTCCCGGCCCTGGTCGCGCGCGGCCCGAACCGCCGTACCGCGATCGTGGTGCTGAGCAGGACGGTGAACATCGCGTCGCCGGCGGCGGGGTGTTCGGACATGAGCCTGGAGGTCTCGGCCGCCGCGAGCGCCAGGGGCGGTAGGGCCGCCAGGGTGATGATCCGGTCGGCCGAGTCGGCGCCGGGTCCGGTGCGCGAGAGGGTCAGTGTCAGCGCGACCGCCTGGATGAGGATGTCGACGTGCAGGCGCGCGGTGTGCTCGAGCAGCGACGCCGACCCGTACGCGGTCAGCGTCGCGGCGAGGGTGACGGCGGTCGCCCGCAGCGCCGCGAGATCCGGGTCGAGGCGCCGGACGGCGGCGGACCAGCATCGAATCTTACGTGATGCGTATGAGATCAGAGGAGTGTGGTGGCGTCGTGGCCGGTCGCTCATGGCGGAATCGTAAGTGATAGCGTAGTAATGTGAGCAAGGTGGACGAGGACACCGAACTCCGGGAGAGCGCCGCGCAGGTGCGTCAGGGCGTCACCCGGCTCGGGCGGCGGCTGCGCGCGGCGCGTGCGCCCGACGCGCTCAGCGCCAACAAGCTCGGCGTCCTGGGCCATCTGCACCGGCACGGCCCGGCCACCGCCGGGGAGCTCGCCGCCGCCGAGTACCAGCGGCCGCAGTCCCTCACCCGGGTCTTCGCCGAGCTGGAGCAGGCCGGTCTGATCACCCGGATCCGCGACGACCGCGATCGCCGGCAGTCGGTGCTGGCCATCACCCCGGCGGGGACTGCCGCGCTGGCCCGTGACATGGCCGAGCGCGACGCGTGGCTGGCCTCGGCGATGGCCGGGCTGTCGGACACCGAACGCCAGGTCCTGCGGCTCGCCGGGACGCTGATGGACCGGCTCGCCGGCGACCTCCCCCACGCCGGCCGCCAGGGCGGCCGGCCCACCGAGCACTGACGGGATCTCCCATGCACTGGTCCGAACACGCCGTCTGGTGGCACGTGTACCCGCTCGGGTTCGCCGGCGCCGAACGCCAGGCCCTGCCGCCGTCCGCGCCGCCGGTGCCTCGGCTGTCCCGCGTGGCGAACTGGCTGGACTACCTGATCGCCCTGGGCTGCAACGGGCTGGCGCTCGGGCCGGTGTTCGCCTCCCAGACCCACGGCTACGACACCGTCGACCACTTCCGCGTCGATTCGCGGCTGGGCACCGAGGAGGACCTGCTCCGGCTCGTCGAGCAGGCGTCCGAACGCGGGGTGCGGGTGCTGCTGGACGGGGTGTTCAACCACGTCGGCCGGGGTTTCCCCGCCTTCGCCGACGCCGTCGCGCACGGGCCGCGCTCACGGTACGCCTCCTGGTTCCGCCCTGCGCCCGACGGCGACTACGCGACCTTCGAGGGCCACCACCGGCTCGTCGCGCTCAACCACGACGAACCCGAGGTCGCCGACTACGTCACCGGCGTGATGACGCACTGGCTGGAGCGGGGCGTGTCCGGCTGGCGGCTGGACGCCGCCTACGCCGTGCCGGCGCCGTTCTGGCGCACCGTCACCGACCGGGTCCGGGCGCGGTTCCCCGACGCGTGGCTGATGGGCGAGGTCATCCACGGCGACTACGCCTCCTACGTCACCGAGGGCGGGCTGGACTCGGTCACGCAGTACGAGCTGTGGAAGGCGGTCTGGAGCTCGCTCAACGACCGGAACCTGTTCGAGCTGGCCTGGGCCCTGAAACGGCACAACGCCCTGCTGGAGACCTTCGCGCCCCACACCTTCGTCGGCAACCACGACGTCACGCGGATCGCCAGCCGGCTGAGCGAGCCCCGTCACTGGGAGCACGCCTTGGTGATCCTGTGCACGGTCGGCGGGATCCCCGCGATCTACTCCGGGGACGAGCAGGCGTTCCAGGGGGTCAAGGAGGACCGCGAGGGCGGCGACGACGCGATCCGTCCCGTCTTCCCCGACGATCCGGCGGGCCTGGCCGGGCACGGCCGCTCCCACCACCGGCTCCACCAGGACCTCATCGGGTTCCGGCGGCGGCACCCGTGGCTGGTCCGCGCCCGTACCGAGGTGACGACGCTGACCAACACCGCGATCGTCTACACCGCCGGTCACGACGGCGAGGCCGTGGCGGTCGCCCTCAACGCCGCCGACCGGCCCGCCGAGCTCCCCCTGCCGCCCGGCGGCTGGGCGCACGCCGCGGGCGGCGGGCGGATCCACGAAGGACGGGTGAGCCTGCCCCCGCAGGGCTGGGCGATCGCCACCTCAGGCGGCCGACCGGTGCGCGTAACCATCTGATCGCTATGGGTATGGGCGGGTGCGCCTACTTGCACGGTTGTGCCCGTTGAGTTCTTTAAGTGATGGGGGCGACGGGCATTCCGGCGAGTGGGCGGCGTCGTCGGCGGAACAGCCCCCGCGGCGCCGGTGAGCACCACACGTCCGGCCGAGGTCAACGGCGGAGTACGGACGGCAGGTCTGATCTCAGCGGAATAGCGGCAGCGAGCCGACGAGCTTGTTGACCTGCTTGCGCGGGCCGTACAGGCCGACACCGACACTGGCCAGTTGGGCGGTCGGGGTGGCCGCCATCTTGTCGATGTATTCCTCGTATGTCCTGCAACCCTGGGCGAGGGAACTGAAGCCGACGAAGAACATCCCGTCCTGCGCGGCCGCGGTCTGCACGATGGTGCCGACCTGCTCGCGCGGCGCCACCAGGATCGGCAGCGGGGTGTAGATGATGCCGGGATGGGCCACGCCATCGGCGTCCTTCACGTCCACGCCGACGAGTCCCTCGACGCGGTGCCCCATGGTCAGCGAGAGCACACTCGCCGCGTTGACCGCGAGTCCCGTGGGCAGCTCGGCGCTGACCACGATCGCGCACTTGAACTCTGGCCGGTTTGTCATGCGTTGCCCTCTGTGTTTGATCTTGCCGCGTTCGATACTGCCGTGGGCCTGTCGCTCTTTCGCTGGTACAGGCCGGATACCACGCCGACGATGACGACGGCACCGCCGATGATCTGTTGCACGCCGACGGCTTCCCCGGCCAGCGACGCCGCCCACACCAGGCCCGCCACCGGGACGATGTTGAGCATGTTGACCGCCACGCTGGGCGACAGCCCGCGCAATCCGTGGTTGTAGAGAAGGAACGCGGCCACCGAGCAAAGCCCGGCCAGGAACAGCATGCGGCCGAGGTTGGCCGGTGACGGCCAGACCCAGCGGTCCGTTTCGAACAGCGACATCGCGATGAAAGCGAGCGCTCCGGCCAGCGTCTGGTAGTACGTCACCACGACCGGCGAGGCGCCCGAGGCGTCGTGCTGCGCCACCAGGTTGTACCCGGCCCAGACGAGCCCGCCAAGGATCAGCAACGTGTCGCCCCACAACCGGTTCGCGAGGTCACCGCCCGTCCCGCCCCGCACCACCAGCCAGACCCCGCCGATGGCGATGACCATGCCGGCCAGCCGGACGACCGACAGCATGGCCCGCCGCATGACCAACTCGAGGGCCAGGGTGATGATCGGGTACGAGGCGACGATCAGCGTCGCGTCGGAGGCCGTCGCCAGGTCGACGCCGAGGTTCTCCACGGCGAAGTACGCTGCGATGCCCAGCAGCCCGGCCAGGCCGATGAACAACCGCTGCCGGACCGTCGGCAGCCGCCGGTCCCGCCTGGTGTGGACCACTGCGGCCAGGATGAGGGCGGCGAGGCTGAACCGGATCGCGCCGATCGTCATCGGCGGGATTTCCGCCAGTGCCACCTTGGTGACCGCGAACGACGTGCTCCAGATCAGCGCTGCCGCCAGGACGGAGGAGACCGCCAGGGTGCGCCCGCGTCGGCGCACGGGTTTCGCGGGGCGTGCCGCGGCGGTGAGTTCGGCGAGATCGCCGTCACACAGGAGCATGACGCCAAAGGTAGCGGGTACTGCGGATCTTCCCGGCTATGGTCGTGCTAGGTTCGGAAATTCACCGAAAATCTCGAATTCTGCACGGAAACAAGGTGTTCGCGATGGTGCTGGACGAACTTGACACGGCGCTGCTCACGCTCCTGCAGGAGGACGCCCAGCTGACGAACAAGGAGCTGGCCGCCCGCCTGCACGTGGCGCAGTCCACCTGTCTGGAACGCATCCGCAGGCTGACCAAGCGCGGCATCCTGCGTGGTCGGCACGCCGAGGTGGACCTGCGGAAGATCGGCCGTGGCACCCAGGCGATGGTGGCCGTGCAGTTGCGCCCACCGGACCGCACGGTGATCGAGTCGTTCCAGGCCTTCGTGGCGAGCCTGCCGGAAGTACTGTCGTACTTCGTCATGTCCGGCAGCGACGACTTCCTGCTGCACATCGCGGTGGCCGACAACGATCAGCTCAGCGCCTTCATCCTGGACCGCCTCACCAAGCGGCGGGAGATCGTGCACGTGCAGACCTCGGTGATCTTTAGTCATGTCCGGCGTTCCGTGATCGTGCCCCTGCCGAGCGAGGAGGAATCATGACAGGTCGACGCGCTGCCCGGTACTACGGGCGCACGCGCCGCCGCCCGTCGGTCACGACTCCCGAACACCCAGGTCGGGGGTACGGATGACGACATGCGCCGTACCCGGCTGGGCGCTTCAACGAATGCGCTGATGCCAATCCGCCAGAAGCGGTGTCACGGCCCGTAGGTCCCCGCCGTCCACCGTCGTCGAGGCCCTGTCACGCGCCTGCTGGTCCGCGTTGAAGGCGACACCGAGGCCGACTTCGTCGAACAGCGGCAGGTCCGACCGGCTGTCGCCGATGGCGGCGCACTGGGACGGGCCGAAGCCGAGGTTCTCCGCGTAGCGCAGCGCGAAGTCGCGTTTACCGAACTCATCGAAGGTGGCCCGCACTCGGCCGGTGAAGGACCCGTTGAGGATTTCCAGCTCAGGTCCGCAGTAGGCGGCGAACCCGAACCTCTTCCCGAGATGCTTCCCGATCGGCTGCCAGGCCAGGGTGGCCAGTACCGGTAGCAGACGATGAGCACGGCACCACTGGACTGTCTCCGCGATCCCGTCGACGAGCGGCAGTTGAGTCAGCCAGTCGTCGATCTCCCGTTCGGTGCGGTCCGCCCATGCGAGGGCGTCCACCGCCGCGATCTCGGGGTTGGTCAATTGACCGGCCGCGTAGGCTGCCTCGGCCTTGGCCATCTCCTCCTCCGTGCCCAGATATCGGGCTACGTGGACAGCAGAGCCGGGGGCGGGTACGAGGGTGCCGTCAATGTCGACGAAGACTATGCCGTCCCATGCCGACGGGTCGGAAACGACCTTCCACCCGTCACGGTGCTCCCTCACAACCCGCTCCTTTCGCCGTGCGAACAGTCCTGGGGCCTTGCATTTTCGTTCCGATGCCGGTCGACCCCCGTTTCCGCGCGAAGGAAGTCGTCGCCGCTCACCTATGAAAGACCCGGCCGGTAGTTGCCGATGTGTCAGGCGTCTCGCCTGCTGATGGCTCGGTAGGCGATCAGGACGAGGACGGCGGCGAGGGCGAGGAAGAGTCCCGCTTCGATGAACTGGAAGGTCCAGTATCGGGATGCCGGCTGGTAGTGCACGACCATGCGATATCCGTCGGCGGACAGGCACTGTCGCACGCTGTCGGGGTTGTTCAAGACGCAGTTGGCCGGGATCGCCTGCTGGATGTTCCAGTCGTTTCCGCCGATCACGTGGCCGACGACCTGACCGGTGGGATCGAGGACCTGTCCACCGAACTGCCAGGAGCCGCTGAGCAGCCCCCCGTGCAGGCGCGACAGCGGCAGGTTCGCGGTTTTCATCGGCAGATAATGTGGCCGGACGAAGCTCTGCAGCACCAGCAGCAGTGTGGTGAATCCGGCCACGGTCACGCCCAGCGCCGGCAGTGTACGCCGCAGCACGGCTCCGGCCGCGATGCCCAGCGCCACCGCGAACACTGCGTAGGCGACCGGGACCACGCCTTGCACATCGAACTTGAACGGGTCGAACCGGTGGTGGTTGAGCGCGTTCTCGGTTCGCGACCACCAGGTCACCGACGCGGCAACGACCGAGCCCCACACGGCGGCCGCCGACAGCGCCCAGCCGATCTTCGTCAGCAGCCATCGCCGGCGGGGTATCGATTGGGTCCAGACGAACTGCTGGGTGCCCTGCTCGTACTCCCCGGCCACCAGCGGAGCGCCCCAGAAGACTCCCAGCAGGATCGGCACGCCGACGGTCAGCGGCACCGCCGTGGTCAGCGCGGACCAGCCACTTCCCTGGAACAGTCCCAGGTTGCCGCAGTCTCCGGCGGTGCCGCAGTGGGCCAATGCCGAGTGGTAGTCGGAGTTCATCACCGCGCCGGTGACGATCAGCAGTACCGCCAGCGCACCCACAAGGGTGGCGGTGTAGGTGAACTGCCTGCGGTACTGCGTCCACACGAGCCAGATCATCGGGCCTCTCCGGTCGTCGCAAGCGGGGCGGGCCTACCGCTAAGGCCCATGTAGGCGAGGATCAACTCCTCCAGGTCCGGCTCGGCCACCTCCCAGCGGGGGTCGTGCAGCGGGCCGTTCAGGCGCACCAGCAGGGTGCTCTGCCGGGCGGTGTGGGTGGTCTTGACTACCGTGTGGTCGCGTTCGATCGCCGTGATGTCGCGGCGCGGCCCCATCAGGATCCGGTGCTGGGCCAGGATGTCGTCGATGTCGCCGGCCAGGCGGAGGCGGGAGGAATCGAGCAGGATCAGGTGGTCGCAGACCCGTTCCAGGTCATGCACCAGGTGCGATGACATCAGTACGGTCAAGTCGCCGTCGGCGACCGCCTCGGTGAGTGAGGCGAGGAACTGGTGGCGGGCGAGCGGGTCCAGCGCGGCCACCGGTTCGTCGAGCAGCAGTACGCGCGGCTTCTTGGCCAGCGTGAGCGCCAGCGCCAGCTGGGTGCGCTGTCCACCTGACAGCGTCGCCACCGGCCGGTCCAGCGCGATGCCCAGCGCACCCATTCGCTCCCGGGCCGCGTCTGCGTCCCATCGGGCGTTGAGGTGGCCGCCGAGCGCGATGTGGCCGGCGGCGGTCATCCGCCGGTACAACGGGATGTCCTGGGCCAGGAAGCCGATGTCGGCCAGGAACGCCGCGTCGTCGGGGTCGGGGCGGCGGCCCAGTACCGCGGCCTCACCCTCGCTCGGGCGGGCCAGGCCGCACAGCACCCGCAGCAGCGTGGTCTTCCCGGCCCCGTTCGGCCCGATCAGCGCCGACACCCGGCCTGCCGGCACCTCGATGTCGCAGTCCTCCAGTGCCGTCTTGGCGCGGAACCGTTTGGTCAGCCCATGGGTCTCCACGGCGAGGGGTTGTTCCATGCTCATGCCACTCCTTCCTCCTCGGCCGCCCGCAGTGTGATGCGCAGCAGCGACTCCATCGCCTCGTCGTCGAGCCCGGCCTCACGCGCCTCGGCCACCCACCGGGCCAGGCTGCGCCCCAGCCGGGTGTGCGTGCCCGGCGGCGGCCCGGCCGGACGGCCGACCACGAACGTGCCCTGACCGGCACGCCCTTCCACCAGCCCGTCCCGTTCCAGCTCGCGGTAGGCCTTCAGCACCGTGTTGGGATTGACCGCCACCTCACCGACGACCTCCTTGACCGTCGGCAACTGGTCACCGGGCGCCAGCAGGCCCATTCGCAGCGCCTGCCGCACCTGCTGGACGATCTGCAGATACGGCGGCACCCCGGTCCGGCCCTCGATTCGAAAACTGATCATCTGATCCACCTAATCATCTAACTAACTAGAGTATTGGCCTATGTGTACGCCTCCGTCAAGAAGAACCAGTCGGATCCGGGCGGTTCGCACGGACGGATCCCGCCGTCGACACCGAGCAGCAGCCGGGGAACGGCTGACCACGAGCGGGGCGGCGATCGGAAAGTGGTCGCCGCCCCGGGGTGGTGGCGGTCAGTCCCATCTGGTCCCGGCAGGGATCCGGAGGGTCGTGTTGATGCGGTTGAAGAAGTTGGTGATCGCCACCATGAGCACCAGGGCTGCGAGCTGCCGCTGGTCGTAATGCCGAACGGCCTCGGCCCAGATCTCGTCGGTGACCGCGCCGGGCCGGTCGGAGAGCCTGGTCGCGGCCTCGGCGGGCGCGAGCGCGGCCCGCTCGGCGTCGTCGAAGAGCGGGTTCTCGTACCAGGCGGCGAGGGCGTACAGCTTCTCGGGGCTGACACCGGCCTTGGCCGCGCGCGTGGCGCCGGCGTCGACACAGGCGCTGCAGCCGTTGATCTGGCTCGCGCGCAGATGCACGAGCTCAAGCGTCTGACGCGGTACGCCGCTGGCGTACACCTCCGTGAAAAGGTGCTGGACGGCCGGTGTGATGTCGGGTCCGCCCGCCGCGTTCTGGATGCGTGCTGCCATCTCTCCTCCAGGGAACCGTGGATCGGTGAACGGCACTACGCCGTCCGGCCGCGGCGGAAGGTAACGCCGGTCCGGGAGTTACCTCACCGGCGCGCGATGCGTCCTGGTGGTGACACCGCCGTACGCCAAGGAGAACCGTGACCGAAGAGGAAGAGCTCGCCGCGGAGTTCGAGACACAGCGCTCGTATCTTCACGCGATCGCGTTCCGCATGCTCGGCTCGCACGCCGACGCGGATGACGCCGTCCAGGAGGCGTGGCTGCGGCTCGCGCGCTCCGGCCGTGGCGGCATTGAGGACCTGCGCGGCTGGCTCACCACGGTGACGAGTCGGATCTGCCTGGACGCGCTCCGCAGGCGCGGGGCGCGGGGCGAGCAGTCCCTCGAACTTCACGTCGGCGCACTCCCCGGGGAGGCGATCGAACTCCCGAATCGACCCCGCGGAGGAGGCCGTGCTCGCCGAGTCCGTCGGCCTCGCGCTGTACGTCGTCATGGACGCCCTCACGCCGGCGGAACGGGTGTCGTTCGGGGGCGGCCGGAATACGCCAGAAAGCAGGTGGTCGGGGGTGCTATTCACCTCCTCTGGGCCCCTTTTAGCTGGTCGCAGACGTGAAGGGGTGCCGCGATCAGGAGCTGGGGAATCTGTGGACCGCCATTGGCGGTACCTGTCGGTAGCTTAAGGCGGGTGCAGGTGACCGGCCGTACACGCTGCCTGGCCCCCCGACTGGGTCCCGAGCCCGGGCAGGGGGCTGGTCTGGCACGTCTCTTGGTCTAGGTGTCTTTGTTGGTGGAGGGTCTGATTGCAGTAAGCAGCCGTTTGCGTTCTGGGGTGTAGTGCCACCACGGTCGGGCGGGTCGTCCTTCGGCTTGGTCGACGGCGGACATGATGGTGTCGAGCAGGCACGGGTCCAGGGCCTCGCCGGCGGCGGCCGACATCTGCGCGTACAGTTCGATCGGGTCCCTGCCTGTCAGCTGTGCGCTGCGGGTGATCCCGACGCGTGCGAAGTAGCCGGCCACCGCCCGGCCGACGTTGACCAGGTCGGTGAGGTCGGAACCGGCCGGGTCCTTGCGGTCGTGGGAGTTCACGGTGTCGCCTCCTTGGCCGGTGTCCGGCGCGTCTGGTCGAGGGCGTCGGCGAGCAGGCCGATCTGCCGGGGATCGCCCGAGCAGGGCAGCAGTACCAGGTCGTCGGCGCCCGCCGCGGTTAGGCGGTCGATCTCCAGGCGTAGCCGCTCGGGGCCGGTCAGCAGGTCGGGCTGGATGTGAGGAAGGTAGTCGGGGCCGTAGTAGTGCGCCACGTAGGCTTCGGCAGTCTGGGCCGCGCCGAGTCCCAGGCAGAAGTAGCGCTCGACGATGATGCGCGGCCTTCCGGGTCGTGCGGCCCGGGCCCATTCCCGGTGGACGGCCTCGACGCCCTGTTCGAGGGTTCGCAGGCCGAAGGACGGGGCCACCCAGCCGTCGGACAGGCGGGCGGCTCGAGCGAACGCGGCGGGTACCAGACCGGCCAGGAGCAGTCCGGGGCGGCCTTCGGGGAGGGCGGGGACCGGGCCGGAGGCTCCGGTCGTCTCGCCGCGCCACACGGCGCGCATCGCCGCGAGGCCGGCCTCGAACGCGGCGCCGCGCCGGGTCGTCGGCGCACCGCTGGCGGCGTAGTCCTCGGGCCAGCCGCCCATGCCCAGGCCCACGGTCAGCCGTCCGGCGCACAGCCGCTCCAGCGAGTCGATCTGCTTGGCCAGCTGCACGGGGTTGCCGCGGTAACCGGTGTTGAGGACGGTGGTCAGCAGCTCGATGCGTTCGGTGCGGGCCGCTGCGGCGGCCAGCGTGACCAGCGGGTCCAGGTTGTCGTACACCAGCCGGTCGATCACCCCCAGGGAGGCGAAGCCGCGCTCCTCGCTTTCCGCGGCCCAGCGCCCGATGACCGTGGCGTCGGTGTCCGGCACGGCGGCGGGCAGCCCGATTCCGACTCGCAAGACTTCCTCCCGTGATTGTGGTTGTGTGCAGGTTCGGATGAGGTGCCGTGGGGGGCGGCCGCGTCACCGTCAAGGACGCCGCGATGGCGCCTGCGCACCGCGTCGGAGCGGGGCCGTGTCCTGAACGGCTCGGGGCCCTGCGGTTCCGGCCGCGCCGTCATGCCGGCGCCCCCTTCGGGGGGATGTTGAAGTTGATCCGGAAGACGTTGCCGGGGTCGTAGACGGCTTTGAGCTCGGTCAGGCGGGTGTAGTCGCCGGGCCGATAGGCGGTGCGGACGACGGCCGGGTCGGTGTCCTCGATACCGGCGAAGTTGATGTTGGTGCCCCCAGTGCTCCAGGGACGTATGTCCGCCAGGAACCGATCGCGCGCCTCCCGGCTCCCGGGGGCGGCCGTCGCGCCGGTGAACAGGGAGAACACCGCGTCCCTGCCGCCGACGCAGTTGGGGATCTCGGGCGGACGGGTGTAGGCGCCGTCGAAGTGCCGCAGCTCGGTGATGAACGGCGGCTGCGCGTCCGGTCCGGTGTGGGCCAGGAGCGTGTCGACCGCGTCCTTGCCGATGTCCCGCAGGAGTACGTTGCGGTCATAGGCCGCGTAGGGGGTATCGGTGGGCTCGTGATGGATGGTGCCGACCTCGGCGTAGGGCATGTCCCGCACCGTGTCCATCAAGGTGGGGCCGATCTCTCGCAGCGGCTGGATCAGTTCCTGTCCGCCTTCGGCGTCACTGAAGGCGATCCGTACATGCGTGACGAACCTGCCGCGCAGCGGCGCCGGCACCGCGGGCAGGTCCGGGTTCTGGGCCAGCAGCACCGAGGAGGCCATGTGCTCCGGCAGCGAACGGGTCCATTCGGTGTAGGCGTGCAGGACGTCGCCGGTGGCGTCGGCGGGGAAGTAGAGGCCGCCTCCGTACAGCCGCGACACCGAGAACAGCTCGATCTCCATGCCGACGACGACGCCGAAGTTGTCCTTGCCCCCG
Organism: Actinoallomurus sp. NPDC052274; assembly: GCF_040679475.1. Classification (NCBI taxonomy): domain Bacteria; kingdom Bacillati; phylum Actinomycetota; class Actinomycetes; order Streptosporangiales; family Thermomonosporaceae; genus Actinoallomurus; species Actinoallomurus sp. NPDC052274. Next base: position 19,008 of record NZ_JBFAUT010000026.1, read on the forward strand.
CGCACCGCCCAGAACAGATCGGGTCGCTGCCGGGGCTGACCTCGCGCAGACGGCCGTCGGCGGTGACCATGCGCAGCCGCCGTACGTGATCGGCAGCGAAGCCGAAGCGGCGGCCGAGCAGGCCCGCGCCCCCACCGGTCGTGTAGCCGACCGCGCCCACGTTGGGGCTGGAGCCGTTGAACGGGGCCAGGCCGTGCGGGGCGGCCCGCTCCACGACCTGCCGCCACCGCGTCCCCGCCTCCACCCAGGCGGACCTGGTCCGGGGGTTCACCTCGACACCGTTCATCCGCCCGGTGTTGATCAGCACGGCGCCGTCCGCCGCCACCGAAGGGCTGTGGCCGGTGGCCATCACGCCGACGGCCCGGCCCTGCGCCACCGCCATCCGCACGGCGGCGGCCACGTCCTGCTCGCCGACCGCGCCGACCACACACGCCGGACACGACTCCACAGCCCGGTTGAGCCCCGTCCGCTCCTCGTCATACGCATGCTCACCTGGTCGAAAGATCTGGTCTGGAAATACGTTCATGCAGGTCAATGTAACCACGCAGTGGACGGCGGTCTTGAAGGAATCGGACACCGCGCCCGGCGAAGTCACCGGCCCCGCGTTCCGCACCGCCCGAAACCAACGACCCTGCCCGCGCGGCCCTCGCCGGTCTCCTCAGCTCCACAGCCCAGGCGCGTCCTGCCGGGCCAGCTGTGCTGCTGCCTTGGATCTTTCGTTCCGCAGAGCCTGGGGCGCAGTTTTCGTTCACTGGCCGGTGTTCCGGTAGGGGATCCCCTACCAGAACACCGGCCAGCCCGGACGGCGCCCCAGGTCGAGGTGTTCCGTAAGAGTGTTCCGCGAACTGTCCCGGTGACAGGGGGCTATCCGGAACACTTGAGGGCGTGAACGCTTCGGCTCCCGGTGCCGTCCGGGTCGGGTACGCCCGCTGTTCCACCGACGAGCAGGACGTCGTCGTCCAGACCGAGCAGCTGCTCGGTCTCGGCGTCCCAGCCGATCGCATCTACATCGACCGGGGTTTCTCCGGCACCACCCGCCGCAACCGCGGCGGCCTGGACCAGGCCCTGGCGGCGGTGTGGCCGGCCAGCGTGTTCACCGTGACCAAGTTCGACCGGTTCGCTCGCAACATGGCCGAGGCCAACCAGATCCTCACCGACCTGTCCGAGCGGGAGGTGCTGTTCGGGCTGGGCGGGTCGGTCTACGACTGGAACGACCCGTTCGGCCAGGCTGTTCCTGCAGACCCTGGCGATGGTCGCCGAATTTGAGGCGAATCTCGGTCACCTGCGCACGCGCGCGGGCATGGCGCTGGCCAAGAAGAACGGCAAGCTCAAGGGCAGGCAGCCCAAACTGCCCGAGTCCGCGCGGCGGTCCATCCGCCGCCGTTACGCCGAGGGCGAGGTGTCGCTGGCCGACCTGGCGACCGAGTACAGCGTCGGCCGTTCCACCATCCACCGCATCATCCACGGGCCGCCGACCGGGCAGAGCTGCTGGGGCATCCGGTGCTCGTGGACGGCGTCCCTGGCGTTCTCATCACCGTTCGCGGACGGCCGGTCACCGTCATGGCCTTCACGGTCGTGGACGGTGCGGTCACCGCGATCCGCGGACTGACCGACCCGGCCTGGCTGGGCCAGGTCGTTCCGTCATGGGTGGCGTGACCGTGAAGGGGCCTCGGGTGGAGATCGTCACCCAGGTGCCCGAGACGTACGCTCCGGCCAGGCCCCGAGCGCGGCGGAGGCCGCGCTCGGGGCCTGGCCGCCCGGAGAGGGCGGGAGCCCCGGGGTGGTGCCTCACACCGTGCGGCTCGCCCGCGGTCCGTCGAGGTTCCACGAGACGATCTTGGTGGGGGTGATCTTGATCATCTCTCGGGACATGCCGGGCACGGGTGGCTCCTGATCGGTCAGCGCCACTGCCTTGCCCCGGATCTCGATGCCCCGGGGCGCCCAGGGATCGATCGTCGCCAGGTCGTCCACGACGAACGCGACCGTGCTGCCCTGCTGGACGTTCCGGAACTTCTTCGACCGGCCCATCGCGCCCCCGCCGATGAAGATCGTGCCGGTACCGGCGTCGAGGTCGAAGTTGGTCGGGTTGTTCTGCACCTGCCCGTCGGGCGAGACGGTGGCCAGCCGCCCGACGGGCTGGGTGGCCAGGTAGTCGAGTTCGGCCTGGGTGAAGATCATGTGTCAGTCCTTCCGCCGAACGTCGTCGATCACGGTGGAGGTCGCGGTGTTGATGACGCCGTCGAACGCGTCGATGACAGGGGTGTGCAGATAGGCGCTCTGAATCCGGACGCGGTCGGGGCCGGGGGTCTCCGGACGGGCCCGGCGAAGATCGGCGATGCTGAGCCCGAGGCCGGCGTCGGCGAAGGCGGCTTCGATGCTTCCCCGCTCGGGCGGCTCCAGCGCGGTGTCGTCGATGGCGAACCCGAAGCGCGCCTTCTCGTCGGGACGCATGTCGGCCGTGTGCCCGTTGACGCTCGTCAGGGCGAGGGCGAAGTACTCATCGCCGAGAACGCCGTGCAGGTGCTGTCCCATCGGCAGCCCCGTGAGGTGACCGTTGAACGAGACCGACGTCTTCTGGATGTGGGCGTTGTGGGCCGCCAGCACGATGCGGGTCCCGGGTTCGGAACGTTCCAGGTGCCACCGGACCGACCCGGCCATGTAGACGTCCCGGGCCGAGGTGTCGGCGGTCAGGCCGCTTCCGGCGAAGAGGTCGGCCATGGCGCGGAAGCCGTAGTCCGCGTGGCAGGCGGCTTCGAGGCGACGCAGGGCGATGTCGTAGCCGCGCTGGTCACCGCGGGAGACGTACAGCGGTTCGACGGCGCGGAACCGGATGAGCAGGCGCATCAGGATCGCGCTGAGAGTGTCCTGTTCGGCAGTGGCCAGGCGGGTCCAGGCCGGTGCCGCCGAGGCCGCCGAGGCGCCGGCGAACGATTCGGCGATCCGCATCGCCGTCTGGATCGCCGGCAGGGTCTCGGGATCGATCTGGCGGAGGTAGTCGGCGACCGGGGCCAGGGCGGGAAGCAGGGATCCACCGGCCGCCGGGACGTCGATCCCGGCGAAGCGCACCGGCTTCGAGGCCGTCGCGTTGTGGCTCCGCATCCAGCGCAGCGGCTCATCGACTCCCACGGGGATCGTCTCGGCGAGATGGGCCGACAGATCATCGTCGGTCCCCTCGCCCCGGGCCCAGGCGTCGAGGGGGAAGCCTTCGCTGAAGCCGTATTCGAAGGCCAGGACGGTGAAACCACAGCGTTCGACCAGGAACCGCAGGACGCGCCGGCGCATGGCCGCGAACTCGCTGATGAAGTGGGAGTTCTCCCCGATCGCGACCACGCGGGCGTCGCCGATGATGTCGCGCAGCGGCTCCAGGTCATCGAGCGGCGCCTCAGGGTCGAGGTGGGTGAGCGGGACGGCATGGCCGCGAAGCCAGCCGGCGAACGGGTTGTGGTCGGATGAAGCAGGCATGCTGACAGCTCGATTCTCGGGTGCCGGAACGCGGGTGGATCATCGATGCGGGAGCGCGGGCGCGGCGCTCTCCAGGTCGTCGATGCTCCCGGACATGATCGTGCGGAGGTGCTCGGTGATGTGCTGGAGCGGCCAGTCCCACCAGGCCAGGGCCAGGAGGCGGCCGATGTCGGCGTCGCTGTAGCGGCGGCGGATGAGCCTGGCGGGGTTGCCGCCGGCGATGCCGTAGTCGGGGACGTCGTCGACGACGACGGATCCGGAGGCGATGATCGCGCCGTGGCCGATGCGGACGCCGGGCATCACCATGGCCCCGTATCCGAGCCAGACGTCGTTGCCGACGACGGTGTCGCCCCGCCCGGGCAGGCCGGTGATGAGGTCGAAGTGCTCGGCCCAGGAACCGCCCATGATCGGGAAGGGGAACGTCGAGGGACCGTCCATGCGGTGGTTGGCGCCGTTCATGATGAACCGCACGCCCTCGGCCAGCGCGCAGAACTTCCCGATGATCAGTTTTTCCGGCCCGTAGTGGTACAGCACGTTACGGCTCTGGAAGGCGGTCGGATCATCCGGATCGTCGTAGTAGGAGAACTCTCCGACCTCGATCAGCGGTGAGGTGATCAGCGGCTTGAGCAGCACCACCCGCGGTTGCTCGGGCATCGGATGCACCACTGTCGGGTCGGGGGCGGTCGGCATCAGCAGTCGTTTCCTTCCTGCACGGGGTGTTCGCGGGCTTGGGGCGTCAGGCGCCACGGCGGACGCCGAGCCGTATGGCCGGGTGGGCGGTCGCCTCGGGCGGCAGCCGCCCGTCCTGGGCGAGATGGCCGACGCCACCGTCGACCCGAAGACACTACTAGTGCGACAAATGCTGCATTAAGATACTGGCATGTCACCCGCCCACTGAGCAACCGGACTACCAGCGATGACTTCCCCAGCACCACGGCCAGAGGACACCCCGCCGGCATCGCCGACCCGACGCCGCCCCGGAGGCCGCACCGCACGTATCCGAACGCAGGTGCTCGACGCGGTCCTCGCGGAACTCGGCGAGCACGGTTATGACGGGCTCACCATGGACGCCGTCGCCGCCCGCGCAGGCGTGCACCGCGCGACGGTGTACCGGCGCTGGGGAGACGTCGGAGGCCTGCTCGCCGACGTCCTCGACGCGGCGAGCGACGACGACTGGCAGCCCCCGGACACCGGCGCGCTGGAAGGCGACCTGGCGGCGCTGAACCATGAGATCCAGGCCGCCATGACCGCCCAGCCGCCGATCATGGCGGCCCTGATCGCCGCCTCGTTCCGCTCCGAGAAGGCCGACCACGCCCAACGGCGGCTCTGGGAGGACCGGTACGCCCGCTGCGAGAACATCGTCGGCCGGGCCGTCCAGCGCGGCGAACTACCGCCGCGTACCGACGCTCGGCGACTGCTCATCGCCGCCACCGCGCCCCTGTACCACCACCTGGTGCTTCTCCGCACGCCACCCGACCCGGACCTGCCCGACCAGGCGGCCAGAACCGCCTCCCTCGCCGCGTCCGCCGGCGCCTTCGCCGAGCCCCCGGCCGGCGACACCTGACGGGCCCGGCCCGCCCCGCGGCCGAGCAGGAGCAGCCCGCACATGCCGAGCGCCGAGTGCGGGTGCCGGCGGCCCGGCGGGCGGCCGCCGGCTACGCGTGCCGGTCAGGGCGGACGGCGGTGGTGCGCGCCAGGATCTGGATCAGTGTCCGCTCGAGGCCGGCCGGCAGGGGGCGGCCTGGTCGGTGAGGATGTCCTCGTAGACGCCGACCTTGTGGTTCACCAGGTCCAGGCACCGGGCCAGGTCGCCGATCTGGGCGGTGACGCGCGCGCAGGAGCGCCAGGCGCTCCTCCTCATTGCCGTCCCCTTCGCGGACGAGTTCGGTGTAGCGGCGGATCGCCGGCAGCGGCATGCCGGAGGCCCGCAGGATGATGCACACGGTCAGCCACTCGACGTCGTTCTCGCTGTAGACCCGGCGACCGGCCGGGCCGCGCCGCACCGGGTCGACCAGCACGCCCTCGCGCTCGTAGAAGCGCAGCGCGTGCACGCTCAGGCCCGTTCGCTCGGCGACCTGTCCGATGCTCAACAGGGATGCGGAATCCGGCATGCCGCCCAGCGTAGGCCTCCGCCCTCACCTGCCGACCGTCGAGATGGAGCCTCCGGCGGTGGACACCGCCACGGCGCGGCGGCTCAGACGGCGAAGACCTGCGCGTCGTCGGCGAAGGCCTTGAACTCCAGCGCGTTGCCCGCCGGGTCCAGCAGGAACATCGTCCACTGCTCGCCCGGCAGGCCCTCGAACCGCAGGTAGGGCTCGATGACGAACGTGGTGCCCGCCGCGCGGAACCGCTCGGCGAGCCGGTGGAACTCCGGGATGGTCAGGATCAGGCCGAAGTGCGGCACGGGGACGTCATGGCCGTCGACCGGGTTGTGCGCGTGCTCGGCGCGGCGCGGTGCCAGGTGGGTGACGAACTGGTGGCCGTGCAGGTTCCAGTCGATCCAGGTGTCGGCGCTGCGGCCCTGCGCGCAGCCGATGACCTCGCCGTAGAAGACGCGGGCGGCGTCCAGGTCGTCGACGGGCATGGCCAGGTGGAACCGCGGGATCGAGGAGTCGAGCGTGGACACGGCGGGGTCGTCCTTCCGTTGGCGGCAGCGGGCGACACTGTAATGGGTGGTCAGGCGGTCATTCGCCGGTGGGGGCCGCGGGCAGGACGGCGGCGAGGAGGCCGGGGAAGCGCCGCTCCAGGTCGTCGCGGCGCAGGCTGACGTAGCGCCGCCGGCCGTGCGGGACGTTGCGGACGACGCCGGCCTCGCGCAGTGTCTTCAGGTGGTGGGACAGGGTCGACTTGGGGAGGTCGCCGCCGGTGGGCTGGCAGGCCGCGACCTCCAGGGGTCCCTCGGCGAGGCGGCGGGTGATCTCCAGGCGCGCCGGATCGCTGAGCGCGAACAGCACGTCCGTCAGGACGAAGTCCGCAGCGTCGGGATGGGCGAGCTCACGTGTCGATCCGGACTGCATGGTTCGATAATAGTTGAACAATCGACCGGGCCGGAGTAGCCTTCAATGGTTCGAAAATCTTGGAACTGTTGGAGGAGTACCGCATGCCCACAGTGGACGACCGCGTCGCGCCCGCGGCGGCCCGTACGGTCCGGCGCCTGCCGCGCCCGGCCGGCTTCTGGCTGCTCGGCGCGACCCTGCTGGTCTTCATGGGCGCCGCGAGCGCCCCATCCCCGATGTACGTCGTCTACCAGCACCGATGGGGGTTCTCGGCGACCACCCTCACCGAGATCTTCGCCGTCTACGCCCTCGCCCTACTGATCGCGTTGCTGACCGTCGGCGGGCTCTCGGACTTCCTCGGCCGCCGGCCCGTCCTGATCGCCGCCCTGCTGGCCGAGGCCGCCGCCATGGTCCTGTTCCTGACCGCCGGCGACGTCGGGACGCTCCTGGCGGCGCGCACCGTGCAGGGTCTGGCGACCGGTGCCGCGACCGGTGCCATCAGCGCCGGGCTGGTCGACCTGCAGCCCGGCGCCCGGTCGGGGTCGCTGGTCAACAGCGTGGCGCCCGCCCTGGGCCTGGCCGCCGGCGCGCTGGGCAGCGGATCGCTGGTGGAGTACGCCCCCGCCCCCACGACGCTGGTCTTCGCGGGGCTCACCGCGGCATTCGTGATCCTGGCGGCCGTGATGGCGTTCCTGCCGGACCTGGTCACCGCGCGCCCCGGCGCGCTGGCCTCTCTGCGGCCCCGGGCGGCGGTCCCCGTCCCGGCCCGCGCGGCCTTCCTGGCGACCGCGCCCTGCCTGGTGGCGACCTGGGCGATCTGCGGCCTGTACCTGTCCCTGGGCGGGTCGCTGACGGCCGGCGTCCTGCACATCGGCAACCACCTGGTCGGGGGGCTCGTCGTCACCACCCTTACCGGAGCGGGCGCGATGGCCTCGGTGCTCGTCCGCGACCGGGCTCCGCAGCGCGTCATGGCCGCCGGCGCGGCCGCGCTGGCCGCCGGAACCGCCGTGACGCTTCTTGCGCTGGCCGCCGCCTCGACGTCCCTGTTCTTCATCGGCACGGCCATCGCCGGCTGCGGCTTCGGCAGCGCCTTCCTCGGGGCGTTCCGCTCCCTGGCGACGCTGGCCGGCCCTGGGCAGCGGGCGGAGCTGTTCGCCTCGGTGTACGTGGTCAGCTACCTGGCCTTCAGCGTGCCCGCCGTCGTCGCGGGCGCGGCGGTGCCGTCGTTCGGCCTGCGGGCGACCGCCACCGCCTACGGCGCCGTCGTCATCGCGTTGGCCCTCACCGCTGCGGTGTCCGGTGCCGTACGGTCCCGGACCGCCCGCCCGGTGGCGCCGGCTCCGGCGCCCGCCGCGCCCTGCCCCGTCGGCGACCGCGCCGCCGGGTGACCCGGCGCTACCTCGGGCGCGGAGACCGGGCGGGCGCCGAGGGGGACGCCCGCCCGTCGCCGGACGGCGGTCAGATCACCCAGAGGTCGTAATTGGTCCAGGTGCTGCCGTAGCACTGGTACTTGGACCAGGAATGGTTGTTGATGCCGCGGTTGCCGACCTCGATGCAGCTGCTGGCCCAGAAGTAGTTGTCGATGTAGCGCCACCCGGGGCCCGGCGGGTCGCTGCACGGGTGGTCGCACCGGTGGGCGACCGCCTCCCGGGTCGAGGCCGGCGCCGGTGACGCACTCGCGGAGGGCGCGAGCGCGACACCGGCGGTGACGAGCGCGCCGCCGACGACGGCGGCCGCCAGGTAGTTCGGTATCAGCATGGAGCGGACCCTTTCGTCCGGGGGAACTTCCACCTCGGACGCTATGGGCGGCCCTCTCCCCGGGTCTTGAACGAATGCGAAGGGTCAGAGACCGGATGCGTTGTGCGATCGGCGGAGCGTGATCGCGGCGGCGTGCTCGGCGCGCAGCCCGGTGGGCGTGCGGCCCGCGAGCCTGCCGAACTCCCGGGTGAGGTGCGCCTGGTCCGCGTAGCCGCACACGGCGGCGATCTGCGCGGGCGCAGAGGACGCGGATGCGGTGAGCAGGCGCGCGGCCCGCTCGAACCGCAGGAGGCGGGCGATGGTCTTGGGCGGCAGCCCGATCTGCTCGGCGAAGCGCATCTCCAGGCAGCGGCGGGTCACGCCGGTCTCCTCGGCCATCGTGGCCACGCTCACCGCCCCGCAGGTCCACCGCAGCAGCCGCCAGGCGCGCAGCACCGTGGGCGCCGGCTCCGGCCCGGCGCAGAACCAGGCGGGCAGCAGGCGGTCCAGGAGCTCGAACCGCGTCGCCCAGTCGGGTGCCGCGCGGAGCCGTTCGGTGAGCCGCTCCGCGCGGGGCCCCAGCAGGTCGGCCAGGTCGACGGTCGTGTTGCTCAGCTCTCGCATCGGCACGCCGAACAGCGCGTACGCTCCGGTCGGGGTGAGCTCGACGGCCATCCCCCGGTGGTGGCTGCGCTGTTCGAACAGGACCGGCCGGTCGTGCAGGCCGGTGACGTGCGAGGACTGGACGCGCAGGGGCCGATCCCGAGCGGTGACCAGCCGCACCGAGGCGGCGAAGTCGAGGAACAGCGTGACCCCACAGGTCGCCACGGCGCGCCCCCGCAGCGGCCGGGCGGCGTCGACGCGGAGACCGGCGTACCCGGCGACGTACGGGCGCAGCACGGGTGCCGGCCGCACCGCCACCATCCGCGGCCCGGACCCTGGGTCCGGGCATTCCAGAATGACCCCCCCGATGCCATTCACCATCGACCGTCCTTCCGCGGGGAACGCGAACAGTCTCCCCGGCGAACCCCCGCCCGCGGATCCGGGTAATCCCGTATCCGCGTCCATGCCACGGCCGCCCAGGAGCCACGCCGTGCCACGGCGCGGACGGCCGGTGTCAGATGAGAGAGGCGTACAGGTCGTGGGTGCGGCGGGCGATCCGGGACCAGGAGAAGTGCTCGATCGCGCGGCGGCGGCCCGCCTTGCCCATCGAGGCGGCGCGCTCGGGGTCGGCGAGCAGCGCGTTCACGCGCTCGGCGAGGTCGGCGGCGAAGCGGTCGGGATCCACGGGTGTGCCGGTGCCGTCGGCGGCCTGCTCGATCGGCACGAGCAGGCCCGTCTCGCCGTCGGCGACGACCTCGGGGATGCCGCCGGTCGCGGTGGCGACGACGGCCGCCTCGCAGGCCATGGCCTCCAGGTTGACGATGCCCATCGGCTCGTACACCGACGGGCACGCGAACACGGTCGCGTGGCTGAGGATCTGCACGACCTCGGGGCGGGGCAGCATCTTCGTGATCCACACGATCCCGCCGCGCTCGCGGCGCAGCTCGTCGACGAGCGCCTCGACCTCCGCGGAGATCTCCGGGGTGTCGGGCGCGCCGGCGCACAGCACGAGCTGGGCGGACGGGTCGAGGGCTCGGGCGGCCCGCAGGAGGTAGGGCAGGCCCTTCTGGCGGGTGATGCGCCCCACGAACACCACGGAGGGGCGCTGGGGGTCGATGCCGTGGCGGGTGAGCACGTCGGTGCCGGGGTCCGGGGCGTACTCGTCGGTGTCGATGCCGTTGTGCAGGACGGTGACGCGGTCGGGGTCGACCTCGGGATAGCAGGTGAGCACGTCGCGGCGCATGCCCGCGGAGACGGCGACGATCGCGTCGGCCGCCAGGATCGCGGTGCGCTCGGCCCAGGAGGAGATCGCGTAGCCGCCGCCGAGCTGCTCGGCCTTCCAGGGCCGCAGCGGCTCGAGGCTGTGGGTGGTGACCACGTGCGGGACGCCGTGCAGGAGCTTGGCGACGTGACCGGCGAGGTTCGCGTACCAGGTGTGGCTGTGCACCAGGTCCGCTCCCCCGGCGCCGGCGGCCATCTCCAGGTCGACGCCGAGCGTCTGCAGGGCCGGGTTGGCCGCCTCGAGCGCCGCCGGTACGCGGTGGCCGGTCACGCCGGGCTCGGCCCGGTCGCCGTCGAAGCAGTGGACCCGAAGGTCGCACAGCCGGCGCAGTTCCCGGGCCAGGTGCTCGACGTGGACGCCGGCTCCCCCGTAGACGTCCGGCGGGTATTCACGGGTGAGCAGGTCGACGCGCATGCCCGGCAGCGTAGTGCCAAATATGCCTGCTCGTCCTGTTTTAACGCTGGTGGGAGGGCTAAGGTCTGGCCATGGCGAGACCTCATGTCCTGGCGATGGTGCTGGCGGGCGGGGAGGGCAAGCGGCTGATGCCGCTGACGGCCGACCGGGCCAAGCCGGCGGTGCCCTTCGGCGGAATGTACCGGCTGATCGACTTCGTCCTGTCCAACCTGGCGAACGCCGGCTACCTCAAGATCGTCGTACTGACGCAGTACAAGAGCCACAGCCTGGACCGGCACGTCTCCCGCACGTGGCGGATGTCGACGCTCCTGGGCAACTACGTCACGCCGGTACCGGCCCAGCAGCGCCTCGGGCCGCGGTGGTTCGCCGGCTCGGCCGACGCGATCCTGCAGAACCTCAACCTGATCGAGGACGAGCGGCCCGACCACGTGATCGTCTTCGGTGCCGACCACATCTACCGCATGGACCCGCGGCAGATGGTGGACCAGCACATCCAGTCCGGCGCCGGGGTCACCATCGCCGCGATCCGCCAGCCGCTGTCCCTCGCCGACCAGTTCGGGGTGATCGAGACCGGTCCCGACGGCGTCAGCGTCGCGGCGTTCCGGGAGAAGCCCAAGGACGCCGTGGGCCTGCCCGACGCGCCCGACCAGGTGTACGCCTCCATGGGCAACTACGTCTTCGACACCGAGGTCCTCGTCGACGTGGTCAAGGAGGACGCCGCCGACCTGTCGAGCAAGCACGACGTCGGCGGGAACATCATCCCCAAGCTCGTCAAGGCCGGCCGCGCGCAGGTCTACGACTTCGCCGACAACCAGGTGCCCGGCTCCACCGACCGGGACCGCGGATACTGGCGCGACGTGGGGACACTGGACGCCTTCTACGAGGCGCACATGGACCTCATCTCGATCCATCCGGTGTTCAACCTCTACAACCACGAGTGGCCGATCTACACCGGCCACGACCCGCTGCCGCCGGCCAAGTTCGTCTTCAACGAGGAGGGTCGGCGCGGGTACGCCGTCGACTCGATGGTCTCCCCCGGCGTCATCCTCGCCGGCGGGGTGGCCGAGCGCTCCATCCTGTCGCCCCGCGTCCACGTCGAGGCCGGCGCCACCGTTCAGGACTCGGTTCTGATGGACTGCGTACGGGTCGGGCGCGGCGCCGTCGTACGGGGCGCCATCATCGACAAGAACGTCGTCATCCCCGACGGCGCCCGCATCGGCGTGGACGAGGACTACGACCGGCAGCACTTCACCGTGACGGCGAGCGGCGTACGGGTCCTGGGCAAGAACCAGGTCGTGCCGGGCTGACTCACTCCGGGCGCAGCGCGGCGAGCTGCTCCGCGAACGGCACCACCGGCTCGGCCGGCGCGGCCGCGGGCGGGCGGTCGCGCGTCAGCGCGGCCAGCTCGTCCGCCGCGCGGTCGATCCGGGCCGCCAGGCCGCCTGCGCCGGCGTCCCCGCCGGAACCCCAGTCCTCCGGCGCGGCGTACACCGCGGTGGGGACCACGATCGCCCGCAAGTAGGTGAACAGCGGCCGCAGCGCGTGCTCGAGGGCGAGGGAGTGGCGGGCGGTGCCGCCGGTCGCGGCGATCAGGACGGGGCGTCCGGCGAGGGCGGTGTTGTCGATCACGTCGAAGAACGACTTGAACAGCCCGCTGTAGGAGGCCGAGAAGATCGGGCTGACCGCGATGAGGCCGTCCGCGCCGGTCACCGTCTCGATCGCCGTGCGCAGCCGGGCGCCGGGGAAGCCGGTGACCAGACCGTTCGCGATGTCGGTGGCCAGGTCGCGCAGCTCGATCACCGTGACCTCGGCCGGGCGCCCGTCCGCGGTCAGGCGCTCGCGGGTGGCCGCGGCGAGGCGGTCGGCCAGCAGGCGGGACGAGGACGGGGTGCCCAGGCCGGCGGAGACGGCGACCAGGCGCACCCCTGCGTTCTCGCTTCGCTCGCTCATGCGGCCTCCTTCGTCGGCGGAGTGACCGGAGGCACTGCGTCCATTCGCTCGCTCCGCTCGATTCGGCTCATTGGGCGGTCTCCGCCGGGGTCTCGGTGCCGCGGGCGGCCAGGAGCGAGGCGTGGGTGGGCGCGTCGGGGACCTCGGCCGGCCGGTTCACCGCGAACTCCTTGCGCAGCACCGGGACGACCTCTTCGCCGAGCAGGTCGAGCTGCTCCAGGACCGTCTTGAGCGGCAGTCCGGCGTGGTCGATGAGGAACAGCTGGCGCTGGTAGTCCCCGAAGTGCTCGCGGAAGGTCAGGGTCTTGTCGATGACCTGCTGCGGGCTGCCGACGGTCAGCGGCGTCTCGGCCGTGAACTCCTCCAGCGACGGGCCGTGCCCGTACACGGGGGCGTTGTCGAAGTAGGGACGGAACTCCCGTACGGCGTCCTGGGAGTTCTTGCGCATGAACACCTGCCCGCCCAGGCCGACGATCGCCTGCTCGGGCGTGCCGTGGCCGTAGTGGGCGTAGCGCTCCCGGTACAGGCCGATGAGCCGCTGGAAGTGCTCCTTGGGCCAGAAGATGTTGTTGGCGAAGAAACCGTCGCCGTAGTAGGCGGCCTGTTCGGCGATCTCCGGACTGCGGATCGAGCCGTGCCACACGAACGGCGGGACCCCGTCCAGCGGCCGGGGCGTGCTGGTGAACGCCTGCAGCGGGGTGCGGAAGCGGCCCTTCCAGTCGACCACGTCCTCGCGCCACAGCCGGTGCAGCAGCGCGTAGTTCTCGATGGCCAGGGGGATCCCCTGGCGGATGTCCTGGCCGAACCACGGGTAGACGGGGCCGGTGTTGCCCCGGCCCAGCATCAGGTCGACGCGCCCGCCGGCCAGGTGCTGCAGCATCGCGAAGTCCTCGGCGATCTTCACCGGGTCGTTCGTGGTGATCAGCGTGGTCGCGGTCGACAGGATCAGCCGCTCGGTCCGCGCCGCGATGTAGCCCAGCATCGTCGTCGGGGACGAGGGCACGAACGGCGGGTTGTGGTGCTCGCCGGTGGCGAACACGTCCAGGCCGACCTCCTCGGCCTTCTGTGCGATCGTCACCATCGCCGTGATCCGCTCGTGCTCACTCGGCGTTCTGCCGGTGGTCGGATCGGGCGTGACGTCGCCGACCGTGAAGATCCCGAACTGCATGACGCGGCCCTTCCCTGCTTATTGAAAATTCAACTATAGCGGGAAACGTCATGCTCCGATCACCGATTCCCGGCGCCGTCAGCGGACGGGACCCAGGCGGACCGCGTGGACCTCCCCTTCCGTCACGGGCTCGCCGCAGTGCGCGCACACCGTCCGGGGGTGCAGGTCGGCCCCGCAGGAGTGCCGCCAGACCGTCGGCGGCGGTCCGTCGGTGACGTAACGGTCACCCCAGTCCATCAGGTTCATCAGGATGGGCTGGAGCGCGCGGCCGGCCTCGGTGGGCACGTACTCATAGCGCGGGGGGTGCGCCTCGTACTGCCGCCTGGTCAGGACCCCGGCCTCGACGAGCGTCCGCAGCCGCGCGGCGAGGATGTCGCGGCTGGCGCCGGTGTTGCGGGCGATCTGGTCGAACCGCCGCTCCCCGAGCAGGATCTCCCGCAGGGCGAGCAGGCTCCACTTCTCGCCGATCACGGCCAGCGCGTTGGCGATCGAACACTGACGGCCGCGTACGGCCACGGGACTGCCCTCCTCGCTCGGCGCCGTCGGCGCACCGGTCGGTCCTGAAACCCAACCTACCCTCGAGATCGCCCTGGAACGTCAGACCAGCCAGCGGCCTTCGCGCATCAGTTCGCGGTCGGGCAGTTCGTTCACCTCGCGCCAGGCCTGGATGCGGCGCGGGGTGACGCGGAACCAGCGGTACGGAGTGGTCAGTGCGCGCGGGTCGAAGCCGGTGCGCGCCGCGAACCGGTCACCTCGTTCCTGCGGCAGCGCGTCGATCTCCAGGACCTCGACCTCGCCGTCGATCATGGTCACGTCGCGGGTGGGGCCCAGCCCCAGCCGGACGGTCCGGGTCGTGGCCAGGTTCCTGCCAGTGGGGCTGTCCAGCGGGGTGGCCATCAGCAGTGCCCGGCCGTCCCAGTCGAAGGACAGCGGCACCAGGTACGGCGCGCCGTCCGCCGAGGCGGTGGCCACCCACAGGTCGATGTCGTGGGCGAGCCGGTGCTCGGTGTCGCGGCGACGCTGAGCGCGGGAGCGCGGGGCGGCGTTCAAGGTGGAAGAAGAGCCGGTCATGGCCACTCCTGTCATCGAGGGTGACGGTCGGCCCGACGCGTCCTGCCGGGCTGATCGCTGTGGTCACAGTCTGTCCCCTCCGGGGCGCGGGCCACCTCCGAGCTCACCGCGGAGCCCGCCACGGCAACGTAATGGGTGTCGGCTCCGGTCCGGGTGGGCCGTCAAGAGTGAGTTGTGAAATCCAACTCTGCACGATATACCGGTCAGTAGGTTCGGTTGCGAGTGAGGAGAGTTGGCATGAACGACGCGGTCATCGTCGATGCGGTCCGTACGCCGATCGGTAAGGGCAAGCCCGGCGGCGCTCTGTCGGGGATGCACCCCGTCGATCTGCACGCGCACGCGATCCGGTCGCTGCTGGAACGGACCGGGATCGACCCGGCCACCGTCGACGACGTGATCAGCGGGGCCGTCGGCCAGATCGGCGAGCAGAGCGCCAACACCGCGCGGTGGGCGGCGCTGGCGGCCGGACTGCCGGAGTCGGTGCCCGCCGTCACGGTGGACCGCCAGTGCGGCAGCAGCCAGCAGGCGATCCACTTCGCGGCCCAGGGCGTCATCAGCGGCGCCTACGACGTCGTGATCGCCTCCGGCGTCGAATCGATGAGCCGCGTGCCGATCGGCAGCCAGACCGCCGGCCGCGACTTCCTCGGCGCGGGCGTGGGCCGGCGCTATCCGGACGGGCTGGTGCCGCAGGGCGTCAGCGCCGAGCTGATCGCCCAGCGCTGGGGCCTGTCCCGGGAACGGCTGGACGCCTTCGCCGCCGAAAGCCACCACCGCGCCGCGCGGGCGTGGGCGGACGGTCGCTTCGCCGCCGAGGTCTCCCCGGTGAAGGCCCCCTCGGCCGACGGCACGCCCGTGCAGGTCACCGAGGACCAGTCCGTACGGCCCGACACCTCGCCGCAGGTCCTGGCCGGTCTGCGGCCGGCGTTCCGGGCCGACGTCTGGGAGGAGCGGTTCCCGGAGATCGACTGGCGGATCACCGCGGGCAACTCCTCGCCCGTCAACGACGGCGCCGCCGCCGTGCTCATCACCAGCGGCGAGACGGCACGGCGGCTCGGGTTGCGGCCCCGGGCCCGCCTGCACACCTTCGCCGTGGTCGGCGACGACCCCCTGCTCATGCTCACCGGCATCATCCCCGCGACCCGCAAGGTCCTCGACCGCGCGGGACTGTCGCTGGAGGAGATCGACGCGTTCGAGGTCAACGAGGCCTTCACCAGCGTCGTGCTCGCCTGGCTCGCCGAGACCGGCGCCGACCCGGCCAAGGTCAACGTCAACGGCGGGGCGACCGCCCTGGGGCACCCGCTCGGAGCCAGCGGCGCACGGCTGATGACCACCCTGCTGTCGGTCCTCGAACAGCGCGGCGGACGCTACGGCCTGCAGACGATGTGCGAGGCCGGCGGCCTCGCCAACGCGACCATCGTCGAGCGCCTCTGAACGGCGGGCGGCACGGCGTCCGCCCCAGGGGCCCCGGCACGGCGCCCGGTCCCGGACAATGGAAGTCCGCGCCGGGCGCCGCGCCCGGTGCCGAGCCGAGCCAGGAGACCGCCCGTTGCCCCGCGACCGTCAGACCCTTCCCGTGACGCCGGTCCGCCCGGACCTGCGCGCCGACTGCGGCCGCTGCCAGGGACTGTGCTGCGTGGCGCTGCCGTTCGCGGCCTCCGCCGACTTCGCGATCGACAAGGACGCCGGGCGGCCCTGCCCGAACCTGCGCGGCGACTCCCGCTGCGGCATCCACGCCGACCTGCGGACCAAGGGCTTCTCCGGCTGCACCGTCTTCGACTGTTTCGGCGCCGGACAGCAGGTCTGCCAGGTCACCTTCGCCGGGCAGGACTGGCGGGAGTCCCCCGACACCGCCCGGCGGATGTTCGCGGTGTTCGCCGTCATGCGGCAGCTGAACGAGATCCTGTGGTACCTGACCGAGGCGCTCGCGCTGCCGGCCGCCCGCCCGGTGCACGCCGAGCTGCGCCGGGCGCTGGCCGACACCGAGCCCCTCACCCGCGCCGACGCGGCAGAACTGGCGGACCTCGACGTCGCCGCGCACCGCGCCCGCGTCAACCCGCTCCTGCTGCGCACCAGCGAGCTCGTACGGGCCGGGGTGCCGAAGCGCGGCAAGAACCGCCGGGGCGCCGACCTGGTCGGCGCGCGCCTGCGCGGCGCGGATCTGCGCGGCGCCGACCTGCGTGGGGCCTACCTCATCGCCGCGGACCTGCGGAACGCCGACCTGCGCATGGCCGACCTCATCGGCGCGGACCTGCGCGACGCCGACCTGCGGGGAGCGGACCTCACCGGCGCGATCTTCCTGACCCAGGCGCAGGTCAACGCGGCCCGCGGCGACGCCGCCACCCGGCTGCCGCCCACGCCGACCCGCCCGGCGCACTGGTGACCCAGGCGGTCGCTTCGTGCTTTACGGCAGATCAGCGGAGATCAACGCACTCGACGAGGTGATCGCACGGGCCCGCGACGGCTCCGGCGGCGCGGTGGCGTTGCGGGGCGAGGCAGGCGAGGGCAAGACCGCCCTGCTCGACACGGCGGCCGCGCGAGGCGGCGGGATGCGCGTGCTGCGGGCCACCGGCGTCGAGCCCGAGTCCGACCTCGCGTTCGCGGCGCTGCACCAGGTGCTGTGGCCGGTGACCGGCTCGCTCGACGCGCTGCCCGAACCGCAGCGGGACGCTCTGAGCACGGCCCTGGGGCTTTCCGCGGGCAGTGTCGGGGATCGCTTCCTGCTGGGGGCCGGCGTGCTCTCGCTGCTGGCCGAGGCCGCCGCGCCGAACGGGCTGATCTGCGTGGTCGACGACCTCCAGTGGGTCGACCGGGCCTCGGCCGACGCGTTGCTGTTCGCCGCCAGGCGGCTGGGGACGGAACGGATCGCGATGTTGTTCGCCGTGCGCGGCGACGCACCGGTCAAGGGCGTGCCGCTGACGGTTGACGTGCGCGGCTTGCCCGAGTCCGCAGCGGCCGAGCTGCTGGAGTCCCGCCACGGTGTGCTGCCCGCCCATGTGGCACGGGAGCTCGTCACGCTCACCCGCGCGAACCCGCTCGCACTGGGCGAGATCGCCGCCGGCCTGACGCCGGCGCAGCTCGCCGGGCGCGAACCGCTGCCCGATCCGTTGCCCGGTGGCGCCCGGCTCTTCGGCCATCGGGTGGCCGCGTTGTCCGCCCCTGCTCGGCTGGTCGCCCTGGTCGCCGCCGTGGAGACCGACCTCGACCCGGTCCTGCGCGCCGCCGACCGGTTGTTGGCCGAGCAAGCGGTACGGCCCGGCGAGAACACGGGGGCCCGGGCCGGGCGGGTGGCGTTGGCCGAGCTGGAGGGGGCCGGGTTGGCCGAGGTGTCGGGCACGGGTGTGCGGTTCCGTCATCCGCTCATCCGGTCCGCGGTGCATGAGGCGGCCGCTCCCGCCGACGTCCGTCGCGTGCACGCCATCCTGGCGCAGCTGACCGCGGATGACCGCCGCGCGTGGCACCTGGCCGGAGCCGCTCTGGGTCAGGACGAGCAGGTCGCCACCACGCTGGTGGCCGCCGCGGAGCGGGCGCGCGACCGCGGCGGGTACGGCGCCGCCGCCACGGCCCTGGCCAGGGCCGCTGAGCTGACTCCCGAGCCGCGCGCCCGTGCCGCCCGCCTGAAGGACGCCGCCGCGGCGGCCTGGCTCGGCGGCCGCCCGGGACAGGCGGAGTCGCTGCTGGCAGAGGCGCGTGAACAGGCTGACGGGGACGCCACCATGGCCGTGGAGATCGCTCAGCTCCGGGGCCGGTTCGCGCTGAACTCGGGCAACGCCGCCGAGGCCGTCCGGATCCTGAAGGCAGGCGACAGCCTGGACATGCTGGCCGACGCCGTGGAGGCGGCCTCATACGTCGGCGACACGGCGGCCGTCGTCGAGCTCGGCCGGAGGGCGGCGGCGCACCCCGAGGGTTTCCTGCGGGACACGGTGGCGGGGCTCGGCCTGACGCTGGACGGCGACGCTGCCGGGCCGGGACTGCTGCGGCGGGCGCTGGCGCGGACCGGCGAGCTGGAGGACGCGGCGGAGTACCTGTGGGCGGCGGCCGCGGCCAGCGCTCTGGGCGAGTCGGATCTGGCCACCGAAATGGCCGCCCGGGCCGGACAGGTGGCCAGGGTGTCGGGGATGACCGGGCAACTGCCCGTCGTGCTGGAGTTCGTGGCGACCGCAGAGCGCGTCGCCGGACGGCTGGCACGCAGCCAGGCCATCTCCGAGGAGGGCCTGGCGCTGGCCCGAGATGCCGGGTATGAGAACACGGTGGCCGCACACCTGGCCAACCTGGCGGCGCTGGCGGCGCTGCGGGGCGAGGAGCAGCCCTGCGAACAGCAGGCCCGCGAGGCGCTGGCCATCGCCATCCCGCACCGGGTCGGATTGCGCGCGGGAGTGGCCGCGTACGCGCTGGCGCTGCTCGACCTGTGCCTGGGCCGCTACGCGGCGGCGCACGACCGTTTCACGGCCATCGCGGCGGCGGGACCGGGCGCCGGGCATCCGACCGTGGTGTGGCGGATGGCGCCCGACCGCGTCGAGGCCGCCGTGGGTGCGGGCGACGAGGCGGGCGCGCGTGCGGCGCTGGAGGCGTATGAGCGGTGGTCGGCGCACGCCGCGACACCCGAGTCGCGCGCGCTGCTGGAGCGTTGCCGCGGCCTGGCCGACTCGTCCGAGGACGCCTTCGGTGAGGCGCTGCGGCTGCACGCCAACCCTTTCGAGGCGGCCAGGACGGCGCTGCTGCTGGGTGAGCGCCTGCGCCGCGGGCAGCGGCCGGGTGAGGCGCGGGCGCATCTGCGGATGGCGTGGGAGACGTTCGAGCAGGCGGGCGCCCGACCGTGGGCGCGGCGCGCGCAGGACGAGTTGCGGGCGGCGGGTGAGAGCGGACAGGCGCCGCCCGCGGCCGCGCTCGACGCGCTGACCCCGCAGGAGTTGCGCATCGCGGGCCTGGTCGCCGACGGGTTGTCGAGCAAGCAGATCGCCGCCCGGCTCTTCCTGAGTCCGCGCACGATCGAGTACCACCTGTACAAGATCTATCCGAAACTGGGCATCGGCTCCCGTACGGATCTGGCGCGACTGGTAGTTCTACAGAAGGCGTCCGTAGCCGACGACGACATGCTGTGAGACATGCAAAACGTGACCCTCTGGAGTGAAGAGTTCGGCGCCGAGACGGACGCGCCGATCCTGTTGATCATGGGCTCGATGTCGCAGGGCGTTCTGTGGCCGGACGAGTTCGTCGGCCGCCTGACCGCCGGAGGCCGTCGGGTGATCCGGTACGACCACCGTGACACCGGGATGTCGGGCACCGTCGACTTCGCGGCGGAGCCGTACACGTGGGACGACATCAAGAACGATGTGTACCGCGTGATGGACGCCCACGGTCTGGACAGCGCGCACCTGGTCGGCCACTCGGCGGGCGGACTGCTCGGCCAGTTCGTCGCGGTGGAGCGGCCGGAGCGGGTGCGCTCGCTGACCGTCATCGCCTCCTCGCCGCTCGGCGGCGGAGAGGGCGAGGTGCTCGTACGGGCCCTGATGGGGCAGCCGCAGCCCGAGGGGAGCCTGCCGGAGCCGACACCGGAGTTCGTGGCCTTCTACCGCGCGCTGATGGCCGCCCCGCCACCGGAGGACCGGCGCGCGGTGATCGACGGCATGATCGCCGAGCAGCGCCTGCTGCACGGCACCGGGCTGCCGTTCGACGAGGACGCGGCGCGCCGGCTGCAGGAACGGATCTACGACCGGGCCCGTGACCTGTCGGCGGCGGCCAACCACCGGCTGGCCGCGATGGCCAAGCCGGACTTCGAGCCGGTGGGCGTGCTGCACCAGGTGAAGGCGCCCACACTGGTCATCGAGGGCAGCCATGAGCCGGCCAAGCCTGGTCATGGCGCGATCATCGCCGAGCGGATTCCGGCCGCGCGGCTGATGACCGTGACGGGCATGGGGCACACGCTGCCGCCGGAGGCGCACGAGGAACTGGCCGCCGCCATCCTCGCGCACACGGCGGGGTGACCTGCTCACCACTGCGAGGTCGTCCGCCATCACGGTCAGATCAGCCCTTCGGCCGACAGCGGGTGCCTGGCCAGGGCCTTGTCCACGCCCAGCCACAGCGCGCCCGCCATCTCCAGGATCTTGGGCTGGCCCATGAGGTGCTGGGCGATCGTCGTCAGGTCACGCTGGTGACGCTCGATCGGGCAGCGCCGGTAGATCGAGGCGCTGCCCACGACGTCGGCCAGGAGCCGCACGGCGTCGCGGCAGGTCCGGATCGTGTGCATGTGCGCGCCGACCAGTGCCGCCCGCAGGCGCAGGGACGGTTCACCGCCGGTCTCCAGGGTCGCCCACAGCTCGCCGAGGACGTCGTACTGGTAGCTGCGGGCCGCGCCGACCATCGCGTGGACCTGCGCGATGCCGGTGCGGACCCGCGGGTCCTCACGCGCCGGGCGCATCTCCGGGACGAGCATCTTGTCGGCGAGGAGCTGCTCGGCGGACCGCAGCGCGGCGCGGGCGATGCCCAGCGGCACCCCGGGCAGGTTGGCGAAGAACATGCCCGGCCAGGCGTAGAGGGCCCCGGCGCGCCGGCGGCGGCGAAGGTCACCGAACCGGAAGGTCTGCTCGGCCGGGACAAAAGCGCCTTCGGTCGTGTAGTCGTGGCTGCCGCTGCCCGCCAGCCCGGTGGTGTGCCAGGTGTCGAGGATCTCGAACTCCCCCGCCGGCAGCATCGCGACGCGTACCTCCGGCCGGCCCTCCGTCAGCACCGGCGCGCCGTCCTCGAACACCAGCGCGCCGCCGATGATGACGTCGGCGTGCGTGCAGCCGCTGCCGAACTGCCAGCGGCCCTCCAGCCGGTATCCGCCGGCCACCCGGCGCAGCCGCCCGGCCGGCACGATCCAGCCCGCGGTGATCATGTCGAGGTCGGGGTAGAGCCCGCGGGCCACGGCGTCCTCGAGCGGCGCCGTGTAGAAGCCGCCGTCCGAGCCGATCATGGCGCACCAGCCGGCCGCGCCGTCGGCCGCCGACAGCTCCTCGATGATCTCGGTCTGGGTGCGGATGTCGACCTCCGGTCCGCCCCACGCCCGCGGCATCGCCATGCGGAACACGCCCGTCGAACGCAGCGCCTCCACCGCGCGCGGCGTGAGCCGGCGGCCGCGTTCGCTCGCCTCGGCCTCTTCGCGCAGGACCGGGGCGACCGCGCGGGCGTTCGCCAGGATCGTCGCGCCGTCCAGGACCGCAGTGTCGGTCGACGGCGTGGTGTCGGTCGGGAGCGTCAAGGGTCGGTGCCTCCTACTCTCAGGCCGGGGTGGCTTCGATCACCCGGAAGTCGAAGCGGGGCAGGGCGGTCACCCGGGCGATCTCGAACCCGGCGGCGTCCAGCAGCCGCCCGAACTCCCCCTCGGTGCGCTCCCGCCCGCCCGTGGCGACGAGCATGTGCAGGTCCAGTAGGAGGTCGCGGGTCTCGGCGAGGTCGCCCGGGGTGACCTGCTCGGGAACGGCCCGCTCGATCACGAACAGGCGGCCGCCGGGCGCGACCGCGGCGCGGACGTTGCGGAGAATCGCCGTGGCGCGCTCGTCGTCCCAGTCGTGGAGGATCTGCTTGAGCAGGTACGCGTCGGCGCCGGCGGGCACCGAGACGAAGAAATCGCCGCTCACCACCTGGCACCGGGACGCGACGCCAGCGGCCGCCAGCGTCGTGGCCGTGGCGGCCAGGCCGGTCGGCACGTCGAACACCACGCCCCGTACGCCGGGATGGGCCCGCAGGACATGGGAGATCAGGGTGCCGTCGCCGCCGCCGACGTCGACGACGGTGCCGAACCGGGACAGGTCCGCGGCGGCGAGGACGCCGGGCGCGGTGTCCCGGGTGTGCTCGGCCATGGCCCGGTTGAACGTCGCCGCCTCCTCGGGCTCGCGCGCGTAGTACTCGAGCCAGGTGACGCCGTGCGCCAGGTCCCAGGCCGGCTCTCCGGTGCGCACGCTGGGCACCAGCTCGTCCCAGCTCCGCCACACCGCCGGGCCGCACATCATTCGCACGAGGTCGCGGATGGAGTTCGGGGCGTCCTTGCGCAGCGGCCGCCCGAACTCGGCGAGCTCGAACCGGTCCATGCCGGTCTGGGTCACCAGTCCCAGCCCCGCCAGGGCCAGCAGCAGCCGACGCAGGGACGGCCCGTGCGCGCCGGTCAGCTCGGCCAGCTCGGCCGTGGTCCGCGGCCGTTCGCCGAGCAGGTCGGCCAGGCCCAGCTCGGCCGCCGCGTAGACGGACTTGGCGGCCATGGCGTGCAGGACCATCTGCATGAGGCGGGCCGGCGCGGGTGGTGCCGGCCGCGTGTTCGCGCCGGTGGCCGTGCCGGCGTCCCGGGCGTCGCCGACCCGATCCGTGGCGGGCACCTCACACGCTCCCGAACTCGTCCGGCGCGCGCAGGGCCGACCATTTCACGTCGGCGGCGATCCTCTTCATCGTGACCTTCCGGTGGAAGTAGTGGTAGCTGCGGGCGAGGGCGTAGGCGATGTGCTCCCTGCGGTCCGTCCTGAAGTAGGTGACGTAGTCGCAGATGGCCGAATCCCCCAGCAGGTGCAGCGGCTCGTGGCGGACCGGGAGCGTGCCGAAGTCGACGAACAGCGGGAGGACCTCGTGCCGGACCAGGCCGGCGACGAAGTCGAAACCCTTCGCGTGCGACAGCAGGGCGCAGTTCTTCAGGATGATGCCCAGCAGGAGGTCGCCCTGGTAGGTCTGATCCACCGCGACGTTGTTGACCTGGAGGATCTTCGTGCCGGACGCCCCGGGGATCGTTCGGTGGAAGACCGAGTCCGGGGCGACCGGGGTCAGCCGGAAGATGGCCACCGCCTCGTCGCGGAAGGTCACCTTGTAACAGCTCGACGCGCTGCTCGGCAGGAAGTCCGCGCTGTAGAGCCCGAGCGGTTTGAGCGCCTTCTCCAGGAACTCCCGGTACTCGTCGTGCTCGTGCACGTCCTGGATCTCGTGGGTCCGGTACTTGCGCACCTCCCGCAGGACCGTCTCATCCTCGGGGGCGGCCACGAGGGTGATCGGGGAGGTCACGTCGCGGTTGGCGAGGATCGCGTCGTCTTCCAGGTGAAGACCGTCGTACGTGATCATCTAACAGGCGGCGCTCAGCACGTCGCGGAACATCTGGCCGTAGTAGTGGATCGTCATCCGCCTGCCCTGGACGACCTCGTCGAGGTCGGAGTCCTTGACCAGCAGGTCGTCGACGGCCTTCTTGACGTCCTCGATGTGCCGGGCGTCGAGCCCGGCGTGGCTCTTGATGAAGGTCACCTGGCGGCGTTCCAGGCCGTACTGCTGCCTGAGCGTGTCCGCGACGACCTTGCCCAGGCCCGCGCCGAGCCCTTCTGTCAGGCTCGCCACCCCGAGGATGCCCAGCGGGCTTCCGTAGGTCGCCATGTAGTAGTTCTGCGCGACCAGGGCCCAGGAGCCGGACATCGGCGGGACGGACAGGACCCGGTCGACGTCCTCACCGAGGTTCTTCAGGTCCTTGACGCAGAACAGATCATGGTTGTTCTCCTCGCGGGCCTGCTCGAAGAACCAATCCCGCAGCTTACGGTAGTCGTCGCCGAGGCGGGCCCCGGCCAGCGACAGCATCCGGGAGGTGTGCCGGACCATGTGGTACGTCTCGCGCAGATAGCTGACGTAGTGCTCACGCTTCATTCCACCGCCGAGAACGAGTTCGATCAACGGGTTGTTCTCGATCTCGCTCTTGAACTCTCTCTCGGTCGCGGACAGCAGTTCGTCGAAATTGCTCATGCGCGGCGTTCCATCCTTCGGGGGACTCGCTGGGGCGGGCGAGGGACGTGAGGTACGGGACGAGGTGAGGTGCGGTGCGGGGCGCCGGGTCTCTAGTGCGGTCCGGCGTCGTGTTTCGGGCCGTGGGGGAAGGGCAACAGGCGGTAGGTGCCGATCGCCCGGGCCAGTGTGCGGCCGGCTCCGTCCGAAAGCCGCGCCTCGAGAAAAGCGGAACTATTGCCCATTGAGGTGATGTGGCCTTCACCGAAGACCTGCCCCACCGGAACCGGCTTGATGAAGTCCGTGGACATCGAAATAGTCATGGGCAGGAACCGCGCGTCGGTGAGCCCCACAATGGCCGAGCCCATGCACTCGTCGAGCATGGCCACGATGAATCCGCCATGAACGCTTCCGGCGGGATTCGTGAAAGTCTCAGCGGCGGTGAACGACAGATGGATCGAATCCGACTGCTTGTCGAGTTTCAGAAGCGTCCAGTCGATCAGCGCTGCGACCTGCGGTCGATCGCCCAGGAGGTCGAAGACCGTCTCTTCTGTCGTGTTGATTTCAGGCACGCACGAGTCGCTTTCGTTGATACCTCAACGAGCCTCGGCCGTCGAGACCCGTCTGCTCGGAATTACGAACAACGAGGCACCGGGCCTCGTTCGACAGCGTTAATGACTTCATGGTCCTTGTCAAGTCAACGGCGTGCCCCATCCCTCCACTCTGTGTGCGCGCCCGGTGGCCGAACGCCTCGACTGTGATGAATGCCGACGGTTTCGACGAATTCAACGACGCCGGTGGAACGCGCGCCGTCCGATTCCGCGCGAGCGCCCCGTGTTTTACAGGTCGGCCGAATTCCGGATTCCGGCCGCGTGGTCGACCGCCCCGACCGGTCGGCCACGCGGCCGTGGCCGGCGATCGCCACCTGCGCCCGGGCGGCGCTTGACGGATCACGCGCAGGGGCGCGTCCGATGGGTGGGCTATCCTTGCGACGATGATCACCGGGACGGCATTGCGCCACACACGGATTGGTGACCCGGTGCTCCTCTGAGCGCCGTACGGGCCGACGCGGGCCCGCTCTTCGATCGAGGACCATGCGCTGCCGCGCGGGCTCCGCCTCGTCGTGTTGATCACAGGCTCGACACATCAACCACGACAGGAGAAGCCATGCCCACCAAGACTCTGCAGGTTCCCACCCCGGACGGCCAGGCCGACGCTTTCGCCGCCTTTCCCGACCGCGGCGAGCCGCACCCGGGGGTGCTGCTGTACACCGACGCCTTCGGCCTGCGACCCGAGTTGGAGCGAAAGGCCCGCGCACTGGCCGAGCACGGGTACTACGTGCTCGTCCCCAACCTCTATTACCGGCACGGCCCGGCACCGGTGACCGAACTTCCCGAGCACATCGGAGAAGAGATCCGGCCCGCGGTCATCGCCCTGTTGATGCCCTTGCTCGAGACGCACACCGCCGAACGAATCGTGCGCGACGCCGACGCCTACCTCGGCTTCCTCGCCACCCGGCCCGAGGTCAGCGCCGGACCGGCCGCCGTGGTCGGCTACTGCATCGGCGCGGCCTTGGCGATGCGCACCGCGGCGGCCCATCCCGACCAGGTGGCCGCCGTCGCCGGATTCCATCCCGGTTTCCTGGTCACCGACGCACCCGACAGCCCGCACCGCCTCGTCCCCGAGCTCACCGCCCAAGTTCACCTCGGTCTCGCCGAAAACGACATGTCGCCCGAGGCCATCGGCGCACTCGACCAGGCCCTGGATGCCGCAGGGGTCGACTACGCCATTGAGATCTACCCCGGCACCGTCCACGGCTACACCATGTCCGACACCGACGCCTTCAGCCCCTCCGCATCGCAGCGCCACTGGGACCGCCTGCTCCCCCTCCTCGGGCGCGCCCTGGCCGGCGGCTGACACTTCGGCTCGGAGATCGAACCTCGAGGACACGGCTCCGGAGTCCTCGGTGTCCCGCAGCGCGGGGCGTCCTTCGCGGAACGGCTCGCCCACCACGATGGGCGGGCCGGCCGGAACATTCGTCCAAGACGCCGGCGCGCACCGGCGGCGACAGTGGGCTCATGACCATTCCTGACGGGAAACCGCACGTGAACGGCGGCGCCGAGACGACTGAGGGTTCGATCCTGCCCCTGGACGACGGTGACATTTACGTGTGCCAGGACGGCCCCCGCGACGCCCCGCCGCTACTGCTCATCCACGGCTCCGCCTCATCGACCCGCTCGTGGGACTCGCTGGTCCCGTTGCTGACCGAGTCCCATCGCGTCATCCGGATCGATCTGCTCGGGTGCGGCCGGTCGACCGCACCGGCCACCGGCGGCTACGGGCCCCCCGAGCAGGGACGCCGGGTCGGCATGGCACTGGACCGACTCGGTGTCGAGCACACCGTGGTCGTCGGCCATTCCAGCGGAGGCGTGGTCGCCACCGCCCTCGCCGAGCAACGGCCCGACCTGGTCACCGCGCTCGTGCTCATCAACACCGGCCCCAGCATGGACGCCTTCATCGCGGCAGAGACCGCCGCCATCGGACCCTCGCAGTGGCCTCCGACCGATGAGCAGATCCGCCAGTTCGGGAGCACCGCTTTCAGCCGCGAGGGCTTCCAGTTCCCGCAAGAGTTCGTGGACGAGGTGCGCGGTATGCCCTACGACGCGTTCGCTGCGGCGATGCAGGCCCCCCGCGACTACCTGAAGCAGCGAGCGCTCCCGGAGCGGCTGGCCGTCCTCGGTAGACCACTGCAGGTGATCTTCGGCGACCAGGACCGTCGATGGCGGCCATCGTCCGCCGCCGACTACCGCGCCGTTCCGGACGCGAGAGTCGAGATGCTGTCCGGCGTCGGACACACGCCGATAATGGAGGACCCGACGCGGACCGCCGAGCTTCTCCTGGCCTTCACCGCTGTCCAGGGGCGTGAGGGACATCGGAACGAAAATCTGACAGGTTGAGGCTGCTCAGCGCAGTACGGCCGCCAGCAGGTCGGCGCCCAACGCCGTCAGATCGGGCAGATTGATGGTGTACCGGACGTAACGGCCGTGCCGCCGGGCCGTGAGCAGGCCCGCGCGGCGCAGGACGGCGAGGTGGCGGGACACCTCCGGGGGTGAGAGTTCCCAGAAGTGGGCCAGCTCGCCGGTGGTGTGCGGGCCACGGGCCAGAGTGCGCAGCAGCCGCAGCCGTACCGGATGCGCGAGCGCCTCCAGCCGGAGGGTGACCGTCTCCAGAGAGACGGGCTCAGCCGGACCCGGCTCGGCGACGGGGTACTGCACCACCGGATGCCATCCGCGAGCGTGGACCGCCACCAGGTGCGGGCGGCCGAAGACGCTGGGGATGAAGGTGACCCCGGCGCCACGGGCGGCGGTCGCCTTGTCCTGGACCTTGTCCACGATGATGCAGTCGCCGTCCGGTGCCAGGGCGACCGCGCCGGAGACCGAGGCGAGTGCCGCCCCGATGCCCTGGCGCCTGAGGAGTTCGTTCTTCAGGCGCAGATCAGTGGCGAGCCGCACCGCGACGCCCGCCCAGGCGTCGTCGAAGAATGCCTCGGCGCATTCTTCGAGGGTGTGGCGCATCCGCGCCCGCACCGCGGCCGGGTCCGCGAGCAGCCGCTCCGCGAAGGCCTCCTGCAGCGCGCCGCGGGCCTGGGCCACGTCCAGGGCCCGCTCGCGCGCCGTCGTGTCGGTGAGCGGCGACGCCCCGCGGAAATGGACCCGGTTGCTGCCACAGGTGGTGACGAGCGCGGCGGTCACATACGTCTCGTCGTCGATCCGGTCCACGTCGTCCAGCTCCTCGGCGAGGGTCGGCCGGGGCCGCGCGGGGATCAGGAAGTCGGCCTGTGAGGAACGCCAGAGGAACTCAGCCTCCCTGAGCCGCTCGGCCAGCTCCGGCCGCAGCCCGGCCCAGACGTCCGCGGCCCAGCCGGCGAACTGCGGATGGTGACCGGGTTCGGCCAGCACGTGCAGCATCGCGGTCAGTTCGGCCAGTGGGGAGGCGGCGAACCGCACTCTCTCGGACGGCAGGCCGCTGATGTCGATCCTCAGCGTCATCCCCTCATCATCACCGACCGGACGACCTGGCGACGGCGTCGATTGACGGTATGCGTCAACCGACGTGCCCTGCCCCAGCGGCCGAACGCATCGTCTGACGCCATGGCAACCATCACCAGAATTCAGCCCCGCACCCTCGTCCGTGCCTCCGGAGGCCCCCGCTACGCCGTCGCCCTGGCCGTGGACGCGCGAGCAGGCTCGTGAGCTCGGCAATCGCCTCGGGGGACGGCTCGATTCCCTCCGCCCGTCCGGCTGTCCCGAACAGCATCCGCCACAGCGTCTTCCTCAGTCCGGGCGATCCTGAATATGGGATATTGTCCCAGATATGGGACAGGACTCGGTGGAGGAGGCCGAGCCGGGCGGAGTGGACGCCCGGCTGGCGGCCCGGCTGGCGGAGCTGCGCGTCGAGCGCGGCTGGTCGCTGGAGGAGCTGGCACGGCGGACGGGGGTGAGCCGATCGACCCTGTCACGGTTGGAGCGGGGCGAGATCAGCCCCACCGCCGCCCTGCTCGGCAGGCTGTGCGCCGCGTACGAGCGGACGATGTCACGCCTCCTCGCCGAGGTCGAGGCCGACCCTCCCCAGCTCGTACGCGCCGGTGAGCAGACCGTGTGGCGGGACGAGGAGTCGGGTTTCACCCGGCGGTCGGTGTCGCCCCCGCATCCCGGCCTGCGCGGTGAGGCCATCGAGGGGCTGCTGCGCCCGGGCGCGGACATCTCCTACGACGGACCGCCGGTTCCCGGCCTGGAGCAGCACATCTGGGTGCTCGACGGAGCCCTGGAGGTCGGCGCGAACGGTCACACGTACGAGCTGCGCGACGGCGACTGCCTGCGGTTCCGATTGTGGGGCCGGTCGCGGTTCCGCTGCCTCGGCGCCGAACCGGTCCGCTACGCCCTCCTGGTGGTCCTGCCGTGACGTCCTCCTCTCCCCCGCCGCCGGCCGATGAAGGAGTTCGCCCGATGCGCGCCATCACCCGCCTGTCCGCCGCCGAGTTCACCGTCCACGTGCCGGACCTGGCCGACCTCCTGCTGGACGCCGTCGCCGGCGGTCACTCCCTCGGCTTCGTGGCTCCGTTCGAGCGTGGCGCCGCGCTCGACTTCTGGCGGGCCCGCACCCCGGCCGTGGCCGACGGGAGCCTGCTCGTCTGGGCCTGCCGCGGTCCGCGGGGCATCGAGGGGACCGTCAGCCTCGCCGTGGAACCCAAGCCCAACGGCCGGCACCGCGCCGAGGTCCTCAAGCTGATGGTCCACCGCGCCGCGCGGGGCCGGGGGCTGGGCCGGGCGCTGCTGACCACCGCCGAGCGGGCGGCCGCCGAGCTCGGCACGACGCTCCTGCTCCTGGACACCGAGACCGGCAGCGTCGCCGAGAGCCTCTATGCCTCCGCCGGCTGGACGCGGTACGGCATCGTCCCGGACTACGCCGCCGACCCGTCGGGCGCGCTGCGCGACTGCAGCTTCTTCTACAAGCGCCTGGCGTGAGCCCCGCCCCGAGCGACCGGAGCGGGCGGGCTCACCGGCGACCGTTCGCCTGACGGAGGGTCCGGAAGAACGCGCGGATGTCGCCGACCAGCAGGTCGGGCTGCTCCATCGCGGCGAAGTGCCCGCCCCGGTCGTACTCCGTCCAGCGCACGATGGTGTTCGTCCGTTCGGCGATGTGCCGCAACGGGATGAAGTTGTCGTGGGGGAAGACGGCCAGGGCGGTCGGCGCGGTCGACGGCTCGGGCGGCCGTCCCCAGTAGTCCGCGTGCGCCCGCTCGTAGTAGATCCGGGCGGAGGATCCGGCGGTCCCGGTCAGCCAGTACAGCATCACGTTGGTCAGCAGCTGGTCGCGGTCCACGGCGTCCTCGGGCCGGTCCCGGGAGTCCGTCCACTCCTTGAACTTCTCCACGATCCAGGCCAGCTGGCCGACCGGCGAGTCGGTCAGGGCGTAGGCGAGGGTCTGCGGACGCGTCGACTGGATCGCCGCGTATCCGATGCCCTCCCGCTCCCACGCCTGGGTGCGCCGCCACGAGGCCATGGCACGGTCGCGTTCGGCCGGGGACAGCGCGGCCCGCTCGTCGGGCTCCTCGGTGGCGGCCCCGCCGGGCAGCAGGTTCAGGTGAACGCCGATGATCTCCTCGGGGCGGGTCCGGCCGAGTTCGCGGGAGACGACCGCGCCCCAGTCACCGCCCTGCGCGCCGTACCGCCGGTAGCCCAGGCGGCGCATCAGCTTGGCGAACGCGGCCGCGATCCGCTTGAACTCCCAGCCGGTCTGGCGCGTCGGTCCCGACAGACCGAACCCGGGGATGCCGGGGATGACCAGGTGGAACGCGTCGGCCGGGTCGCCACCGTGCCCTCGCGGGTCCGACAGCGGGCCGGCGATCTCGGTGAACTCCGCGATCGATCCGGGCCAGCCGTGCGTGATGACCAGCGGGACGGCGTCCGGCTCCGGGGAGCGGACGTGGGCGAAGTGGATCGTCGCCCCGTCGATGGTGGTGGTGAACTGCGGCCAGGCGTTCAGCCGTGCCTCGGCGGCCCGCCAGTCGAACTCGTGCCGCCAGTACCGTACGAGCTCGCGCAGGTAGTCCCCCGGTACGCCGTAGGCCCAGCCGACGCCGGGCAGCTCGTCCGGCCAGCGGGTGCGGTCCAGGCGCGCGTGCAGGTCGTCCAGGTCGGCCTGGGGGATGTCGATGCGGTACGGATGGATGTTCTCCTCGGCGGTCCTCACCCGGCCATGCTAGGGATCTCCAGGTCGGGGTTCACCGGGCGGTCCGCCCCCGGTCACGGCCGAGCTCGGCCAGGCGGGTCAGGGCGGGCAGCGCGCCGGCGATCGCCTGCCGCTCCTCGGGGGTCAGCCGGGCGACCAGCGGGATCAGGTGGCCGGTCCGGTCGGCGTGGCGGGACCGGCAGATCCGCCGGCCCGTCTCGGTGATGTGCACGAGGACGACGCGGCCGTCGCCCGGGTCGGGGCGGCGCTCGACCAGCCCCTCCCGCTCGAGCCGGGTGACCAGCTGGGTGACGCCGGGCTGGGTGATCTGCTCGGTCCTGGCCAGGTCGGTCAGCCGCATCGGGCCGTCGCCGTACGCGAGGGTGTCCAGCACCGACAGGGTCGTGAACGGCAGCTTCTCCAGCGTGGGCAGCCGGATGTAGAAGCGGTTGAAATCCTCGATCGCCGTGGTGAAGGCGGCCACGTCCAGGTCGTCGTTCGCGGTGTCGTCCACGGCCGCCAGCTTAGGAGGTCACGCCGCACCGTTCGGAGGGAGGAGTTCGTCGTTGTGCCGGCCCAGGGCCGGGGTCGGCGTGGTGCCGGCCGGGGTGAAGCCGTCGTAGCGGGCCGGGGTGCGGATGACGGTCTCGGTTCGTTCACCGTCGGTGACCGTGACGGCGAGCTGATTCTCGGCGAATTGCGGCGAGCTGACCACCTCTCTCCACGTTTGTACGCGTGTGGCCATCAGCCCGGCCCGTTCGAAGATCTCCACCCACTCGGCGGCGGCATGCGCGCGGAGCGCCGCGGTCAACTCGGCGGTGAGTTCTCGCCGGTGGAGGCCGCGTTGCCGCTGGTCGGCGAACCGGGGATCGGTCAGCAGATCGGGGCGGCCGAGGACCTCGGTCAGCTTCTTCCAGTGCTTGGGCACGTACGCGGCCAGCACGAGGTGATCGCCGTCGCCGCACCGGAAGGCGCCGCTGGGTTCGGTCGCGAACGGGCTCCGGCCGTCGGTGGGCCTGGGGGTGTTCGAGGCGGTGTTGGCCGCCATGGTGAGGCTGTTGGACTGCAGACTGCACGCCACGTCGTACATGGCGACGCGCACGACGTCCGCGACGCCGTGCCGCTCGCGGTTCAGCAGCGCGGCGAGGACGGCCTGAGCCAGGACGTGTCCGGTGGCCGCGTCGATGATCGTGGAGCGCACGAACTCGGGTGTGCCGTCGCTGGACCGGAGGCCGGTCACCAGGCCCGACTCGGCCTGGATCATCATGTCGATGCAGGGCCGCCGCCCCACCGGACCGTAACCGCCGTATCCGGACAGCGCCGCGTAGACCAGTCGGGGGTTGCGGGCCTGCAAGGTCTCGGCGCCCAGGCCGAGCCGGTCCATCACGCCGGGCCGGAAGCCGTCCAGGACGACGTCGGCGGTGTCGGCCAGGGCCAGCGCCTGCCGCAGTCCCTCCTCGGACTTGAGGTCGATCATGACGGACTTCTTGCCACGGTTGTTTGGCAGGAAGTACGGCGCCACATGCTCGAGGCCGGGGCGGCTCGAGGTGATCCGGCGGGCGGCCTCGCCGCCGGGGGCCTCGATCTTGATGACCTCGGCGCCGAGGTCGGCGAGCACGGTGCCGGCCAGCGGACCGGCCACGTTCTGGGTGAAGTCCAGGACCCGGAAGCCGTCGAGCGGGCGGTGGGCGGGGGAAGCGGTCATGGTGACTCCCAGTCGAAGCTGTTGCCCCGGCGCTAGTAATAGACTCTAGCGGTCTGAAAATACGATGGGAGTATGTCCCTGCGCGACGCCGCGCACAAGACGGCACGAGACGAGGGGCGGGGCCATGGCTGAGAGCACCGCCTCCGTCCGCGGCCGGCCGCGTGATCCCGATTTCGAGGACCGGGTCTTCGACGCCGTCATCGCGCTGTACGCCCGAGGCGGCCTGGAGGCGGTGAGCCTCGGCGCCGTCGCCCGCGCGGCCCGCGTCGGGAAGGCCTCGCTCTACCTGCGCTGGCCCGGCAAGGAGGCCCTGCTCGTCGACGCGCTGAAGGCGCGGATCGTCCTGGACACCCACGTCGACACCGGCGATCTGCGAGCCGACCTGCGCCGCCTCGCCGAGCAGATGCTCCTCCTGCTGTGGAGCGACGCGGGCCTCGCCTACATGCGCCGGATCGTGGACTCCTCCGTGCGCCCGGAGGTCTTCGGCACCTCGCACCGGGAGAGCAGCCCGACCGTCCTGGCCGCACGGCGACTGGTGCGAAGCGCCGTCGCCCGCGGCGAACTGCCCGAGGGCACGAGCCCGACCATTCTGATGGACATGCTCTTCGGCGCCGCCATGATGCACGCCACCGTCACCCCCGTCGGCATGCGCGACGCCACCCGCGCGAACGCGGCCGACTACCTGGACGCCCTGGTCGAGACCATCCTCGCCGGGGTCACGGGCACCAGGCCTGCGGGGCCGATGTAGCAGGCATTATCGGGCCGGGCGCAACCGGCCGAGTGCCGCTGGCGAGGGCCTCGACGGTCAGGCGGTGCGCCTCGCGGCCGAAGCGGGCTTCGGGGGAAACAGCGAACACGACTTCTGGCTGCCACGGACGGCTTGGCCGTATGAGGTCGCGTGATGGCGATGTTTTGCGATGGCCTCTTCCGGGGCTGGTGGGGCGGGGGTGACGGAAACGGATGCGATCTCCCCCACGGCCGGCTCGAGGCTTGGCCGCCTCGACCTGGACCTGCGGTTTCGCGGCGCGGGTGAGAAGGCGGAGCGGGCGGTGGCGATCATGGCCGGGTGCGGGCCCGATACCGGAGGGACGTCCGCAATGGAAAGGAGCCGTCCACCTCGCTTGTTCCGGCCCGCCCAGACGATTTCTGCTCATTGTGAGCGCCGATCGTGAACTCCTAACGTCAGCGGCGGGGGCCCGCCGGGGGCCCGACTGGGAGGCGCACGATGGTGTTCGTACGGGCGGGCAATACAGACTTCACGGCGATCATTCCGGGACAGGCCGATCCGTGGGAAGCGCTGTTCCTGCGGGCCGACCGGGTCGCGAAGATCAACACGGAGAAGCTGATCTCGGATGGGCGGCTTGTGGACGCCTACGACAAGCAGCTCGCCGGGATCCCCGAGTCGTTCGCCGGTCACACCGACGCGGCGTTCGACGTCCGGAGCGCCACGGGCACTCGGCGGACGATCTTCATCCTCGGAGATCAGTGCCTGGACTGGCAGTGGGGTGGCATGCCCAGATATCAGGGGCCGATCACCGAGATGCCGGACTTCGGGCGCCACATCCCGAGCGAGTATCGCAGCGACCTCAACGCCGTCATGGGACTGCCGGACGGCAGCACCATGCTGTTCAAGGGGAACCAGTGCGCGGTCATCGACTGGGGCCCCAAGGGCGGCTGTTCCTACAAGGGCTCCCTGGCCGACATGCCCAAGTGGCAGTGGCGAAGTGTGCCCCCGGAGATGAGCGGCGACTTCGACCACGCCGTGATGTTCAAGTCGCCGGACCAATCACAGGAAGAGACCCTGTTCATCAAGGGTGAGCAGGCGATGGTCTTCCACTGGAGCCACGGCCCCAGGTTGATCGGCGGCTACGCCGCCGTGGCGGCCGGGCTCGACGCCCTGCCCGGCTTCTATCACGCGAAGTCCGGAAATCTGCACCATCCGCCCCAAAGGACACCACCGCTGCTCCCGAAGAGCACCCTCACCACCGACTGGTCCACGCTGGCCACGGGCGCGCCCCTGACGCTGCGCTACTCCACTTCATCGGACAAGCTCAGCGACAAGAACTGGATCGGCCTCTACCCCGCCGGTCCGACGCGTCCGCCCCAGGAGTCCTTCGTCTGGGCGTACACACCTGACGCCAAGGGCAGCACCACCTTGGACACCGGCAGGCTGCCCGGGCCGGGCTCCTACGCGGCCTGGTACTTCTACAACGACGGCTACGACCCCCTGGCCGGCCCGCTCGTCTTCACCCTGACCTGAGCCCACGACCAGACAGGGGCCCGGTGAACGTTCACCTGGGCCCCACAGCCGCATGATCCTGGTCAGCCCCGGTGGCGGCGCCTGGATCAGCCGAAGCGGCACGTCGCGCACCCGCTCGTCCTAACCGGGCCTGTCTGCGGGCGTCACCCCGGCACATAGGCCGGCCGGAACTCACCGGCGACAACGGCTCGTGTTGCGCAAACCCCCTGGTTGGCGCGAGATGACACGGACCCGAGTCATTCGCCTGCTACATCAGGCCCGAGGCCTCGGCGGGCGGAGGGGCGGCCGGCGACCCGCAGCCGAGAGCCGGTGACCGAGGCGATCGCCGGACGCCGGCGATCGCCTCGGATCGATCGGGCGGATCCTGTCGGTGCTCGGGCCGCTCAGGCCCGAGCACCGAGCCGGGACCAGGCCTCGGTCAGCGTCTCGCGCAGGATGCGTTCGATCTCGTCGAAGTGCTCCTGGCCGCAGGTGAGCGGCGGGGCCAACTGGATCACCGGGTCGCCGCGGTCGTCGGCCCGGCAGATCAGGCCGGCGTCGAACAGCGCGGAGGACAGGAAGCCCCGCAGCAGCCACTCGGACTCGGCGGCGTCGAAGGTCTCGCGGGTGCCGGTGTCCTTGACGAGCTCGATGCCGTAGAAGTAGCCCGCGCCGCGGACCTCACCCACGATCGGCAGGTCGGTCAGCTTCTCCAGCGTGGCGCGGAAGGCGGCCTCGTTGTCCCGGACGTGCTGGAGGACCCTCTCCTTCTCGAACAGGTCGAGGTTGGCGAGCGCGACCGCGGTGGAGACGGGGTGCCCGGCGAAGGTGATGCCGTGCAGGAAGGTGTCCGGACCGTCGGCGAACGGCTCGACGAGGCGGTCGCTGACCATCATGCCGCCCAGCGGCGAGTAGCCGGAGGTGACGCCCTTGGCGAAGGTGATGATGTCCGGCTGGTAGCCGTACCGTTCGGAGCCGAAGTAGTGGCCGAGCCGCCCGAACGCGCAGATCACCTCGTCGGAGACCAGGAGCACGCCGTACTTGTCGCAGATCGCGCGGACCCGCTCGAAGTAGCCGGGGGGCGGCGGGAAGCAGCCGCCCGCGTTCTGCACCGGCTCGAGGAAGACGGCGGCCACCGACTCGGGGCCCTCCCGCAGGATGGCCCGCTCGATCTCGTCGGCCGCCCACTGCCCGAACCGCTCCGGGGAGTCGCCGTACTCGGGCGCGCGGTAGAAGTTGGTGTTGGGCACGCGGACCGAGCCCGGCACCAGCGGCTCGAACGGGTGCTTGATCGGCGCCAGGCCGGTGATCGACAACGCGCCCATGGAGGTGCCGTGGTAGGCGATGTCGCGACTGATCACCTTGTAGCGGCCGTGCTGCCCGATCAGCTTGAAGTAGTTGCGGGCCAGCTTCCACGCCGACTCGACGGCCTCCGAGCCGCTGGCCGTGAAGAAGACGCGGTTCAGGTCGCCCGGGGCCAGAGCGGCGAGCCGCTCGGCCAGCTCGATCGCACTCGGGTGGGCGTAGGACCACAGCGGGAAGTACGCCAGTTCCCCGGCCTGAGCGCCCGCGGCGTCGGCGAGCTCGCGGCGGCCGTGCCCGAGCTGGGACACGAACAGGCCCGACAGCCCGTCGAGGTAGCGCCGGCCCTTGTCGTCGTAGACGTAGGCGCCCTCCCCGCGCACGATGACGGGCACGTCGGCGTCCTTGTAGGACGACAACCGGGTGAAGTGCATCCACAGATGGCGTTTGGCGGCGTCCTGGAGGTTCATGAGTCTGCTTTCTCTCAGCGGGTTCCCCACGCGTAGGTCTGCTTGCGGAGCTTGAGGTAGACGAAGCTCTCGGTGCCGGCGACGCCGGGCACCGCCCGGATCCGGCCGAGGACGTTGAGGAGGTGGTCGTCGCTCTCACACACGATCTCGACCAGCAGGTCGAAGGACCCGGCGGTGATCACGACGTAGTCGATCTCGTCGAAGTCGGCGAGCGCGTCGGCGACGGTCTCCAGGTCACCCTCGCATCGGACGCCGATCATGGCCTGCCGGAAGAAGCCGAGCGAGAGCGGGTCGGTGACCGCGACGATCTGCATCACGCCCGATTCCAGCAGCCGCTGGACGCGCTGGCGCACGGCCGCCTCGGAGAGTCCCACCGACTTGCCCAGCGCGGCGTACGAGCTGCGGCCGTCCGCCTGGAGCAGCTCGATCAGCTTCTTGGACGTCTCGTCGAGGTGGTTGTTGCCCGTGCGCCGTCCGTTACCCACCGGCCGTGCGGGGGGTCCTTGATCGTCGGTCATCGCGGCCTCCTTGCTGCGACATCGTGGCAGATCAGACCCGGAAGTCAAGGATTTCGTCGTGCAATCTGATCGTAACAACGGAATCGCTTGTTTTGGGAGATTTGTTCTGCCATGGTCGGCACATCACAGCCTGTACAGCCCGGAGGCCGACCGTGATCTTGCGGAACTTCGTGGGCGGCGAGCACGTCGATGCCAAGGACGGCCGCACGTCCGATGTGATCGATCCCAGCACCGGGGAGACGTACGCCCGGGCGCCGTTGTCGGGGCCCGCGGACGTCGACGCCGCCATGACCGCCGCCGCGGCGGCGTTCGAGGAGTGGCGCGATGCGACGCCGGGCGAGCGAAGTCTGGCGCTGCTACGGATGGCCGACGCCGTCGAGGCCCGGGCCGAGGACCTCGTTCAGGCCGAGTGCCGCAACACCGGCAAGCCGCTGCAGCTCACCCGGGACGAGGAGGTCGGCCCCATGGCCGACGAGTTCCGGTTCTTCGCCGGCTGCGCCCGGCTGCTGGAGGGACGGTCGGCCGGCGAGTACATGACCGACCACACCTCGATGATCCGCCGTGAGCCGATCGGCGTCTGCGCCCAGGTCACGCCGTGGAACTACCCGATGGTCATGGCGACCTGGAAGATCGCGCCGGCGCTGGCGGCCGGCAACACCGTCGTCCTCAAACCGTCCGACACCACACCGGTCACCACCCTCATGCTCGCCGAGATCGCCGCGGAGTTCCTGCCGCCCGGCGTGCTCAACGTGGTCTGCGGCGATCGGGACACCGGGCGTGAGCTGGTCGGCCATCCGATCCCCCAGATGGTCTCGGTCACCGGCTCGGTACGGGCCGGCATGCAGGTCGCCCGGCAGGCCGCCGGCTCCCTGAAGAAGGTCCACCTCGAACTCGGAGGCAAGGCGCCGGTGCTCGTCTTCGACGACGCCGACGTCGCGAAGACCGCCCAGGGCGTCGCCGAGGCCGGATACTTCAATGCCGGCCAGGACTGCACCGCGGCCACCCGCGTGCTGGCCACCCCCGGCGTCTACGACGACCTCGTCGCCGCGCTCGCCGAGCGGGCGAAGGCCACGAAGGTCGGCCCGCCGAGCGACGAGGACGCCTTCTACGGCCCGCTCAACAACGCGAACCAGCTCGACCGCGTCACCCGGTTCCTCGAACGGGCGCCCGCGCACGCCGAGGTCCTGACCGGCGGCGAGCGCGTCGGCGACCGCGGCTACTTCTACGCCCCCACCGTCGTCACCGGCCTGCACCAGGACGACGAGATGGTGCAGAGCGAGATCTTCGGCCCGGTCATCACGGTGCAGCGCGTCGCCGACGAGGACGAGGCGGTGCACCTGGCCAACGGCGTGCCGTACGGGCTGGCCGCCAGCGTGTGGACACGCGACCACGGCCGGGCCATGCGGATGTCCAAGCGGCTCGACTTCGGCGCGGTCTGGATCAACACCCACATCCCGTTCGTCTCCGAGATGCCGCACGGCGGCTTCAAACACTCCGGCTACGGCAAGGACCTGTCGATGTACGGCTTCGAGGACTACACGCGGATCAAGCACGTCATGAGCTACATCGGAGCCGGCGAATGACCGAGCTGCGAGAGACCGAGGCCGGAGCCGCCGCGAAGATCGCCGCGATCGAACTGCGCGGCGTCGTCAAGAGCTTCCAGTCCCACGGCGAGACCGTCACCGCCGTCCGGGGCGTCGACCTGTCCATCGCCGAAGGCGAGTTCTTCTCACTGCTGGGCCCGTCCGGGTGCGGCAAGACGACGACGATGCGCATGATCGCCGGGTTCGACGAGCCCACCGAGGGACAGATCATCCTGCACGGCGGCGACGTGGTGGGCGTACCCCCGAACCGCCGTGACATCAACATGGTCTTCCAGTCCTACGCGCTGTTCCCGCACATGAGCGTGTTCGAGAACGTCGCGTTCGGGCTGCGCCGCAAGAACACCCCCAAGGACGAGGTGACCCGCCGGGTCGGGGAGATGCTGGAGATCGTGGACCTCACGGGCCGGGAGAAACGCCGGCCGCGCGAGCTGTCCGGCGGCCAGCAGCAGCGGGTCGCGCTGGCACGTGCGCTGGTCAACCGCCCCCGGGCGTTGCTCCTGGACGAGCCGCTCGGCGCGCTGGACCTCAAGCTCCGCCAGGCGATGCAGGTCGAGCTCAAGCGCATCCAGCGCGAGGTCGGCATCACCTTCGTCTACGTCACCCACGACCAGGGCGAGGCACTGACGATGTCGGACCGCATCGCGGTCATGAACGAGGGCGTCATCGAGCAGCTCGGCCCGCCCCGGCAGGTCTACGAACGGCCCGCCACCGCGTTCGTCGCCGGCTTCATCGGCACCTCGAACGTCCTGTCCGGCACCGTCGCCCGCACCGACGGCGACACGGCGGTCATCGAGCCGGGTCCCGGCGAGCGGATCCTCGTGCCGCAGGCGAAGCCCGCGGCCGGCGGCACCGTCGAACTGACCGTACGGCCCGAGAAGATCGCCATCGGCCTGCATCCCCCCGACGGGGAGGTCTGCGCGCTACGCGGCACCGTGACCGAGGTCGTCTACCTCGGCACGTTCACGAACTACACGGTCCGCACGTCCACCGGCGCCGAGGTCGTGGTCTTCCTGCAGAACGCCTCTTCCGCGGACGACGTCGCCGCGTCCGGGGACACCGTCTGGCTCTCCTGGGAGCCCCGCCACTCCTACGCGATCGGAGCATCATGAACGAGATCGACCCGGCGCTCCTGCGCGGCATGACCCGGAGCCGGCGCGACGCGTTGCGGCTGTTCGGCCTGGCCGGCGCCGGTCTCGGCCTCGCCGCGTGCGGCGTCAAGGGCCAGAAGGCGGCCCCGGCCAAGCAGAGCGACGTCCAGAAGTACTGGAACGGCAAGACCAAGCACGGCCACGTGAACTTCGCCAACTGGCCGCTGTACATGGACAAGGGCCGCACCCCGCTGAAGCAGTTCACCAAGGAGACCGGCATCGCGGTGACCTACCGCGAGGTCATCCAGGACGACCCGTCGTGGTTCGGCAAGATCCAGCCGCAGTTGCAGGCGAATCAGTCGATCGGGTACGACCTGATGGTCATCACCAACGGCGTGTCGTTCACCAAGCTCACCGAGCTCGGCTACCTCGTGCCGCTGGACCACTCGAAGCTGCCGAACTTCACCAAGAACGCCGGCGCCGCGTACAAGAACGAGTCCTTCGACCCCGGCAACGTCTACAGCGTCCCGTACCAGACCGGGATCACCGGCATCGCCTACGACCCGACGAAGACCGGCCGCGAGATCACCAGCCTCGCCGACCTGTGGGACCCGAAGTTCAAGGGCAAGGTCGGGATGCTGTCCGACATCCAGGAGATCGGCAACTTCGGGATGATGGCGATCGGCGTGAACCCGGAGAAGTCCACGCCGGACGACTGGAAGAAGGCCGGCGCCAAGCTGCAGGAGCAGAAGGCCCAGGGGATCGTCCGCAAGTACTTCGACCAGGACTACATCGACGCGCTCACCCGCGGTGACATCTGGCTGTCCATGGCCTACTCCGGCGACATCTTCCAGCAGAACCTGTCGGAGAAGTCGAACCTGAAGTTCGTCCTCCCGCAGGAGGGCGGCACGATCTGGACCGACAACCTGACGATCCCGAAGACCGCCGAGAACCCGGTCGACGCCATCACGCTGATGGACTACTTCTACCGGCCGGAGATCGCCGCCCAGCTCGCCGAGATCGTCAGCTACGTGACGCCGGTCCCGGGCGCCAAGGACGTCCTCACGGCCGAGGCCGCCAAGGCCACCGGCGCGCGGCAGAAGACGCTCCAGACGCTGGCGGCCAGCCCGCTGATCTTCCCCTCCGACGCCGACTACGCCCGGCTCCGGCACTACCGGAAGATGACGACGGCGGAGGAACAGCAGTACAACACGGTCTTCCAGCAGATCACGGCGGGGTGACCGATGCGCAGACGCCTCGCGCCGTACCTGCTCGTCCTGCCCGGCGGGCTCTGGCTCGCGATCTTGTTCGTGCTGCCGATGGTCGTCATGCTGTCGTTCTCGCTCATGCAGGGCGACGTCGTGAACGGCTTCCAGCTCACCTGGCACTGGCAGAACTACACCGACAGCCTGTCGGCCTACGCCGACCAGCTGATCCGCTCCCTCGTGTACGGCCTGCTCGCGACGGCGGCGTGCGTGCTGCTCGCCTACCCGGCCGCGTACTGGATCGCCTTCCGCGGCGGCACGCGCAAGTCCACGTACCTGTTCCTGATGCTGCTGCCGTTCTTCGTGTCGTTCGTGCTGCGGACGTTCTCCTGGAAGTTCCTGCTGGCCGACGACGGCATCGTGCTGGGCCCGCTGAAGAACGCCGGGCTGCTGCCGCAGGACTTCCACGTGCTCGCCACGGGCTTCGCCGTCGTGGCCGGCCTGACCTACAACTACCTGCCGTTCATGGTGCTGCCGATCTACGTCGCGCTGGAGCGGGTGGACCCGCGGCTGATCGAGGCGGCGCAGGACCTGTACGCCGGCCGGGCGCAGGCGTTCCTGCGCGTGGTCCTGCCGCTGTCGGTGCCGGGGGTGTTCGCGGGCGTGCTGATGACGTTCGTCCCGGTCAGCGCCGACTACGTCAACGCGACGGTGCTGGGCGGCACGAACAACACGATGATCGGCAACGTCATCCAGAACCTCTACCTGGTGAACAACGACTACCCACAGGCGGCGGCGCTGTCGTTCGCGCTGATGGCCATCCTGCTGCTCGGGATCTTCGCGTACGCGCGGGCGCTGGGCACCGAGGACGTATTGGAGGTGGCGGCCCGATGACCGAGCGGAGCAAGGGAATCATCAGGCACAGCACCTCGGTCATGAGGCCGACGAAGGAGGTCTCATGACCGCGACCATGACGGAGACTGAGGCCGGCCCCGCGGTCCGCGCGCGGCGGGGCCGGGGCCGCTGGGGCGACCGGATCCTGTACGCCTACACCTGGGCGATCGTCGTCTGGCTGTGCCTGCCGATCGCCGTGATGATCGCGTTCGGGTTCAACGACGCCAAGGGGCGCCTCAACCTGACGTGGCAGGGCTTCACGGTCAAGTGGTACGGGAAGCTGTTCGCGGTTCCGGACCTGACCACGGCGCTGGTGAACTCGCTGACGATCGCGATTCTGGCCGCGCTCGGCGCGACGGTCCTCGGCACGCTGATCGGCCTGGCCCTGGGGCGTTACCGGTTCCGCGGCCAGGGCGCGCTGAATCTCGTGCAGTTCGCGGCGATCTCCGCCCCGGAGACCGTGATGGGCGCGTCCCTGCTGTCGTTCTTCGTCCAGTTGGGCGTGGGCCGGGGCTACCTGACGATCCTCGTCGCGCACATCATGTTCTCGCTGTCGTTCGTGGCGGTCACCGTACGGGCGCGGGTGCTCACCCTCGACCCGTTCGTGGAGGAGGCGGCGCGCGACCTGGGAGCGAGCGGCTGGACGACGTTCCGGCTCGTCACCATGCCGATGATCTTCCCCGCGGTGCTGGCCGGCGGGCTGCTGGCGTTCGCGCTGTCCATCGACGACTTCATCATCACGAGCTTCAACAGCGGCTCCACCCTGACGTTCCCGCTGTGGATCTGGGGTGCGCAGAAACAGGGGCTTCCGCCGCAGGTCAACGTCATGGGGACGTTGATCTTCCTGGCGGGCGTCCTCCTCGCGGTGGGCAACGCGGTGCTCGCCCGCAGGCGGCGGTGATCCGGCGATGAACGTCCTGGCGGCTCTTGCCGAGGCCGAGCCCACCCCGTACTGGCTGACGGACCCGGCGGCGCCCGAACCCGCGCCGGCCCTGGTCGGCTCGACCTCCTGCGATCTGGCCGTGGTCGGCGCGGGCTACACCGGCCTGTGGACGGCGCTGCGCGCCAAGGAACGCGACCCGTCCCTGGACGTCGTCATCGTCGAGGCGGACGTGGCCGGCGGCGCCGCGTCCGGCCGCAACGGCGGGTTCTGCGCGGCGAGCCTCACCCACGGGCTCGGCAACGGCCTGGCCCGCTGGCGTGCGGAGATGCCCGTGCTCGAGCGGCTCGGCCGGGAGAACCTCGACGGGATCGAGGACACGGTGCGGCGCCACGGCATCGACTGCGACTTCGAGCGCACCGGCGAGCTGAGCGTCGCGACGGAGGACTGGCAGCTCGCCGCTCTGCGGACGCTGGCCGAGGAGTCCGCGGCCCTCGGCCGGCCCGCCGACCTCCTGGACGCCGACGCCGTCCAAGCGGAGATCGCGTCGCCCACCTACAAGGGCGGACTGTGGGACCGGGACGGCGTCGCGATGGTGCACCCGGCCAAGCTCGCCTGGGGACTGCGGCGGGCCTGCCTGGCGGCCGGCGTCCGGCTGTACGAGCGCACGCCCGTCGACGCGGTCGAGGACGAGCAGCACGGCCGGCTGCGGCTGCGCACCCCGTACGGTTCCGTCGACGCGGCGAAGGTCGCGGTCGGCACCGGCGCGTTCGCCGGGCCGCTGCGTCGCCTGCGGCACTTCGCCGTTCCGGTCTACGACTACGCGCTGGTCACCGAGCCGCTGTCCGCCGACCGGCTCGCGTCGATCGGCTGGCGCAACCGCCAGGGCGTCGGCGACGGCGGGAACCAATTTCACTACTACCGGCTCACCGCGGACGGCCGGATCCTGTGGGGCGGCTACGACGCCATCTACCACTTCGGCGGCGGGGTCGCCTCCGAGCTGGAACGCCGCCCGCAGACGTTCGCGACGCTCGCCCGGCACTTCTTCGCGACGTTCCCGCAGCTGGAAGGGGTGCGCTTCAGCCACGCCTGGGGCGGCATGATCGACACGTGCAGCCGCTTCTGCGCCTTCTACGGAACGGCGTACGGCGGCCGGCTGGCGTACGCGGCCGGCTACACCGGCCTCGGCGTCGGAGCCACGCGGTTCGGGGCCGACGTCATGCTCGACCTGCTGTCCGGGGCGGACACCGAGCGCACCCGGCTCGAGATGGTGCGCTCCCGGCCGATGCCGTTCCCCCCGGAGCCGCTCCGCTACGGCGTCATCCAGCTCACCCGCTGGTCGCTCGCCCGCGCCGACCAGCACCAGGGCCGCCGCAACCTGTGGCTGCGCACTCTCGACCACCTGGGCGTCGGCTTCGACTCCTGACCGGCCGCAGGTCCGTCTCGACCAGGGCAGGCGGCTCGGGATCAGAGGGTGAGGA
Source organism: Actinoallomurus sp. NPDC052274 (assembly GCF_040679475.1). Lineage (NCBI taxonomy): Bacteria > Bacillati > Actinomycetota > Actinomycetes > Streptosporangiales > Thermomonosporaceae > Actinoallomurus > Actinoallomurus sp. NPDC052274. The sequence continues at coordinate 63,526 of NZ_JBFAUT010000026.1, forward strand.
CGAGCTTGCCCTGAAGGTGACCGCTGTCGAGCAGCCGGTGGGCGTCGGCGACGCGCTCGAAGGGGAACGTCTCCTGCACGTGGACCCGGAGCTTTCCCTGTTCGACGAGATCGACGAGACCGCGCAGGGCGACCGGGTCGGGGTCGACCGCGATACCGCTGAAGTGCATGCCCGCCGCCTCGTATTCGGCGATGAGCTCCGGGTCATCCTCGGCGGTCGCCGTCACCAGGTGACCGCCAGGGCGGAGCACTCCGAGAGACCTCTCTACGGTGTCGCCGCCGATCGTGTCGAGCACGACGTCGATGTCGCGGACCGCGTCGGTGAAGTCGACCGCCATGTAGTCGATCACTTCATCGGGGCCGAACGCTTCGACGAACTCCCGTTTGCTCTCGCTGGCGGTCGTGATCACGTGCGCGCCAAAGGCCTTCGCGATCTGGATCGCGACGTGGCCGACCCCGCCGCCACCGCCGTGGACCAGGACGCGATCCCCCTCGCTGACGCCGGCGAGGTCGACGAGCCCCTGCCACGCCGTCAGCCCGACGATCGGGAGCGCAGCGGCTTCAACGTGGGAGAGCGAGGCCGGCTTGCGTGCCAGGTGCAGCGCCGGCGCTGATACAAGTTCGGCGTACGCGCTCGCCGGCCGCGGGAACAGCGGCATCCCGAACACCTCGTCGCCGGGCCTGAACCGCCACGTCTGCGGTGACTCCTCGACCACGCCGCTGATGTCCCAGCCGAGGATGAACGGCGGCCGGCCGATCAGCGGGAACTCGCCGGCGCGAAGGCGCGCCTCCAGCGGGTTCAGCCCGATCGCCTTGACGCGGACGAGCACCTCGGTCGGGAGGGACTGGGGCTCGGGCGCGTCCACGATGGTGAGCACCTCGGGACCGCCGAGCGTCTGCTGGGTGATGACTCGCATGACTCTCCTGGCTTTGGAAAGGGGAGAGATTCCAGGCTAGGTTTCCGGTAGGAACCAGCAGGTGCCTTTAGTAACCAGCGGGTACCTTTGGCGCCATGAGCGGTTTCGGTCCCGGTGATTCCTTTCTCGCCGACTGTCCGGCACGTCTGGCGGTCGAGCTGATCGCCGACAAGTGGACGGTGGTCGTGCTCTACGGCCTCAGCCAGGGCCCGGTTCGCCATGGCGAGCTGCTCAAGCTGATCGGTGACATCTCCCGCAAGATGCTCACCCAGACACTCCGACGGCTTGCGGCGCATGGACTCGTCCGCCGCCACGCCTACGCCGAGGTGCCGCCCCGCGTCGAATACGAGCTCACCCCGCTCGGGGCGACGCTGATCGATCCGATCCACATGCTGACCGAGTGGGCGAGAGCAAACGGCGACGCAGTGCTCGATGCACTCGACACCGATCCCGAGCCGGTCGCCCAGGGCGCACCGGGCCGAGACTGAGGAGCGGCCGAGAGGGCACTCAGGGCCCTGACCGGGGTCCAGTAGCTGAGGCAGACAGCCGAAGCGCGCTCGTACCCGCCACACGGCGGCGGCGTGCCGGGGACGACCATCTGCCCGATGCCCGCGACCTGGTCGTTGACGGCGTTAAGCCAGGTGATGCCCACCTGTTCGGCCGGCCCGATCGGCTGCGGCTACGCGCCAGCCTGGCCCCCGGAACGTCCTGTACTTCCGCAAGGACCACCCGCGCCGCGATGGTGCTCCGCGACCTGCGGCAACCGGGCTCGCGCCGCGCGCCACTACCGGCGCCACCATCGCCCGGTCCCCTGAGCCGGGACCGGCTGCGCGCGGACCGTCGATCCGAAGGCCGTGCTCGTTCAGCGGGGGCCGCGGAACGCGGCCCGGTAGGCGTGCGGAGTCGTGCCGGCGACGCGCTTGAAGCGTTCCCGGAAGGCCGTGGCGGATCCGAAGCCCGCCTGGACGGCGATCCGCTCCACGGAGTGGTCGGTGTGCTCGAGCAGGTACTGCGCCCGTCTGACCCGAGCACGCAGCAGCCACTGCAGGGGTGTCGTGCCGGTGTGCTCGCGGAAGCGGCGGCTGAAGGTGCGGGTGCTCATGCCGCAGCGGGCGGCCATGACCTCCAGGGTGAGGTCTTCTCCCAGGTGGTCCTCGATCCAGGTCAGCGTCGGCTCGAGCAGCGAGCCGCGGGGCACCGGATGCTGCTCGTGGACGATGTACTGTGCCTGGCCGCCCTCCCGTTCCAGGGGGGTGACGGCCAGGCGGGCGGCGTCCGCCGCGATGGCCGAGCCCAGATCGCGGCGGACCATGTGCAGGCACAGGTCCAGTCCCGCGGACGCGCCGGCCGAGGTGAGGAACTGCCCGTTGTCCACGTAGAGCACGTCGGGCCGCACCTCGACCTTCGGGAACATCTCGGCGAACGGCTCCGCGGCGGTCCAGTGCGTGGTCGCGGCCAGACCGTCCAGCAGGCCGGTGGCGGCCAGGGTGAAGGCACCGCCGCAGATCGAGGCGATGCGGGTGCCGCGGGCAGCGGCATCGCGTAGCGCCTCCAGCACGGTGGCCGGTGGCGGCTCAGCGCTCTCGCAACCGGGGACGATGATCGTGTCGGCGTCCGCGAGAGCGTCCAGCCCCCACGGCGGATGGATGGTGAAGATCTCGGTCGCCACGTACGGCTGCGTCCCGCACACCTGCACCCGATAAGGACGGCGCCCGTCCGGCAGGCGGACACGTCCGAACACCTCCACCGGGATGGCCATGTCGTAGACCACCGTCTGATCCAGGACCAGAATCGCCACCGTATGCACGGACGCAGCGTACGCCGGGTTCCAGCCAATGCCCAGCCGTGCGTTGTCTCGGTGAGAGCCGGAACTTCGCAGCTCAGCGAGTTGGCGAGAACTCGTTGGAATCTGTCGATCCAGCCCGTGGCCGAGACCTGTCAGGTCTCCTAGCGTGAGCGCGGCAGTCACGGAACGACAGAGATGAGCCACCGATGCTTGCCCAATTTGTCCTGTTCGATGGTTTCGACCCGCTGGACGTCATCGCCCCGTTCGAGGTGTTCAGCGCCGCGAGCGCATACACCGACCAGGTGAGCGCCGAACTGGTCGCCGCCGAGGGCCCACGGGAGGTCCGCAGCGGGATCCCCGCCATCTCCCTGGCGGCCACCGCCGGCCTGGACCCGGAACGCGCGGACCTGGTCGTCGTTCCCGGCGCCGCCGGAAGAACGCTCCCCCAGGGCCAGGACGACCTCACGGACGAGGAGCGGGAGGCGACGGTTCCCGCCATTCTCGGCCGGACCCTGACCACCGGGCTTCCGGCATTGCTCGGCAAAGCCATGGCCGCGCCCGGCACCACGATGGGGGCGGTATGCGGGGGCCCGCTGATCCTCTCCATGGCCGGGCTCATCGACGGCCGTAACGCCACCGCTCACCACCAGGGCCTGGACGTGCTCGGCGCGGGCGGCGTCAACGCCATACGGGCCCGGGTCGTCGACGACGGCGATCTGGTCACCGCGGGCGGCGTCACCTCCGGCCTGGACCTGGGCCTGTACCTGTTGGAGCGGGTCGTGGGACCGAAGGTCGCACTCGCGGTCGAGCGGCTGTTCGAGTACGAGCGCCGCGGCGTCGTCTGGCGCGACCTCGAGCCCACTCCGAAGAGCGCCTGACCCGTTCCCCTCGCCCAGATCGAAAGCGCACACCCGGCGATGACGAAGATCCTCCTCATCCTCCACGTACTCGCGGCGGTCATCGCCGTAGGCCCGGTCACCGTCGCGGGCAGCATGTTCCCCGCGGCGGTCCGCAGGGCCACCGGCCCATCCGACGGGAAAGAAGCCGTCGCCGCCGTACGGCTCCTGCACCGTATCTGCCGTGTCTACGCCGTCGTCGGCCTGGCCGTTCCCGTCTTCGGCTTCGCGACCGCCGGCAGCCTGCATGTCCTGGGCACCCCCTGGCTGGTCGTCTCCATCGTCCTGACCGGCCTCGCCGCCCTCGTACTCGCGCTGCTGATCCTCCCCGCTCAGGAGACCGTCCTCGCCGACCTGACCCGCACCGATTCCGGTGCCGCTACGGCGGCGGCACGTCTCGAGCCCGCGCGGATCAGGCGGCTGGCCATGCTGACCGGCACGTTCAACCTGCTGTGGGCCACGGTCACCGTCCTGATGATCGTCCGCCCCGGCTCCACCACAGGAGTGTGACCCCATCGCCGCGCCCACGACACCGGCACCACGGCACGTCCGTAGGCCGCTGCGCGTCTCCGCGACCGTAGAACTGGTCAGCCTCGCCATCCTGCTCCTCAACATGGCGACCGCGGACGTTCAGGAGATCGCCGCGCTCTTCGGTCCCATTCACGGCATCGCCTGGCTCTTCAGCATCTTCGCCACCTGGCGCGACCCGCGCCGGACCATCGGGATCACGGTATGCGCCGCCGTCCCCGGCATCGGCGGCATGCTCGCCCTTCGCGCGCTGCAGCGCGCCGACGAGCGTGCCCGGAACCAGAGCGCGTGTGCGGATCCCGCGCACTCCGGGTGGCACGCCGCTCCACGCGGGACACGAGGGCGCTCATGAGGACACCGTTCAGTGCACAGCGGCCGGACTACCGTCGCCGCCCCGACGCGGCTCCGCCCCCGGTCCAGCAGGCCACAGCCGTGCGCGCGGCGGCGACGGCGGCGATCAGACCGGGCGGCCGAACGTCCTCACTGCTGACCACGGCGGCCCCCACCCTCGTCTTCGTGGTGGCCGACGGCGTCAGCGGACTGCGGGCGGCCTTGATCGCGACCACCGTGACCGGTGTCCTCATCCTCGGTTGGCGGCTGCGTGCCCGGCAGCACGTCGCGCACGCGGTCCTCGGCGCACTCCTCGCCCTGGTCTGCGCCGCCGTGGCGGCGGGCACCGGGCAGGCGAGAGGCTTCTTCCTCCTCCCCATGCTGGTGCCGGCGGCGGCGACGGCGGGATGCCTCCTGTCCATCCTCGCCGGCCGCCCCCTCGCAGGCCTGGTCGCGAACCGGATCGTGGGCGGCCCGCCGGATTGGCGTTCGCGCCGGCCGCTCCATCGCTTCTACCTGCGGACGACCCTCCTCATCGCCCTGGCGAGCGGCGCGAGCCTGACGGCGCAGGTGGCCCTCTACCGTCTCTCCGCGGTCGCCTGGCTCGGGATCCTGCACGTCCTCATGGCGCCGCTGTGGGCCGGCATCACGGCCGCCTCGATCGTCCTGTCCCGCATGGCCGTGACCCGCTACCGGAATACGGCCGACGCGGACGTTCCACGTCCGCCGGCAGAGGACCGCTGATCGAGGACGCCGCCGACCGGGTCAGGGCAGGCGCAACCGGTCGACGGCGTCGCGGCGCTGCCGTTCGGGGCGGCGGTCATAACGCGCCGTGGTGGCCGGAGAGGCGTGGCCGACGAGCTGCTGGGCGGTGGCCAGATCGACTCCGGCGTCCAGCAACTCGCCGATGAAGGTCCGGCGGAAGTCGTGCGGCGTGTGCGGTGGGACGCCCGCCTGGGCCAGCCGGCGGGCGAGGATGCCGGCGATCGCCTGGCCCGTGGGGTGGGCCAGGGCGCCGTCCCGGATCCGGCACCGGCCGACCCGGCTGATCGGCGGGAACAGCGCTCCGGGCCCGCGGCCGCGAACGGCGATCCAGGCGTCCAGGCGGATCGCCGCCTCGACCGTCACGTAGACGAGCCGCTCCTTGTCGCGCTTGCCGCGTACCCGCAGTGACCGCTCCGCCGGGTCGTAATCGCCGATCGCCAGCCCGGCGATCTCTCCGCGCCGGGCGCCGGTGGTGTACAGGACGGCGAGCAGCGCGGCGTCACGCCGCCCGGCCGGTGAGGGGTCGGTGTCGCACACGGCCAGCGCCGCGCCCAGGGAGCGGTCCGGGATGTGGTGACCGCGCGGCAGCCGGGACCCCTCCACCGACTTCAGGTCGACGGCACGCTGATAGTCCTCGGCGGTCATCAGCCCGAGCCGCCAGCACTCGCGCAGGACCTGCCGCAAGGCCACCAGATGCTTGTTGATCGACGACGGCGAGTAGGCCGGCCGCCCGTCCTCACTCGTCCGGGCGCGCAGTTCGGCGCGGATGCGCGTCGTGTGCTCGTAGCGGAGCAGCCACCACGGGCGCCCGGCCCCGGTCACGGTGTCGTCCATGGCGATGATCCGGGCGATCCGGTCCAGGCAGCCGCGCATCGTCCGCCGCGACTGCTCGCTGTCGAGCCGGTCCAGATAGACGCGGTACGGGTCGCGCTCGGGGTCGTACGCCGCCGGCAGACCGGGAGCCCCCCAGTCGTGCAGCGCGCGTCCGTCGCTCATCGACAGCCGGACCGGTGGGCCGACCCGGTCGATCCGATGAGGGCCCGGTGCGCTCGCCTGCGGTTCGTCTTCGATCATCGACGGACCATCCTGTCATCCGACGGCGGCCTTCTTCGAGTGGTGTGCCTTTCGCCCTCCAGGGGGTGTCACCGTCTTCAAGCTCAGCGCCTTGCGCTGAGGGGGCGAACGTGCGGTGCCGGCCCCTCCCCCGACCATCGACGCGTACATTTGTTCCTAGTGAGTGTACATTTGTCCACATGACGCCCATCGAACCGCCGTCGGCGGATCCTGCCGAGGGAGAGACGGCTACGGGTCCGGGGCGCCGTTCCGCGGCCGGGTCGGGCCGGGTGCGGCGGACTCGCCGGTACGACCCGGACCGCAGGACGCGCATCCTGGACGCCGCCCTCGACGTGATCGCGGAGTACGGGTTGGCCGGGACGACCCACCGGCACATCGCCACGGGTGCCGACGTGCCGCTGGGGTCGGTCACCTACCACTTCTCCAGCCTGGTCGATCTGCAGGCGCAGGCGTTCGCCCGGTACGTGGAACTGCAGTCCGCGCACTTCGAGAGGCTGTTCGAGGACGTGCGAACGCATGAGCAGTTCGTCGAGGTCCTGGTCGATCTCGTCCACGGAGGCCCTGCCCGGCACCGCGGCGCGGTCCTCGGATTCGAGCTCCACCTGGCCGCGCTCCGCGACCCCGACCTGCGCGTCCTGACAGAAGCGTGGACGCGGGAGAGCCGGGCCGTACTGGCCCGTTTCACCAGCCCGGACGATGCCGCGCGCCTGGACGCCCTGCTGGAGGGAATGATCATGCATGCCCTGCTGGCGACGGCGCCGGAGCCGCGCGAGGTGACGCGGGCCGCGATCGCCCGGACTCTCGACCCCACCGACGGAACGGCCGGGTGACCGGTGTGGCCGGCCCTCCCCCACCGGGGCGCGAAGTGACGGCCGGCGCCGGCGACGTACTGACAGCCAAGACAGACAAAGGAGACCTCCATGTCCCGCACTTCGCCTCTGCTCGCGGTCACCGACGCAGAGCTGAACGACCTGCGTTCTCGGCTGCTCGGCACGCGGTGGCCGCTCGCCTGGCCCATGAGCGGGTGGGGTGCCGGCACCGAGGCCGGCGAACTGCGGCGGCTCGTCGCGTACTGGGCCTCCGGCTATGACTGGCGCGCGCACGAAGCCGAGATCAACGCTCTTCCGTCCCATTTCGCGGACATCGATGGAACTCCGGTCCACTACCTGCGCTTCGACGGCGAACGCCCCGGCGCCCTGCCGATCGTCCTGACCAACGGGTGGCCCAGCTCCTTCCTCGAACTGGTCGGCCTGGCCGACCGGTTGGCCACGCCGTCGCGGTACGGGGGCGACGCCGCCGACGCGTTCACCGTGATCGTCCCCTCGCTGCCCGGATTCGCCTTCTCGCCACAGCGACCCTCGCTCACGGACCCGCCGCAGACCCACGAGCTCTGGCACCGGCTCATGCACGACGAACTCGGCTTCGATCGATACGCCGCCCACGGAGGCGACCTGGGCGCCGGAGTCACCTCGCGTCTCGGCGAGGCCCACCCCGAAGCACTCGTCGGCATTCACCTGCTCGCGATCGCCAATCCGATCGCCTACGACGCCGCCGGCCTCACCCCGGAGGAACAGGCGTACCTCGACTCCGTCGCGGCGTGGACCACGGAAGAGGGGGGATACCAGCACCAGCAGAGCACCCGCCCCCTCACCCTGAGCCTCGGACTGGCCGACTCACCGGCCGGGCTGCTCGCCTGGATCGTCGAGAAGTACCGCGCGTGGAGCGACTGCGGAGGCGATCTGACTTCCCGGTTCAGCGACGACTTCATCCTGACCCAGGCATCGCTCTACTGGTTCACCGAGACCATCTCCACGTCGTTCCGTCCCTACTACGAGTACGCCAATGGACTGACGCGGCGCGTGGAACGGGTCGACGTCCCCACGGCGCTCGCCCTGTTCCCGGCCGACCTCAGCCGGCCGCCCCGCAGCTGGGCCGAGCGCACCTACAACCTCACCCGGTACACGCGCATGCCCCGGGGCGGACACTTCGCCGCCCATGAGGAACCGGACCTGCTCGCCCGCGACATCACCGACTTCTTCCGCGCCTACCGCTGATCATCGCCCCCGAGCGCGGGGGGACGGACGCCGGCGGCGTTAGGCAACTTCGGGTGCGACGTGGCACTATCTCGCAGGTGACCAGCAGACCCGCCGCCGCGCAGAACCTGAGCGACCTCGCGCGGCTGCGCCGTGTCCGCGACCGGATCGACCGGGAGTACGCGCAGCCGCTGGACGTCGAGGCACTCGCCCGCGGCGTGCACATGTCGGCCGGGCACCTCAGCCGCGAGTTCAAGCGCGCCTACGGCGAGTCGCCGTACGCCTATCTCATGACACGGCGCATCGAACGCGCGATGGCACTGCTACGCCGCGGCGACCTCACCGTCACCGAGGTCTGCTTCGCGGTCGGCTGCTCATCGCTGGGCACCTTCAGCACCCGCTTCACCGAACTCGTCGGAACGCCCCCCAGCGTCTACCGACGCCAGGCACCCGGCGCGGCCGCAGGGATCCCGTCATGCGTGGCCAAACAGGTGACCAGACCGATCAGGAATCGAGAAGCGCCGGTCAGCGGGCCGCAGCTAGCGTGACGGCCATGAATTTCGCCGTTCATCCCGGCTTCCTCGCCTACGACGAGCAGGTGCTCCAGGATCGATGAGTGCCGCCCCCCGCTCCCCGTACCGCCGGTTCCGCGTCTACCCGTGCCGTGTCCAGGCCTGGCGCGAGGTGAACGAACCGCCTGACCGCGAGCCGATGCGCGACGGCCGCCGGCCGGTCTGACGCCTCGGCCGGGCGACGCCGGCGGAGAGCGTGCAGCCGGGCCCACCCGAACAGATGGAGACACGATGAGCATTGCCACGAGAACGGACACGCAGCCGCCTGCGCCGCACGTCGCCGACAGCCACGGTCTGATCCGCGTGCACGGCGCGCGCGCGAACAACCTCAAGGACGTCAGCGTCGAGATCCCGAAGCGTCGGCTGACGGTGTTCACCGGCGTCTCCGGCTCGGGTAAGAGTTCGCTGGTGTTCGGCACGATCGCCGCGGAGTCGCAGCGGCTGATCAACGAGACTTACAGCGCATTCGTGCAGGGCTTCATGCCGACGCTGGCGCGGCCCGAGGTCGACGTGCTCGACGGGCTGACGACCGCGATCATCGTCGACCAGCAGCGGATGGGCGCCGATCCCCGCTCCACGGTCGGCACCGCCACCGACGCCAACGCGATGCTGCGCATCCTGTTCAGCCGGCTCGGGCAGCCGCACATCGGCTCGCCGCAGGCGTTCTCCTTCAATGTCGCCTCGATCAGCGGGGCGGGTGCGGTCGCCCTGGAGCGCGCCGGACGCACAGTGAAGGAGAGTCGCAGTTTCAGCATCACCGGCGGCATGTGTCCGCGCTGCGAGGGCCGGGGCTCGGTCAACGACATCGACCTGACCCAGTTGTACGACGACAGCAAGTCGCTCAACGAGGGCGCCCTCACGATCCCCGGCTACAGCAAGGACGGGTGGTACGGCCGCATCTTCAGCGGTTGCGGCTTCTTCGACCCGGACAAGCCGATCCGCAAGTTCACCAAGAAAGAGCTGAACGACCTGCTCTACAAGGAGCCGACCAAGATAAAGGTCGAGGGGATCAACCTCACCTACGAGGGTCTGATTTCGAAGATCCAGAAGTCGATGCTGTCCAAGGACGTCGATTCGCTGCAACCGCACGTCCGTGCCTTCGTGGAGCGAGCGGTCACCTTCACCACCTGTCCCGAGTGCGAGGGCACCCGGCTCAGCGAGACGGCCCGCTCCTCGAAGATCAAGGGGATCAGCATCGCCGACGCCTGCGCGATGCAGATCAGCGACCTCGCCGAGTGGGTGAAGGGCCTGGATGAACCGTCCGTCGGGCCGCTGCTCGAGGCGTTGCGGGAGACCCTCGAGTCGTTCGTGGAGATCGGGCTGGGCTACCTCTCGCTCGACCGGCCGGCGGGCACGCTGTCGGGCGGCGAGGCTCAGCGCACCAAGATGATCCGCCACCTCGGCTCCTCGCTCACCGACGTCACCTACGTCTTCGACGAGCCGACGATCGGGCTGCACCCGCATGACATCCAGCGGATGAACGACCTGTTGCTGCGCCTGCGGGACAAGGGCAACACCGTGCTGGTCGTGGAGCACAAGCCGGAGGCGATCGCGATCGCCGACCACGTCGTCGACCTCGGCCCCGGCGCCGGTACGGCGGGCGGCACCATCTGCTTCGAGGGCACCGTCGAGGGACTGCGGGCGAGCGGCACCATCACCGGCCGCCATCTCGACGACCGGGCGGCCCTCAAGGAGAAGGTACGGACCTCCACCGGCACGCTGGAGATCCGCGGCGCGGCGACGCACAACCTCCAGAACGTCGACGTCGACATCCCCCTCGGGGTGCTCGTCGTGGTGACGGGCGTGGCCGGGTCGGGCAAGAGCTCGTTGATCCACGGCTCAGTCTCCGGACGCGACGGGGTGGTGTCGGTCGACCAGACCCCGATCCGCGGCTCGCGACGGAGCAACCCGGCGACCTACACCGGACTGCTCGACCCGATCCGCAAGGCGTTCGCGAAGGCCAACGGCGTGAAGCCGGCGCTGTTCAGCGCCAACTCCGAGGGCGCCTGCCCGAACTGCAACGGCGCCGGCGTGATCTATACCGACCTGGCGATGATGGCCGGCGTCGCCATCCCCTGCGAGGAGTGCGAGGGGAAACGGTTCCAGGCATCGGTGCTGGAGTATCACCTCGGCGGCCGCGACATCAGCCAGGTGCTCGCGATGTCGGTGACCGAGGCCGAGGAGTTCTTCGGCACCGGCGAGGCGCGCACCCCGGCCGCGCACGCCATCCTCGGCCGGCTCGCCGACGTCGGGCTCGGCTACCTCAGCCTCGGCCAGCCGCTCACGACGCTGTCCGGCGGCGAACGGCAGCGGCTCAAGCTGGCCACCCACATGGCCGAGAAGGGCGGCGTCTACGTCCTGGACGAGCCGACCACCGGTCTGCACCTCGCCGACGTCGAGCAGTTGCTCGGCCTGTTGGACCGGCTCGTCGACTCCGGCAAGTCGGTCATCGTCATCGAGCACCACCAAGCGGTCATGGCGCACGCCGACTGGATCGTCGACCTCGGCCCCGGAGCCGGCCATGACGGTGGCCGGGTCGTCTTCGAGGGCACACCCGCCGACCTCGTCGCCGCCCGCTCCACTCTCACCGGTGAGCACCTCGCGGCCTACGTCGACGCCTGACTGAGGTTCTACCGGACACCGTGGAACGAGTTCTCGCACATTGCGGGAAGCCCCCGGGGACTGAGAAGCCCCGGGGGAAGGGCCGCTTGCGGCACTTTTCTCGTCTTCGTCCCGCTGTGCGGTCGGCTCGGTGTACCCGGCAGGACGAGACGGCGGTGTTCTCCCGAACGTGACCCCAGCCGCAAGGTAGCGATGAGCTAGATCACGAATGCGGTTCGTGATCGTCACGGGTTGGCGGTACGACGCGGTAGGGCGTGCGGGGCGCTCGATCGTGGTCCTCATCCTCGGGGAATGGATCGAGCGAAGGGTGCGCGCGGGTGCGTCGGGAGTGGGAGCCGGAAGATCTGATCGCCGCGTGGACGTTGCTGGACGGCGACTGGCGGCTGGTGGGCAACAAGACCGGCGCGACGCGCCTGGGTTTCGGCCTGTTGCTGAAGTTCTTCGAGATCGAGGCCCGGTTCCCGCGGCGTGCTGGGGAGATCCCCAAGGCCGCAGTGGACTATGTGGCCGGGCAGGTGAAGGTCGATCCGGAGCTGTTCGCGGAGTACCGGTGGACGGGCCGGACGATCGAGTACCACCGTGCTCAGATCCGGGAGGCGCTGGGCTTTCGGGAGGCGACCCGGGCCGATGAGGAGTCCCTGATCGACTGGCTGGCCATCGAGATCTGCCCGGTGGTATTGGCCGATGAGGGCGTGCGGGCGGCGATGCTGGCCCGCTGCCGGAAGCTGAAGATCGAGCCGCCGGGCCGTATCGAGCGGATCCTTGGCGGCAGCCGGGCCCGGTTCGAGAAGGCGTTCTGCGCCCAGGTGGTGGCCCGGTTGTCAGCGGAGACGGTCGCCGGGCTGGAGGAGTTGGCGACCGGCCGGGACGGATTCCTGGCCGAGCTGAAGTCCGACCCGGGGCGGTTGGGTCTGGAGACGCTGCTGGAAGAGATCGTCAAGCTGCAGCGTGCGAAGACGCTGGGCTTGCCGGCGGACCTGTTCGGCGGGTTCTCCGACAAGCTGGTGGCGGCGTGGCGGGCCCGCGCCGCGGCCTCGCACCCATCAGACTTCGCCGCCAATCCGCAGCCGATTCGGTTGACACTGCTGGCGGCGCTGGCCTGGTGCCGCACCGCCGAGATCACCGACGCCCTGGTGGACCTGCTGATCGGTCTGATCGCCAAGATCAACACACGGGCCGAGCGCAAGGTCGAAAACGCGATGTTCGCCGAGGCCAAGAGAGTGCACGGCAAGAACAGCAAGCTGTTCTCCATCGCCGAGGCGGCATTGGCACGGCCGGATGAGACGGTCCGCCGGGTGGTCTACCCGGTGGTGAACGAGACGACGCTGCATGCGCTGGTGGCCGAGGCCAAGGCCGACCAGCGGGCCTACAAGGCCCGGGTTCGTACCGTGCTGACCAGTTCTTATTCCTCCTACTACCGGCGGATGCTGCCCAAACTGCTGGCCGCGATCGACTTCAAGTGCAACAACACCGCCTACCGGCCGGTGATGGACGCACTGGACCTGCTGGCCCGATACGCCGACGTGTCGAACAAGATCCGCCACTACGACGGCCTGGAGAAAGTCCCGACCGCCGGCGGGGTCCCGGACGCGTGGCTGGAGGCGATCGTGGACGAGGACAGGCAGATCGAACGCGTCCCCTACGAGCTGTGCGTGCTGGTGGCACTGGCCCGCGCGCTACGCCGCCGGGAGATCTACGTCGCCGGCGCCAGCCGGTGGCGCAACCCCGAAGAAGACCTGCCGGCCGACTTTGAAGACAACCGCGACGTCCACTACGAGGAACTGCGCCAACCGCTGGACGCCGGCAAGTTCATCGCCGCGATAAAGGAACAGATGCGCACCGCCATCACCGCGTGCGCGACCGCCGTCAGCAAGGGCCGCTCGGGCGGGACAAAGGTCAAGACCCACCGCGGCGAGCCACGCTGGCACGTCCCCGACCTCGGCAAGCTGGAGGTCCCGGCCAACCTGCGGGCCCTGCACGCCGAGGTCCAGGCCCGCTGGGGCGTGATCGACCTGCTGGACTTCCTCAAGGAAGCCGACTTCGTTACCAAGTTCACCGACGCGTTCACCACAGTCGCGACCAGGGAGAACACCCCACGCGACGTCGTCCGCAAACGGCTGCTGCTGGTGCTGTACGCGCTCGGCACCAACATCGGGATCAAACGAATCGCGGCCGCCGGCCGCCACGGCGAGACCGAGGCCGCGCTGCGTGCGACCAGATACCTGTTCGTCAACCGCGACAACCTGCGCAAGGCGATCGCCACCCTGGTCAACGCCACGCTGAAGATGCGTGATGAGGCCTGGTGGGGCACCGGAACCGCGTGCGCGTCGGATTCGAAGAAGTTCGGGTCCTGGTCTTCGAACCTGATGACCGAGTACCACGTCCGCTACGGCGGCCACGGCGTGATGATCTACTGGCACGTCGAGCGCAAGTCGGTGTGCGTGTACTCCCAGCTGAAGTCGTGTTCGGCCTCAGAGGTCGCCGCGATGATCGAGGGCGTGCTGCGGCACTGCACCGACGCGGCGATCGATCGGCAGTACACCGACACCCACGGCCAGAACCTGGTCGGGTTCGCCTTCGCTCATCTGCTGGGCTTCAAGCTGCTGCCGCGGATGAAGAACATCGCTCATCAGAAGCTGGCCCGCGCCGGCGCCGACGACGAAGTCCCCGCGTGCCTGGCGGGCATGACGTCGGACCGCACGATCGACTGGGACCTGATCGCCCAGCAGTACGACCAGATGGTCAAGTACGCCACCGCGCTACGGCTCGGCACCGCCGAGGCCGAACAGGTGCTGCGCCGCTTCACCCGCGGCGGCCCCAAGCATCCAACCTACCGGGCGATCGAGGAGCTCGGCCGTGCGGTCAAGACGGTGTTCATCGCCGAGTACATGGCCTCCGAAGGCCTGCGCCGGGAGATCCACGAGGGCCTGCAGGTGGTGGAGAACTGGAACTCGGCCAACTCCGACCTGTTCTACGGCAAGGACGGCGTGCTGACCGGCACCGACCGGGAGAACCAGGAGACCTCCATGCTCGCCCTGCACCTGCTGCAGTCGGCCCTGGTCTTCGTCAACACCATCCTGGTCCAGTCGGTCCTCAAAGACCCCGAATGGGCGGGCCGGCTCACCGACGCCGACCGGCGCGCGTTGTCCCCGCTGTTCTGGTCCCACGCCAACCTGTACGGAACCATCGAGATCGACATGGACACCCACCTCGACCTCGGCCTCGCCGCATGACCCTGACCAGATTGTAGGATTGCTTAGACTTCCTGTGCGGACGCCGTGGAGAGGCGTCGTTGGACGGTCGCAGCGCAGGTTGCTCAGGCGACCGCTTGTCCGGCTTGTGGACAGCGGCGCCTGGCGGCTTCTTCGTGCAGGTCGTCCAGCCGAGCGGCGAGCCGGTCGTGCACCGCGACCAGCTCGCCGATGCGCCGCCGCAGCAACGCGAGCCGCTGCTCGAAGACCTCAACCTTCGGGCCGGGGTCGGCGCAGACGCGATCACCGAACAGCTCGTCGCCGAGACATTCCCCGACCGCCCGCAGGTCCTCGCTGGTCAGCCCGGACGCCAGCAGCAGCCGGATGTTGTCCACCACGCGCTCGGCCTCGGGGCTGTACTCGCGGTACCCGTTCGCCGACCGCTGGGGACGCAGCAGCCCCTGCTCCTCGTAGTAGCGCAGCGCACGCGTCGTCGTGCCCGTCGCCTGCGCCAGCTCCCCGATGCGCATACCGTCACCTCTCCCTTCGCCGGTGAGGTCAACGCCGCGCGACGCGCCCGTCATCCCAGCGTCTCCGGTGCCTCGGCCGGTTCGGCGGCGGGCAGGGCGGCCGCAGACCTGTAGTGCTCCGCCAGGGCGACCGCCCAGCCCAGCGCGGCGACGGCCGCGCCCGCCGCCGGCGTCCAGCGTAGGCCCGGGCCGAGGTCGATGACGCGCCCGCCAAGCCAGCCGCCGAGCGCGATGCCCATGTTGAACGCCGAGCTCTGCACGGTGAGCGCCAGCGTCCGCGCACGGCGGGACGCCACCTCGATCATGCGCGTGTTCACCGCCGGGATCACCGCGTAGTACGCCGCGCCGAACAACAGCAGGAACACAGTCGCCCCGGCCCGCTCCCCAGCCAGCAGGCCGAGTCCCAACAGCGACACCGCCAGCGCGGCCATGCCCGCGACGATGGCGCCGGTCACCGACCGGTCGGCGAGGCGCCCTCCGGCCAGGCCACCGACGGTCCCGCCCGCGCCGAACAACAGCAGCAGGACGGTCACCGCCGTAGCGCTGAATCCGGCGACCCCGGTCAGCAGCGGTGTCACGAATGTATAGGCGGTGAACGCCCCGGCCGCGCCCAGCACCGTCACCGCGATCACCGCCTGGACCCGCCGGTCGGCCAGAACCCGCAGCTCGGCCGCGCGGCCGCCAGGTCCACCTGCCGGGGTGTCCGGGACGATCGGCGCGACCAGCGCGAGCGCCACCGTCGCCAGCGCCACCATCGCCCAGAACGTCACCCGCCAGCCCAGCCAGTGGCCGAGCGCGGTACCCAGTGGCAGCCCGGCGATCAGCGCGAGGCTGAACCCCAGCGACACCCGCGCCACTGCCGAGCCCTGCCGCTCCGGCGGCGCGACATCGGCGGCCACCGCGAAGAACAACGGCATCAGCGCCGCATGCGCCAGCGCCGCCGCGATCCGTCCCGCCGCCAGCAAGGCGAACGAGGGGGCGAGTGCGGCCGCCGCGTTGCCCGCCACGAACAGGAGCATCAGCGCGACGAGCATCCGCCTGCGCCGTGTCCGCCCCGCCGCTAGGGAGAGCAGCGGACCACCCACCACCACGGTGGCGGCGAACGCGCTCACCAGCAGTCCCGCTGTGGCCAGCGAGACGCCCACCGACTCGGCTATCTCCGGCAGCAGCCCCGCGATCATGATTTCTCCGGTGCCGAAGGTGAACGCGCACAGCGTTAGCACCGCCAGGGCCCGGGAGTGATTCGTGGTTCCCATGCCGCTAAGCCTTGGCCTTCACGTCGGCGTCAAGGTCAAGGCCAAACTCCTATCCGTGGCGTAGACCGCACCACGGCCTGCATACCTCAGTGGATAACTCTCGTTATCCACTGAGTTCGACTAGAATCTCAGCGGATAATGACGCCGTGGCGGATCCGCTCGCCGGTGAAACTCAGCGGATAAGAAGGAGACTCCCGGCATGGCCGCCCCAGTCGTCCCTCTCCGCCCCGATCGACATGATTCGCTCGCGGCCGCCAAGGTCGCGCTGAGCGCGCTGGACCGGCATCTCGGCCGGTGCAAGCTGGCCGCCAACACGATTAAGGCCTACAAGCGGCAGGCTCGCGCCTACCTCACCTGGCTGACCGAGCACGCCGCCAACTACCCCGACGCGTTCGCCGACCTGGTCGGCGCCGAGGCCGCCGTCACCGTCTGGCGCCGGTACCTCATCACCCGCCGAGCCTCCCCCGCGACCGTCAACCAGGCCCTGGCCGCCGTCACTCTGCTGTACGAACAGGCCAGCCTGCGCATCGCCGTCAAGCGCGCCCGCGTTCCCAAGCCCGGCGAACCCGACGCCCTCACCGCCGCCGAGCAGGGCGCCGTCGAACGCGCGGCCGCCCGCCGCGGCGCCCGCGACGCGGCCATCGTAACCGTGCTGCTGCATGCCGGAGCCCGGGTGGAAGAATGCGCCCGCCTCGACCTGGAGGACATCGCCATCACCCCCCGCACCGGCACTGTCCGCCTGCACGGCAAGAGCGACGAGGTCCGCACCGTCCCCCTCCCGGCGATCGCCCGCAGCCGCATCACGGACTGGCTGGACGAGCGCGGCCGAGAGGTCGGCCCGCTGTGGACCGGCCAGCGCGGTCGGCTCACCGACTCCGGCATCGCCCAGGTCGTCCTGGCCGTCGGCAAGGCGGCGGGCATCGAAGGCTTGCGCCCGCACCGGCTCCGCCACACCTTCGCCACTCGGCTCCGCCAGGGCGGCGCCGACCCTGCCCAGGTCCAGGCATTGCTCGGTCACTCGTCCCTGGACACCTCGGCGCGGTACTTCCGCGCCGGACCTGCCGAGACCGCTGCCGTCGTCGAGCGAGTCTTCGACCGGTAGAGGCACCGCGACCTACCTTGCGGCTGGGGTCATGTTCGGGAGAACACCGCCGAGACGGCAGGGCCGAGACCAAGGTCCCGACAGCCGATGAAAGCGGGGCTGTGGTCAGGAGGTTTCCGGTCGGGTGCCGTGCGTGTCCGCAGCCGGTGCTGACGGCGGCGGTTTCGGCGGGTCCGGCTCACTACCTGGAGGGTGGCGCCTTGCAGGGCGGTCACACCGCGGAGTGTGTGCGGCAACGGTGCAGCCGCCAGTGGTCGGGGCGCGGGTGCAGATCCACTCTCCTCCGCCGGGTCCGGTCACGATCCGTCAAGGTGGCGCAGCAGGTCGATGAACGCGGCCTGCTGCTCGGCGAGCACGGGCCGGACGTCGAGGGGCGGCCCCAACCAGGAGGCGTCGGTCATCGTGTCCTCTCAGTGTTCGGCGCTGCTGGTGCGCCGGGCGACGGTGACACGATCCATGCCGATGACGGGCTCCCCTGCCGACGCCCCTGGTCTGGGAGGAGCCGGCTGCCGGAGTCCGTCATCGCCCTGGCTGCCGACCACGGCGCCCCGTGATCCGGCTCCACGTCCGCCTCCAGTGTTGCCCGGCCCGGCGGCCGGGAATAGCCGGCGGGCGTCGTACCTCCAGGCGACCGATGGGCGTCAACCGGCGACACGCAATCCCTGACGAGTCGAGGAACCACAAGCGTTCAGTGACTCGTAACAGCCGCCCTTCCTGAAGGAGTAGTTCCTCGCGCATGTCGAGAAGGGGAGGCGACCTCCCAGGCCGCCTCGATCATCTGGAAGATCTCGTTCACCGCGGCCTCCGGATCGGCCGCCTCACGGGCCAGCGAGTAGGCGTCGATCACGAACCTCGCGATCGTCCGGCAGGCCGTTGGGCTCTGTGGCAGGTCGGGATCGGCAGCGATGGCCGCCGCGAGCGACTCCGCATGGCGCAGCCGCATCGACTCCTCGTACTCCCGCAGGGCAGGTGATTCGTCGATCATGCGCCAGATCGGGGCGGCGCCGTCCGCCGTGCAATGTCGCACCAGGGCCTGGATCTCGCGGCGCAGCGCGGGGATGAGCGACTCGTGCGGGGCCCGGCCGGTGACCGCCTGCGTAAGGCGTTGCTCGAAGTCCTCGTCCTGCTCGAACACCAGGGCCTCTTTCGAGGCGAAGTGGGAGAAGAGCGTGGTGACGGCGACGTCGGCCTCAGCGGCCACGTCACGGATGCCCACCGCGTCGTACCCGCGTTCCAGGAAGAGTCGCAGGGCGGCATCGGCGATCTTCTGGCGGGTCGCGGCCTTCTTGCGCTCGCGGCGTCCGGGCGGCACGGTCATACGCTAACACTACCAAATGCAAAGTCATAACCGTTTCAAAACGCTAACTGTTAGTGCTACGGTCGGCGGCATGAAGAAAGTGAGCTTCGCCGAGTTCGGCGGTCCGGACGTTCTGCAACTCATCGACGCCGAGGAGCCCCACGCGGGCCCCGGTCAGGTACGCATCGCCGTGCGGGCGGCCGGCGTGAACCCCGTCGACTGGAGGATTCGTGAAGGCCAGAGCCTGAAAGCCCATCCGATCGAGCTGCCCTCCGGAGTCGGGATCGACGCCTCCGGGGTGGTGGACGAGCTCGGCGAGGGCGTCGAAGGTGTCGAGATCGGCGACCACGTGTTCGGTGAAGGCTCGAGCACTTATGCCGAGTTCGCCGTGCTGTCGGCCTGGGCCCGTATGCCCGAGGGTCTGACGTTCGAAGAGGTGGCCGGGTACCCCTCTGTGGTGGAGACCGCGCTGCGCATCATCCGCCAGGTCGGTGTGCGGGCCGGGCAGACGCTGCTGGTCAGCGGTGCGTCCGGCGGAGTCGGATCGGCGGTGCTGCAGATCGCCCGCGACCGCGGCATCACGGTGATCGGCACGGCTGGGGCCGCGAACCAGGACTATCTGCGTAGCCTGGGCGCCCTCGCCACGACGTACGGCGAGGGCTGGGTCGAGCGGGTGCGGCAGCTCGGCCATGTCGACGCGGCCCTCGACCTGGCCGGCTCGGGCGTGATCCGCGAGCTCGTCGAGCTGACCGGGGATCCGCAGAAGGTGATCTCCATCGCCGATCTCGGTGCTCCGGAGCTCGGGGTCCGATTCTCCGGCGTGGCCGGGAGCGTCCCGGAAGCGCTCGCCGAGGCCGTCGGGCTCATCTCGCGACGAAAGCTCCACATCCCGGTCGAGAAGTCGTACCCGCTCGCCGAGGCCGCTGCGGCGCACATCGACAGCCACGCCGGCCACACGCGCGGACGCCGGGTCATGATCGTCTGAGTCGTTTCCTGCGCGGTTGCCCGGCTGATCAAAGGTTTCGCCGATGGCGGGGCGAGGCTCATCGGCCGGGCGACCATCGTCGGCCTCGCCTCCGGAGCCGACCTGATCCGGCTACTGAACGGGGGTTGAGGAACATCGGAACGAAAACCGGCGGTAAGGCGCCGTCGCTCCTGGTGAGCGTCCGGCGGGCTTACGACATCGGACGAGCTCCGAAGTCTTGGCACAGATAACGCTCTATTATCTGCGGCATCGCTGATCGCGGCCTGTGTCGATGAAGCTCGGAGGTCGACTTCCGGCCGCCGGCGCGCCGGTCGTCCGACGGGCGCGGTCGCGTGGGATGCAGGCCGTCGACGCCGTTGCCGCTGCGCTCGAGACCGACCCCACCCTGGCAGAGGAAGACCGATGCCGCCGGGACCTGGATCTCCTCGCCGAGCTGCTACGCCAACTCCGGCCGCTGGCCCGCCAGGCCGAGGCGGAGCTGGAACGCCGCCACCTGACATCCACCCCGGCAATCGCACACAAGGCTGCCTGGCTCGGGCACACCATCCGGTGGCCCCGGATGAGCTGGAGGCATTGTCCGGGCGGAGCCTCGAGATCGCCGCTCGCATCACCGCGGCGGCCCTCCCGGACTGGAACACGCCGCGGCGCATCCGGGAACGCTCACAGCGTCTGCTGCCATCCTCCGGGGAGCTAGAGGAGATCGCCGAGCGACTGCGCGATGCGATCAAGCTCTCCCTGAGCCTGGCCTATCCGGACCGGAGGCG
This sequence comes from Actinoallomurus sp. NPDC052274, assembly GCF_040679475.1. Taxonomy (NCBI): domain Bacteria; kingdom Bacillati; phylum Actinomycetota; class Actinomycetes; order Streptosporangiales; family Thermomonosporaceae; genus Actinoallomurus; species Actinoallomurus sp. NPDC052274. The sequence goes on from NZ_JBFAUT010000026.1 coordinate 84,173, forward strand.
GTGCGGTTGGCGGAGCTGGCCGACCAGATCACCGCCGGCACCCGCCGCCGGCGGCACCACTGCGCGGCGCCCAGCTGCGATCGCGAGTTGGAACCCGCAACCACCGGCCGGCCTCGCCTGTACTGCGGACCGACCTGCCGACAACGCGCCCGCCGCCGACCGCCGACGCCGACCACCCGAGGTGGCCGACCACCCGAGGTGTAGGACGCGGAGCCCTTCAGCAGGAGGGTGCTCTGAGCGGCGATGCACCCGGATGACATGCCCAGAGCATGCACCGAACCGGCAAGGTGAACGCCCAGGCCGGCCAGCGGTCGACGCAGGCTGCCACTCAACACCGGCACTCACTCTCGAGTACTGACACTTTCGTGTCGCCTACTGACGCTCTCGCGTCGCCGTCACTGACATCTTCGTGGCGCGGACCGCTGACCTTCTCCCGCCGCTTGGCACTCGGTCTTCTGCCAAGTGCCACGAGAGTGTCAGTGGGTTGTGCCGCGAGAACGTCAGCGACCTGGGTCACTCGCTCTCGGGCCCTTTGGCCGGCGCGGGCTTGATGGCGGTGAGGGCCCTCCACTCGGTGCGACCAAGTGAAAAGTAGCTGTGTGTAACTGTCGCTACCGAGTTGGACTCCACACCGTCGGGCGAAGACCGGCGCATCGGCGGGGGTGCGGGACGCCGTCGAGCGCAGAGCTCGGCGCGCAGGCTGCTAACGATTTCGGTCTGTGGCGTTATGTGCCGATCGACGGACCGTTTCCTTGTGGCCCCCGTCAGGACGGGGCTGTCTTCCGCGTGCGGAGGACAAAAACAGGGGTTGGAGCCTCAGATGAGTCGAATCCGAAACCGGGTGGACATCACCTCGTTCGGACACAAGCACAACGGCCCGCAAGGCGGCGCTCCCACAGCACATGTGGGGCTGGACCTGAGGGAGCACTTCCACGACAAGGGCGTTGATCCGATGCTGGACGAGCTGACGGCACGTGACGCCAGGATCCGCACTCTGGTGATGGCCACCCCGGGTATCCGGAGCGTGGTGATCGCCACCGTTGCCCAGGTGGAGGCATACCTGGAGTGCCCGTACGCGCGTTCCTCAGTTGTCGAGGTCGCCGTCGGCTGCTCAAATGGCCACCATCGGGCTCCCACATCGGCGATGGCGCTGCGGGCCATCTTGACCGGCGACGTCGAGGCGGCCGAAGCGCTGAACGTTCGTGATCTTGCCGAGCGGTTCGTCGACCGTGGGTTACAGGTCACGCTGACCCACCGCGACCTGGACAAACCGGCCATCAACTGACGCCATCCTCGCGGAGGCGTCAGAAGTAACAGAGAGGGGCCGGTCCCCTCTCACCTGAAACAAGCCCCGGCTCCGCGCATGGCTACCTAACCTGTGCGCGGAGCCGGGGTGCACGCCACCCCTTGCCCGGTCAACGGGATCGCAGGGCCCTGCGCGCGTCTCGGCAGCGGCAGTTACACACAGCTACTTTTCACTTGGTCGCACCGACCCGAGTGGAGAGCCGTGAGTCTCGCCCGGGCGCCGTACCTTCCGAGAACGACGCCTTCTCGGGACCGGCGACCGGGCCGAGCTTCCGAGAACGCGCGCCAGCGACGCCGTACGGCCTGCTCACGACTTCCGAGAACAGGGTGGCGCCTGCCTGGCGCTACTGACGTTCTCGCGGCACACCCACTGACATCCGGTGGCACGACCCACTGACGCTCTCGTGGCACTTGGCAGCTCCCCCGCGCTGGTGGACCCAGGTCGGCGGTAACTCAGGTTTCCGGTCCCCCCCTTTGGGGGCCCGGTAGCAATCGCGGAAAATCCAACGAACCTATGTCTGACCTGCGCTGACGCGCTGTCGGGGGCTGATCACTCGCTGGAGGCTGCCGCTGTTGCTGCCTGTTCGTCGTGTTCGCGGAGCAGGCGCATGACGGTGGCAGGTGAGGGGTGCCGGCCTTTCTTCTTGCCCTTGGTGATGACGAGCCGGGCGGCGATCTCACGGAGGCTGTGGTCCTGCTCGCGCAGGTGCAGGGCCATGGAGAGCATGGCGGTGCCGCCGTCACCGAGTGTTGATCGCCGCCGCATCGAACTGGCGACTCTGGCCGAGGAGCTGAAGGCGAGCGACGTCGACCTGGAGCCGAGCCGGCCTGGGCGAAGAAGCTGAGCGACGAGGACCGGCGTGGGCTGACCGCGCTGTTCTGGTCGAACATCAACCCGTACGGCACGTTCCGCCTCGACATGAACAAGCGCCTCGACCTATCGGGCGTGACCATTCCCGGTCAGCGTGCCGCCGTGAGCGAGCGAGCAGAGGCAGCCCCCGCCACCCGCTGAGCAGAATGATCACTCACCCAATGAGTAGACAGTGTCTACGAATGCACGGTAGACACTGTCTATGACTGATGAGAGCTCCCTTCGGGAGCGGTTGATCGATGTCGGGGTCGACCTTGTGCTGACCGAGGGCTCCGCGGCCGTGGGCCTGCGGGAAATAGCCCGTCGAGCGGGGGTGTCGCACGGGGCGCCGCGTCGGTACTTCCCCACGCACCACGCGCTGCTTTCGGCTATCGGCCGTCGCGGCTTCGAGGATCTCGCAGCCATGTTCGAGGCCGCGGTCGCCGGCACGACCACACCGCGCGGCCAGTTGGAGGCTCTCGCGCGGGCGTACGTTGGGTACGCACTGGAACGCCGCGGCATGTTCGAACTCATGTGGCGGCACGACCTGCTCGACGGCGCGGCGCAGGCATCGGACCAACCGAGGCTGCGCGAGTCGACCCTCCCGCTGTTCGGGCACTTCACCGGACTCGTCGCCCGATGCCTATCGGAGAGGGAGGCCGCGCGACGCGCCGACGGGCCGAACGAGGCCGGACCGCCGCCTGCGGTGACCGCCGCCGCCCTGTGGTCGAACCTGCACGGCATGGCCCAGCTGTTGGCCTGGGGCAGCTTGCAACTCGCCCTCGGCGCCTCACCGCTGAGCGGTGACCCCGGCGACGACCAACGCGACCGGCTCATCGCGGCAGTTCTGGACGCCCATCTCGGCCCGGTGACCTCATGACCGCCCCCGCACCGCGGCAGATTGCACTTCTGGTCAGCGTGGTCGGCGCGGTGATCGTCGCACTGGACGGAACCATCCTGCTCATGGCGCAGCCCGGCATGCAGCGTCATCTCGGCGCGAGCGTGGCGCAGATCCAGTGGACGAGCACCGGCTATCTGGTCGCCGTGGCCGCGTTGCTTGTGATCGCCGGGCGCCTCGGGGATCGGTACGGGCACCCGCGCCTGCTGTTCGTCGGCGTCCTCGGTTTCGGGGCTGCCTCGGCCGGGATCGCGCTCGTGCCGGGCGTCGGCTGGGTGATCGTCCTGCGCGCGGTGCAGGGCGGGTTCGCCGCGTTCCTACAACCTGCGACGCTCGCGCTGCTACGGCTGGCGTATCCCGCGGACCGGCTCGGCAAGCCGATCGCCATTCGCACCAGCGCGATCGCGGTGGCGGCAGGGTCCGGTCCGCTTGTGGGCGGTTTTCTCGTGGCTCATCTGGGATGGCGCGCCGTCTTCTGGGTCAACCTGCCCCTCGCGTTCGTCATCGCCGTCCTCGCCCTCGCCGTACGGAGGCCGGCACCTCAACGTGCCAACTCTCCACGGCTCAACCTCACCAGCGCGGGCCTGCTGGCGGTCGCGCTCGCAATCCTGGTCCACGCCTTGGCCGATGTACCCGCGCGGGGGTGGACCGCCGCGCCGACGCTGCTCGACTTCCTCGCCGTCATCGGCGTCGCAACGGTGCTCGCCTGGCACGAACGCCGCACCACGCACCCGATCGTTCCACCAGCCGTAGCGCGGTCCGTGCCGGTGACAGCGTCGATGGCGATCCTGCTGGTCACCACCGCCGGCCTGTTCGGCGCGCTGTTCAGGGCCACCTTCTACCTCCAGGACGTACTTCGACTCGATCCACTCGGCAGCGGTCTGCGCGTGCTCCCGCTGACCGTGCTCATGGTCCTCGGCTCACCCGCCGCGGTTGCCGCACTGCGCCGGTACGGTGCGCGCCGCACCGCGATCGCCGGTACGGTCCTCGTCGTGGTCGGCATCGCGGGGCTGTCCCGGCTCGGTCCCGCCAGCACATGGATGGCCATGGCTGCAGCCTTTGCCGCCATCGGTGCCGGGTTCGCCACCGTGCTGGTCACCGCCACCGGGACCGTCGTCGGTGACGCGCCGCCCGGGTACGCCGGGATCGTCAGCGGACTCAAGCAGACCGCCATGAATATCGGGCCGACCCTCGGCATCGCCGTCGCGGCCAGCGCAACCGGCACGGCTGCGTCAACCACGAGCTCCACTCTGCTGATCCTGGCCGCACTCGCCGCTCTCGGCCTGCTGCCCGCGTCGCGGCTGCCCCGGCGCCCGGCCTACCAGGAAGGAGACGACACGACCGCCTCACGCCCGGCGCAAGCGCCAACACCACAGGCGGCACCAGCTCGACACACAAACAGTTGAGCAACCGCCGAACACACCCAGACTGATCCGGTCATATATCAGACCGATCTTCAGTGTCGGCAAACGATCGTCTTGACGCTCGGCGCCGACCTGCGCGAGCGCGGCATCGGGCTGCACGTGATCGAGCAGGGCATCGACACGTCCACAATGGAGGGACGGGCGATGTTCGGGATGCTGTCCGTGCTGGCCGAGCTCCAGCGCGAACTGATCGTGGCGAACACCAACGACGGGCTTGCCTCCGCCCGCGCCCGGGGCCGAGTTGGCGGGCGCCGGCCGAAGCTCACCGAGGACCAGGCCGCGCTCGCCCAACGGCTCCACGACCAGCGAGAGAAGACCGTCCAGCAGATCGCCGACATGTTCAGCGTGCCAAGGTCGACGGTGTACGGGCACCTTGAAAGACCAAGACCGTGCCCCGCCAACCCAAGAAGACCGCCGCCCCGAAGTCCTGAAATCAACCAGCGGGTTACTTTGCCCCTGGGGACAGAGCTGGGAGTCCGGGGCCGAGACCGTTGAACGGGGCAGATCGTGTCGTCGAGCCAGTCGAAGATGCGCGCCACCGACCCGAACACGTCCCCTGGATCGACCCCGACCCATCCGGCCTGACGAACGGCCCGGTGTCAGCGGCTTCACCGATCAGAAATCCTCCGCCACGTCGTCAGTTCTCGTAGCCCCTCGCCACCCGCGGAAGGATTGACGACCATGACCGACGCCAGACTGCTAGGCGACGACGAGGCCGCGTTCATCGCGGCGGCCCGCTCAAATGACGCAGCACAGTTCGCGCTCATCACGGAGCGCTACCGGCGTGAGCTGCACGTGCACTGCTACCGGATGCTCGCGAACTACGAGGACGCCCAGGACATGACGCAGGAGACGTTCCTGCGGGTGTGGAACAAGCGGGAGTCGTTCAAGGGCCACGCTGCGCTGCGGACCTGGCTGTACCGGATCGCGACGAACGCCTGCCTCGACTTCCTGGAGAAGCGCAACGACCGCACACCCGTGCCTGCCGAGCTACCGGGCGCGGGCTCGGAAGTGTGCTACCTGCAGCCCTACCCGGACCGGATGCTCCCGGAGGACCCGCAGGAATCGGTGGTGGCGCGGGAGACGATCGAGCTGGCGTTCATCGTCGCCGTCCAGCACCTGCCGCTGCGGCAGCGGGCGGTGTTCATCTTGCGTGACGTCCTCGGCTGGCCGGCGTCGAAGGTCGCCGACGCCCTCGAGCTGACCGTCGCATCGGTGACCAGCGCACTGCAGCGGGCGCGCGTGACGATGCGCGAGCAGCTGCCCGACCGCCGCCTCGACTGGCGGAGCCCTGCCACGCACGAGCTGTCGGATGACGAGCGCGGCGTGGTGAAGTCGTATATCGACGCCCATGAGCGCAACGACCTCGACGGGCTGATGGCCCTGCTGCGCGACGATCTGCGCTTCGCGATGCTGCCCGAGCCGGGCACCTTGATCGTCACGGCCAAGGACGCGGTGGACGGCTGGGTCTCCGGTGGGCTCTTCCAGCGCGGCCACGACGACTGGCGCTGCATCGCCACGACGATCAACCGCATGCCTGCCGCCGTGCTGTACCTCCGCACCCCCGACGACCCGGAGTACCGTTTGTTGAACATCGCGGTCCTGCACATCGTCGACGGGAAGGTCGCCGAGCTCACCGGATTCGACGCCACCGACAAACCATGGCTGGGCCTGCCCGCGACGCTGTGATCAGACAAGTCCCCATCGTCGACGAGTCCAGCGCACGGGCCGGCGTCACCGAAGTCACCGCGGAATGAGCACCCTGACCAGCTGAACACTAATGCGGCAACGCGAACACCACCGCCCCGCCGGCGTTGCCGGCGGGGCGACTTCATGCCCGAGGAACATCGTCACGATCAACGAGGCCGTCGTCCTCATCTTCAGCGAGTCGGTCAACAGCTCACTCGGAACGCAAGGAAGGGCAGGGAAAAGGTTCCCTCATCGCCGAGGGTCACGGTGAGCACGCCAGGAAGGATTTCGACCTGGCCTTACGAGCCGAGCACTTGGCCGGTGCTCATCGCCTCGTCTCGTATCGGGTCAGCACCACGCCGCCGGGAAATGTCCGCGTCTCGACCAGGTTCAGGTTCACCCAGTTGTCCAGCGCGGTGAAGAACGGCGTGCCGCTGCCCACCAGGACCGGCACGGTGACCAGCGCGTACTCGTCGATCAGCCCGGCCCGCATGGCCGCCCCGGCGAGCGTCGCGCCGCCGATGTCCATCGGGCCGCCGTCCTCGGCCCTGAGCCGGGCGATCTCGGCGACCGCGTCGCCGGTGACCAGACGGGTGTTCCAGTCGACCGTGCTGGTCGTAGAGGAGAACACCACCTTCGGCGTGTCCCGCCAGCGGCCGGCGAACTCGATCGCCGCCGGTGTGGCACCCGGCTGCTTGTCGGCGGTCGGCCAGTGGGAACTCATCGTCTCCCACAGCTTGCGCCCGTACAGCGCCAGGCCCGTCGCGTCCACCCGGTCGGACCACCACTGGAACAGCTCGTCGCTCGGCACGCTCCAGCCGAGGTCGTCGCCGGTCGCAGCGATGTAGCCGTCCAGGGTCACGTTCATGCCGAAGATCAGTTTCCGCATCGTGCCAGCCTTCCGTGAGTCGATCTCACACGTACAGACGGGCGCGGCGCGGAAACCTGATCGGTGCGCGATCTGCGTCCGCAGGTAGTCCTCGCGTTCCAGACTCGGCACGGCGTACTCGGCGGGCTCGAGCACCACCGACCGGATCTCGATTTCACCCTCGCAAACGCCTGGTCACACAGCTACAGCGCCGGGCCCTCTCACCGCACTGGAGATCGCCAGCCCAGCGCGGTCAGCCGGGTGTGCGGGAGGCTGGTCGGATGGGCACGGTGCGGACGCTTCCGGTGCCGGCGGCCGCGATGGACGAAACCGAACGCGACAACATCCGCGAAGCCACCCTGGAGGGCCTGAACGCCGCCGCCCGCAAAGAAACCACGGCGGCCGGCCACCGGTGATCACCGAGGACATGCCGCACACCGTGCTCCGCCGACGCGCCCACGGCGAATCCGTCGAGGACATCCGCCCGGACCTGATCACCCCTACCGGCAAACGCAGAGGTCAGAACCCGAGCCTGGCCGGCATCTAGCGGGCACTGGCCGAGCGCGACAAGCACCAGCGCTACCCAGAGGCGGTCGAACAGGCACACACCGACTTCGCCGCCCTCCAGACGCGTACCTGACCAGCATCGACATGAGCCACGGCAGGTTCCTGGCATCTTCCGGCCCCGCCCCAAGAAGTAAGGGGCTACTCCTGCGGCCCGAAAGTCTCCTCGAACGAACAGCGCCGTGGGCAGGTCGGACAACGTCTGGATCCGCACCTAACCGAGTGCCGGCGGGTGTTCGGCTGGACGACGTCCCCAGGCCGAGATCAGTGGCGCGAGTGTCAGGTCGAGTTCGCCCGCGTGGATGGCGGCCAAGTGCGCGTCGATCTCGGCGTCGTCGGCCAGGCCGGCCGCGAGCAGCTCGCCGCGCACGTGTCGGATGGTCGCCGCCTCCAGCCGGTCGCAGGCCAGCCCGCCGACTGGGAAAGAGCCCGCCGCGGCGACATCTACCAAGCCGGCCGCTCGCAATGCCCGCGGCAGTGTCCGGCCGTAGCGCAGGTCCGCGCCGCGGCGCGTCAGCAGCTCCCGGACCGCGTCGCGCAGCCGGTTGGCCCGCCGCGCCGGGCCGCTGTCATCCAGGCATGCCAGTGGCTGGAGAGCGGTATCGGCGTCCTCGACCAGCAGCCAGCCGCCGGGCCGCAGCGCCGCCGCCATCGTGGCCAACGCCTGAGCCCGGTCGGGTACATGGACCAGCACGAGCCGGGCGTGCACCAGATCGAACGTCCCCGGCTCCGGAGGCGGATCAGCGGCGACGTCGTGCCGGCGCACCTCGTACCCGCCACCTGCCTTCAGCCACGACGGGTCGATGTCGGTGGCCAGCACGTGCCCGGTCGGACCGACGGCCGCCGCGAGCGCCTCCGGGATACTGCGGCCACCGGCCCCCACCTCCCAGCAGCGCGAGCCCACCCCGATCCCCAGTCGATCGAAGTGCCCCCGCGTCACACCGTCGAACAGCTCGGCCAGCCAAACGAATCGCTCGCCCGCCTCGGCACGCGCGTTGTCCAGCAGGTATCCGCGGGCGGGAGCGGACTCTCCACCGAGTGCGGTAGTCCCGTCTATCGGATCCGGTCGGCCACCGACGTGCGGCGGGCGGGGCGAGGAGGTCATCAACCACATGGTCACCTCCCCAGACCACCAACGCCACGACGACGGGAGAGGGGTATCTCACACGGCCACCGAACCCCGCACGTCCTACAGCACGGTTCTGCACCGTGACGCGCCGGAAGGGGTACATGTATTCGGCCCCCACAACCAGCGCACCCGGTGCGCCGCGAACGCAGCACCCCCGGGTTGTGGCGGTGTCCATCTCCCTTGCCCAGCGTCGGCTCCAGGTGTCCAGCGGACTCAGCGCCTCGACGAGGTCCCGGCCGAGCGGTGTGAGGTGGTAGCCGTCGCTGTGCGGGGTGAGCAGGCGGGCGTCGGTCAGCTCGGCGAGGCGGGTGCTGAGCACGCTGGAGGACATACGCCGCAGCGGCGCTGCAGTTCGCGGAAGCCTGTCGGTGTCTCTGTCGGTGCCTGGCTCAGTTCCCACAGGATGCGCATCGTCCAGCGCCGTCCGCGCAGATCGAGCGCGGCCATGACCGGACGGCCCGACTCGGATCCCCGTACCGGCGCGCCCGGTCGTGCTTGAGGTGGGATCGACGCACAGTGCAGAACGCGGCGCACCGGACGAGCTATGAAACGCGGATGCGAGGCATTCTGGCGGCGGGCATCATCCCGCAGCTCTGCGTCCGCCTTCGGCCCGAGTGTCGGCGATGGCTTCGTCCGCGGCTCCGGCGGCCGTGTCGGCTGGGCTGACCTGGACCAGCAGCGTGTCGAGTGACAGTTCCAGAACCCCGGCGACGGCGACGACCGTGAAGAAGGCCGGTGTGGGGATGCGGCCCCTCTCGATCTTCCGCAGAGTCTCAGGGGAGATCCCGGCCTGGAGCGCCACGTCGGTGATGCTGCGCGAACCTCTGGCCTCGCGTAGCAGGTCGCCCAGCCGTTCCCCGCGCAGGCGGTCGGCGATCGACAACGGTTCCCGTACCATGAGCCCAATACTAATACCGGTATAGTTATCGCGAGCTAAGAGGAGGCAGAAATTGATCGAGCTTAAGACCGCCGCCGAGATCGAGGTGATGCGCGAGGCCGGCCGGGTCGTCGCCGCGGTGCACGCACAGGTCCGTTCGTACGCGACAGCCGGGGTGTCCCTGCGCGAGCTCGACGAGTTGGCCCGCCAGATCATGCACGAGGCCGGGGCTGGATCGTCCTTCCTCGGCTACCACCCGGCGTTCGGCGCCACTCCCTACCCTGGCGTGATCTGCACCTCGGTGAACGAAATCATGCTGCACGGCCTGCCCACCGGGTACCGGCTCCGTGACGGCGACCTGCTGAGCATCGACTGCGGCGCCCACATCGACGGCTGGCATGCCGACGGCGCTGTCAGCTTCTGCGTCGGCCGCGCCCGCCAGGGCGACGGCGACCTGATCCGGACGGCCGAGCACATGCTGGCCGCCGGGATCGAGAAGGCCGTGCCGGGCGCGCGGCTAGGCGACATCGGCCAGACCATGTCCCGCATCGGCCGCGCCGCCGGTTACGGCATCCAGCAGGATTTCGCCGGCCACGGCATCGGGCGGGCCATGCACGAGGAGCCATTCGTACCCAACGTGGGCCGTCGGGGGCACGGCCTGAGGCTCCGCCCCGGCATGGTCATCGCCATCGAGCCGAGCCTGATGGCCGGAGGCAGGGACGACTACGCGATGGCCGAGGACGGCTGGTCCCTGTGCAGCGGTGACGGCAGCCGTACGGTCCACGTCGAGCACTCGGTGGCCATCACCGACGACGGGCCGGTCATCCTGACCCTCCCCTGACGCCCGATGAGAGAGGGCCACGGGCGGGACTCCAGATCAGGGCCGGACTGAGTGAGGACGAGCCCCGTTCGAAGGCCGGTAGAGCTGTGCCGGTGGCTGCTGGGGTGGCGTGTTCGATGGCGGGGCGGCTGAGCCAGGCAACCGGGCTGCCACAGCACACACCGAGCGCAGCTCGCCGTGGCAGCGAGGCCGTCGATTCCGGCGACCACGTTCAGGGGGTTGAGACTGGTGAGCTCGCGTATCCGACTGTCGCCAATTCGGGGCTTGAGCAGCAACCCAAACGGCCAGTCACGTTAAGGAGCCCGGCGGGCTCGTCTTGCCGTGACTGGCCGTTCCGATCACCGCGTCGCCGACCAAGAGCCACCGAACCGATAGATCAAGATCGATCGGACACACTCCTAGACCAGTTCGAAGAACTCGTCGTGGTAGATGGCGCCCGTGGCGCCCTGCCGGATGGTCTGGCCACGGTAGACCCCCTGGAGCTTGTTGAGCCACCGCAGGTGGTCGGCACTGGTCTCGAACAGGCACGCGCCGTAGTTCATGAGGATGTCGCGGTTGGTGGTGTCCAGGCGGCCGCTGCCGTACACGTAGATGTCGTCACCGTCGTCGGTGACGACCCGCCCACGCCAGTCCAGCGTCCCCAGGCCTTCCCGGTCGACGGTGAACCAGTCCGCCCCGGCGCCCTTGAGGCGGGCGGTCACGCCCCGGCCTTGGATGAGCCCGTCGGTGAACTCGACGATGACCCGGGTCCCCAACGGCGTGCCGGGCAGCATGAGCGTCGGCGCCAGCCGCCACACGCCGCGAAATAGTGGCTTGAGCCCGGCTGGCGCGGGGGCGCCGGGGAGCGCGGGCAAGATCTGCTCGGGGTTGAGCGTCGTGGTCTGTTCGGAGCTGGGCATCGCATTCTCCTATACCTTGAGTGTCCAAGGTAAGGTAAACCTTTGAACCTTGGAGAGTCAAGGTAGGGTTGGCTGTCATGGCAGGACGTGTGCGGCGAGAACCACAGGAAGCCAGGCGGCTCATCTTGGAGGCGGCCGAGCGGTTGCTGATCGCAGGCGGAGTGGCAGCAGTCCAGGTACGGGCCGTGGCCGCGGAGGTCGGTATCACCGATGCGGCGATCAACCACCACTTCGGCACTCGTGACCAGTTGCTGGTGGCGCTGCTGCGGCACGGCGGGGCGCGCCTTAGAAAGCGCCTGGCGCAGGCCAGCGGCGGTGACGTCGAGCAGCTGGCGGCCTCGCTCGCCGAGGTCTACGCCGACGGGTACGCCGAGCTGGCCCTTGCCCTGCACCAGTCTGGGTGGCGCGACGCGGCCACCGGGATGCTGTCACCGGTGGTCGACGCGCTGAGCGAGCGGATCCGCGCACGTGGCCGGACACCCGATCGACGGCGCGTCCAGCTCACCGTCGCCGCACTCCACCAAGGTGTTGCCCTGGACCCCATCGTGGGCACCGAGTTCCGCCGTAGCGCCGGCCTGGCGGACGCCACGCCGGCCGAGACCCTGGACTGGTGGGAGCAGGCCCTGACGCGGATGCTCGATCTCTAGGTGAACTAAGCCGAGCCGACGAAGTCGGGAAGGTCGGGACGCAGCCGCCTCATCATCGGTCAAGAACTCCACCCGCATACGCCGCAAAGTAGGACCGACCCACCAGTAACCCACACACAGCGACCGAACCGTTACGAGATCCCAGCCGAAGGCGACGCCCCACCCGCATCGGAACGGCCAGTCACGGCAAGAGACGCCGACCGGGCTCCTTAACGTGACTGGCCGTTCGGTTGCTGCTGAACCCCCAATTCCCCCGCGGCGGCCAGGTGAGTTCCTGCGCTTTGACCTGACTTGATCGGGTGTCGGAGTCTTCAGCGGTCGTGTTGATCGACTGTTTGGAGGCCGGGTATGCCGGTGGAGTTTTTGACCGATGAGCAGGTAGCGGGCTACGCCGCGTTCGGGCGGGCGCCCTCGCGCGCGGAGCTGGAGCGGTTCTTCTTCCTCGACGATGTCGACCGGGAGCTGGTGGAGTCCAAGCGCCGGCCGCACAACCGCCTCGGGCTCGCCGTTCTGCTGACCAGCGTCCGGTACCTCGGGGTGTTTCTCGATGACCCGGTCGACGTGCCGGCGGTAGTCGTGGACTACCTCGCCGAGCAGCTCCGGATCGACGACGCCTCGGTGCTGAAGGCGTACGGCGAGCGGAAGAACACCCGGCTGGAGCACGTCCGGGAGCTGCGCCGAGTCCTGGGCTACCGGGAGTTCGCCGAGGTCGAGGGCGAGCTTCGCAGGTGGGTGGACGCGCGGGCCTGGACGACCGGGGAGGGTCCGAATGCGTTGTTCGACGCCTCGGTCGGTTGGCTGCGTGAGCGTCGGGTGCTGCTGCCGGGGGTGACGACGTTGACGCGGCTGGTGGCCTCGGTGCGGGAGGCGGCGAACCAGCGGCTTTGGGACAGCCTGTACGAGCTGTTGGAGCCAGGGCAGCGGGCCATGCTCGATGCGCTTTTGGTGGTCCCGGACGGCGCGCGAGTCTCGGAGCTGGACCGGCTACGCCGCGGCCCGATGCGGGTCTCCGGCCCGCAGATGGGCCGCGCGCTCGAGCGCGCTGCGGAGATCGCCGCACTGGGCATGGGCGAGGTCGAATTATCGCGAGGGGATGGAAGACCAGATCGGCGCGCTTGGCCTCGTGCTCAACGCGCTGGTGCTGTTCAACACCCGCTACATGGACGCCGCCGTGGCCAAGCTGCGCGCGGAAGGGTTTGAGGTCCGCCAGGAGGACGTGGCCCGCCTGTCGCCGTTCGTGCGGCACCACGTCAACCTGCTGGGTCGGTACTCCTTTCAGCTCCCGGAACTGCCCGGGGGGATGCGTCCCCTTCGCGTTCCGGACGCCGAGGACCAGTGAGGGCCGCCTCCCCCGGTCCTGCTTCACTCGCTCGCTGAGCGGTGTACTGACTCAGCTCAGGAACTGCCCATGCGATCACTGCCACGACCAGCGTGGTGAGCAGCCCACCAGCGCAGATGACCATCCGGGGGCCGAAGATCGATGCGCTGGTCCCGTGCAGCAGGTTCCCGATCTGTGGCCCCCCGATGAGTACGACGGTGAGCGATCCTTGGATCCGGCCGCGCATGACGTCGTCGGTGAGTGCCTGAGAGATCGCGTTACGGAAGGTGCTCAGCACGAAGTTGACCGCACCACCGAGCACGAGCGCAGCCAGCGCGATCCACAGCCGTGGGGCCAGTCCGAGGACCACGAGGGTGATGCCCCATGCGGCGGCGGCCGCCGCCATGAGAGCACCGTGGCGTCGGGCGCGGGTGAACGTGCCCGACATCAGGCCGACGGCGACGACTCCGGCCGGGTAGGCGGCGTAGAGCAATCCCAGTTGCATGCCGCCGCCCGCCGGACCGCCGTAGGTGCGCTGGGCCAGTTGCGGGAACAGGGCGGTCGGCATGCCGAGAACCATCGCGGCGAGGTCTACCGCCAGCACCGCCACGAGCAGCCGGCTGGCGGCCAGGTACCGGCACCCGGCCAAGACCTGCCCGATCGTGGATCCTCCCTGCCGGTACGGCCTGACCGGGTCGTTCGACGCTCCGTTCGGGTGTGGACGGGGCGGGAGCGGCGGCAACTTGATGACGGCCCACACGACGGCCAGCAGCGCGACGGCGTCGAACAGGTACAACGTGCTGAGCCCAACGATCGGGATCAAGACACCGGCCAGCACCGGCCCGAGGATCGACCCGGCGTAGCGGACCAACTGGCTGAGGCTGTTCGCTGCCGGTAGGAGCTCGATCGGGACCAGGCGGGGTACTGCGGCGCCCATCGTGGTCATGATCGCTCCGAAGGTCAGCCCCTGGCAGCCCACCAACAGCATCAAGACAGGGACCGAACCGCCGCCCAGCGCCGCTTGGGTCCACAACGCCGCGTACGTCACCGCGAGGCCACAATGGGCAGCGAGCAGCACCTTGCGGCGGTCCCTGACGTCGGCGAGGGCACCGGTCCACAGAGCCGCCGCGACCAGCGTGACCAACGACACGACGGCCGAAGCGCCCACGGTCGCCGACGATCCGGTCATGGTGAACAGCTGGGCCGGTATCGCGACCACGCTGAACGAACCACCCACCGCGCAGACCACCGAGGCGACCCACAGCCGCCGATACGCCGGGATGTCCAGCGGACGACGGTCGATCGCGTAGCCGCCCAGCGACCGGACCCCTGACCTGCTCACCGTCCCGTACCACCGTTACGGCCGGCATCCGCGGCAGCCGGTCCTTCCAGCGCGACCACGTCCGCGACCACGCAGGCGATATTGTCGGGGGCGCCTGCGGTATACGCCCGTGTGACCAACTCCTCCAGCACCTGCTCCGGGCCACCCGGCCCGGTCAGCACCTCGCGCAGCGACTCGGCCGCCACGACGGTGGAAAGCCCATCGGAGCACAACAGGTACCGGTCCCCGGCCGCCGCCTCGTGCAGCGACAGGTCCGGCCGGGCGGCGCCCGTACCCGTCAGCGCCCGTACGAGCAGCGAGCGCTGTGGATGCGAGGCCGCCTCCTCCGGGGTCAACCCGCCCTCGTCCACGAGCGACTGCACGTAGGTGTGGTCGTGGGTGATCTGGAACAGCTCCCCATCACGTACGAGGTAGGCCCGGGTGTCGCCGATGTGAACAAGGGCCAGCCGGGAACCCGACCACAGCAGCGCGGTCAACGTGGTGAGCGCCTCACCTGCCGACGCCGAGGCGGCAATCCGCCCGATCGCCCGGTCGGCTTCAGCGACGGCGTCGGCGAGAACGCCGAGCAGATCCTCGGCCGGTACGGCCAGGGTCTCCAACGGTTTGAGCGCTTCGATGGCCGCGGTGCTGGCAAGGTCACCGCCTGAACCGCGGACCCCGTCCGCCACGGCCAGCAATCGGGGCCCGGCGTAGGCGGTGTCCTCGTTGCTCGTGCGCACCAGCCCCAACTCCGACCGGGCGGCGTAACGGATTCCAAGCATGGTCGTAGGCTCTTCCACAGGGCTGCCTCTTCCCGTCAGGTAGTCGACGAGGAAGCCGGCCAACTGCCCCCGGGCGGCAGTCTCGGCCAGCACCTGCTCCCAGAAGGCGGCGATCTCCTCAGCGGCCGCCGGGGCCGGCAGGTCACACACGCGCCGGATGCGGGCCAACGGCATGCCGAGCCGCCGTAGCCAGGCGATCAACCGGGCCCGCTCCAACTGCTCCGGATCGTAAAACCGGTAGCCCGACTCCCCGTCCACCGCGGCCGGCCGCAGCAATCCGAGCTCGTCGTACAGCCGCAACGCCTTCGGCGACAACCGCGCGGCCCTGGCGAACACACCGATCGTCAGCAGCTGCCGCACCACTCCTCCTCGTCCCGGCCGTCCTGGCCGGTGCCGACGATGCTGCGGCTTGCCCCAAGGGCAAGGTCAACACGGCCCCGCAGTCCCGGCCAGACCGACAGTTGCAACAGTCTCAGCGTCGGCTGTCACCTGGAGCGAGCAGGCTGGTCACCTCGGCGATCGCCTCTGGAGAGGGCTTGAAGTAGCGGCGGACGTTCTCCGGCTTCTTGTGCCGGGACTTCGCCATGAGCATCAGTAGCGTGGCTCCCTGCTCGCCGAGGTGGGTCAAAGCGGAGTGGCGCCACTCGTGCAGGTCCCAGCCAGTGCCCGGCCCGCCCAAGGCGGTGTGCTCATCCAGCAAGGCGCGCGCTTGGCCGTAGGAGAGGCGGGCCAATCCGGTATCTGGGCAGATGTCCCGTGGGCTGACGACCTTGCCCGGGCCCGGGCGGCGGTGGGTGATGAACACCGGGCCCCGAGTGCGGCCCTTGAGCAGACGGGGCAGCAACCGGGCCGTGCCGGCATCCCAATAGACGGCCTCCAGCACGAAGTCCTCCCGTGCCTGTCCACGGCGACGGGTCTTGGCGCGGGCGCCCTTCGCCTTCACCGACGCGCGGCGGCCGGCGAGGTCGAGATTCTCGATGTTCAGGCTCAGGATCTCCTCTGCCCGCGCGGCGGTCTCATAGAGCATCCGGTAGAAGGTCTTCTCCCGCAGGTGGACCTCGCGGCGGGCGATCAGCCGGTCGATGGCTATCTTCGAGCGGGCGGGGGTCTCAGAGTCCGGCACCGGCAGCCGCTTCGCCCAGGCCGGCACAGCTGGGGCATCGTGGCCGCGCGACGGGCGTTCCAGGTGTTGACCGCTGAACTTCCCCACAGCAGCTCCAGAACCTCGCCGATCTCGTCGTCTGCCACCGTGGCCAACGGCCTCTCCTCGCTGAGCCGTTCGGAGGTCTTACCAACGCCGATGGCGTAGTTCCTGAGAGTGTTCGGATTGCCGAGCGAGACGAGGAAGGCGTCGGCCGCCGCCCGGACGGTCACGCCCTTGCCGATCGGCAGCTGCACGACGGTGGGCACCGCTTCTCCCTTGCCACAGATAACAGGACCGCTTCACGCACCGTCCGAGCTTCATCGACACAGGCCGCGATCAGCGATCCCGCAGATAATAGAGCGTTATCTGTGCCAAGACTTCGGAGCTCGTCCGATGTCGTAAGCCCGCCGGACGCTCACCAGGAGCGACGGCGCCTTACCGCCGGTTTTCGTTCCGATGTTCCTCAACCCCCTTCTCGCACGCCCTCGCGGCAGCCAGCGCCCTGAACCGCTCACTCGTCCCGCTGCGGCAGGACAGGGAAGCCACCGTGCGCGCGCTCGGGGAAGCCCTGAAGACGTTCGAAACACGGGACGAGGCGCTACTGCTCCTGGAGACGCTCGGCACCGACATCACCGAAGCGCTCGTCCCCCCTTTGCTCAGGGCCGCACTTCGAGTCCGGGACACGCTTCTGGTCCGGCAGTTGCTCGGCAGGCTGCCCAATTCCGCCGCCGAGGCCGCCGTCCCGCTGGCCGTACGGAAGCTGCTGGACGAGGCAGCGGAGGGCGACGACTATCGGCGCATGGCCGAACTGCTCGACCACCTCGGCCTGGACGCTGCTCTCCGCGACCTGTGCGTCCGGGCGCGCGACAGCATCGACGAGGAGATTCGCGAGGTGGCCGAGGACTTCGGCCGCGCGTGACCGCACGCGCGATACGCGGCAGCCGCACAGTACGAACGCTCGTGGGCGTCAGGCCACGCCCTGGTCGTCGAGATCGAGGTCGAGGTGGTTGGTCATGTCCAGCTCCAGCCGCCCGTACAGGTTCAGATGGGTCCAGAACAGGGCCGACAGCCCGCGCCGGTCCTCCTCGGTGAGCCTGTCCCGCCAGGCGGGATCACGTAGCACGATCTGGATCAAGTGGGTGTTGAGGTAGGCGATCGTGGCCTGGACCAGGTGGAGGGCGAGAGCGGACACCTCGACGTGCTCGCGGTCGTCGCCGGTCAGGTCACCGGCCTTGCCGTAGAAGATGTCCTTGTTCGCGCTGTTCCAGTTCTCCACGACGTTCAGGCCCTCGTGGATCTCCCTTCTGATTTCCTCGTCGGCGAGATAGTCGCAGATAAAGATCGTCCTTACGACGCGGCCCAGCTCTTCGATGGCCTGGTAGGTGGGGTGTTTGGGGCCGCCGCGGGTGAAGCGCCGCAGCATCTGGTGCGCCTCGGCGGTCTTGAGCCGCAGCGCGGTGGCGTACTTGACCATCTGATCGTAGTTGTTGGCGATCAGGTCCCAGTCGATGGTCTTGTTCGACAGCACCTCGTCCAGGGCCGGCCACGCCTCGTCCTCACCGATCCCGGGCCGATACAGCCGCGCCGACCCGATGTTCTTCAACCTGGGCAGGAGGTTGAAGTTCAGCAAGTGCGCGAACGCGAACCCAACGATCGAGGCTCCATGGGTATCGGTGTACTGCCGGTCGATCTCCGCGCTGGTGAGGTGGCGGAGCAGGCCCTCGATCATTGAGGCGACCTCGGACGCCGTCGTGGACGTGACCTGCGAATAGATGCACACCGACTTGCGTTCGACGTGCCAGTACACCATGATCCCGGGGCCTGCGTATCGCTGGTGCCACTCGGTCATGAAGTTCGCCGACCAGGATCCGAACTTGCGCGAGTCCGACGCGCACGAGGTTCCCGGCCCCCACAGCTCGGTGTCGCGGGCCAGCAAGGTCTTGTTGACCACGGTGCGGATCGCGGCTCGCAGGTTGTCGCGGTTGATGAACAGCCGGCGGGTCCGCCGCAGCGCCGCCTCGCTGTCGGCCAGGTCGGTCTCGCCGACGGCCGCAGCGACGCCGTCGGCGACCCGCTTGATCCCGACGTTGGTGCCCAGGCCGTACAGGCACAACAGCAGCCGGCGCCGCAGGACGGCCTCGTCGGTGACGGTGCGGGAGGCCACCGAGGCGAAGTCGCCGGTGAATCCGGTGACGTGGTCGACGTCCTTGATGACGTTGAGCAGGTCCAGCACGCCCCATCGGCGTGAGATCTCCTCCTTCAGCTTGTTCAGCGCGGCGAGGTGGCGTTTCTGCAGGTCGGCGATGAATTCGGCCGGGTCGCGGGGCTTGGACAGCGCCTGGTAGTGCACGTCGCGGTTCTCGGCGAAGTCGGGCGGCAGGTCGTCCTCGGGGTCGCGCCAGATGTTGCCCGCCGGCGGATCGCCTTGCGCAGAGCGACCAGCACGCACAGCTCATACGGGATGCGTTCGACCAGGCCGGTGTCGGGGTCCAGGACCGCCTCCCGCCAGTCGTCGGGCACCACATGCTCCAGCGGCACGGCGTCCGCGGCGTCGTAGTGCTCGACCTCGGAATCGGCGTAGCGGTCCAGCAGCGCCAGGGCGTCCATCACCGGCTGGAACGCCTCGTTGCCCGAGCGGAACTCCACCGCCTTCAGCAGCTTGGGCAGGCCGCGCCGGTAGTGGTGGGAGTAGGAGCCGCGCAGCTTGGTCCGCACCCGGGTGTTGAACACCTTCTCATTCGCCTTGGCCTCGGCGATGATGTCGCGCAGCGTCCGCGTCCCCACCACCGGGTAAATCGCCTCCCGCACGAGCTCCTCGGGCAGATCCAGCGCCGCCTCAGCCAGTCGGACCAGGATGCCGTTCTTGCCGTGCACCCGCCGGAACTCGGCGTTGATCTCCTTCTCCACTTTCCGCTCGGCCCGCACGCTGATCTTGTGGACGAGCTGGATCAGCAGCTCCACCAGCCCGTCGATCATCTCGGCCTTACGGACATGGCACAGCGCCGCCAGCAGCGTGAGCCGGATCGGCTCCGGTGAGGACTCAAAGTCCGACGGGTACATCTTCATCGCCCGGGCCCGCCACCCGTCCACGACCTTCTCGGAGATGTCACCGAAGCCGAACAGGTCCTCAGGCAGCCCGATCGCCTTGACCCGCTCCAGCTTGAGGATCTCGGCCAGCAGCGTGTCCAAAGTGAGCGGGCCAGGGTCTTCCTTGAGCTCCTGCAGGAAGCTGCGGCCACCGCCGGCCGCCTCGGAGCCGAGGTCCGGATCGCAGACCTTGATCAGCTCCTTCAGCTTGATGACCGCGCCCGCCGGCAACCTGGCGACCGTGCTGGTGGTGAACTGCCGCTCGAACATCGCCTCGGCCGCGCCCAGCAGCCGCTCGGCCTGCCCCGGCCTGGGCGGCTCGATCTTCTCCTGGCGGCACCGGGCCGGCAACGCGGCCCGCAACCAACGATCCCGCGATACCTCCAACGGGCACATCTTGCCGGCCAGCCAGACGATCAGCTTGTCCTCATCGCCGACCGCGATCTCCCGGAACCCATAGAACTCGCGGATCTGCTTGCGGTGATTGATGGCCTGCCTGGAGGCGAAGTCGAACTCCCCGTACAGCTCCGGGTCGACCTTGACCTGCCCGGCCATGAACTCCACCGCGGCCTTGGGGACGTCCTCCCGCCGCGGGAACCGGGCCTCCTGCTCGAAGAACTTCAACACCAGGCCGAAGCCCAGCCGCGTCGCCCCGGTCTTGTTCCCCAACAGGGCGAACTCGTCCTCATCCAGCGTCCAGCACTCGATGAGGTCTTCCAACTCCCACTCCCGCCGCATGACTGGGCCCTTTCTTCCGATCCCGCATAGAAGGTCGGAAGAAACATGTTCTGTAACCGCGCGGCTACTGATCGGTATCACTGAGACGTGATCGCTACGCAACGATCCCGAGACGTTACGTACAGCTACTTTTCACTTGGTTGCACCGACCCGAGTGGAGGGCCTGGTAGAGCGCTGGCGCGCAGAACGCAACACTCCAACCCGCTGAAACGCGGGATGGCAGGACCTGGTGCCGCGCCGTCGTGCGGGCGGCGCGGCACCAGGCGGGAGGGCTTGTCAGTCGCGGACGCCGTAGTAGAGGGTCAGGTACTCGATGATCTCGGGGGCGTGGGGCAGAAGTTCGGGTATGTGGGCGGTCAGCGCGGCGCGGGTGGCGGTGCCGAGCGCGTCGGTGCTGGTGGTGGCGCTGCGGACGTACGGTTCGAGGCGTTTGATCAGCTCGTAGTTGCTGTCGATGTTCTCAGCGCGCATCGCCTTCTCCAGGGGCGGCGCGCCGGGCGCCGGGACGGGGGGCAGGACACGGCTGATGAAGGTGACCCGGTGTAGGATCCGCCAGCACGGCGGCTTGGCGGACGACTGGCGGGCCTGGCGTAGGGCGGCGGCGTCGGCGGCGCTGCTGTTCGACAGCCAGATCGGGTCGATGACCTTGTTGTAGAAGTCGTCGAAGTTGGAGCTGTTCTCGCCGAGGTAGAAGGTAAAGAAGCGGTAGGCGTCCACCTTGCCCGGTGCCAGGACCGGCTTGCCTCCGGCATCGAACGCTGGTTTGCCGTCCTTGTCCGTCTTCTGGAGGTCGCCGGAAGGCGCGCACGTGACGCTGAGGCCGAACGTGCGGGCGGCGTTCTTCGCGCGCGTGCGGGTGGTGCTCATGCCGCCGCCGAACGAGCAGTCGAAATTGCCGATGAGGCTCACGGTCGTGAACCCGAGGGAGAAGTCCTCGCTGTAGGTGGCCTTCCCGGAGAACGAGTAGGAGCCGGAGGTGGTCTGGGTGACGGCGTCGGTGGCCTCGGTGGACTCGGCGAAGAAGCCGCCCTGGGCCGTCCAGACGTAGGTGTTGACCAGGTCGCGGTGCGAGAAGCCCTCGGCGGTGGCGCTTCCGCCGGTGCCGCGGCCGGGCCCGGAGTCGGGGGCGTCGACGCCCATGCTCCGCAGGACGGCCTGCGCCTGCCGGTGGGTCGGGTCGGAGGCGTGGGTCTCGGTCGAGACCGACTCGTAGTAGGCGCGCAGGCGCTGCTGGTCGCGGGTGATGCGGTTCTTGAGCGCGTAGGCGTCGCGGGGTTTGAAGTAGCTGTGCTCGCCGTAGCCGACGGCGGTCGGGTAGTCGGGGTCGGTGACCTTGCCCTGGTCGCTGAAACCGACGGCGCCGTCCAGGGTGCCCTGTTTGACGTAGCGCGGATTGATCGGGAAGTGGATGATGTTCCAGTCCTTGGGGATGTCGGGATTGGGCAGCATCCGGTAGGCGACCAGCGCACCGGTGTGGGCCAAGCGCAGCGCGAAGACGTCGGCCGTCTCCGACTGCACCAGTGCCATGCCCGTGTTGGCGGGCACGTACCGGCGGCCGAGGGCGGGGTTGAGCATCCGGGTGGGGTCCTCCACATGCCCGGACAGCGCCATCCGGGTCTTGCGGGTGGTGTTCAGCCCCTGGGCGACCTGGGTGTCCTCGCTCCAGGAGTTGGAAAACTCCATGCCGAAGCTCCCCTTGACCGTCAGCTGGGCGTTGGCCGCCGGCTGGGCCGTTCCTACCCCCATTGGCGCGGTGATCGACAGAACGCTCGCGTCGGTCTCCAGGCCCAGCGCGAAGTTGAAGGCGGAGTTGACGCTGCCAGTCTTGCTGGAGGACAAGCTGTAGGTGACCTGGTCGGCCTCGGTGAACTCCACCGAGGACGCCTCGGCGTGCCCGCCGTCCTTGGTGAGGTTCTCCGACGGCACCGGCGGCGCGCCCTCGATGTAGCCGATGAGCTGCGGGTCGAACTGCACCTGGCCCACCCACTCGGTGACCAGGTCGCCGACCTTGTAGCCGGTGACCAGATGCCAGCGTCCTTGGCGCACGTAGCCGTAGCAGCGCTTGAGGACACCCGTCATGTCCCCGGCGGGGGTGTACTGCATGTCGGCGTACTCCGACGCGGCCGGGGCGGAACCAATGGTGTCGTGAAAGGTCGTCCGGACGCCGGCCAGCGCCGAGCGCACCTCGGCGGTGTCGGTAGAGACCGGCGCGGTCGACAGCAGGATCCGGGGCCGCTTCGCGGAGAAGCCCAGGTCGTTGCCGCGCAGCCCGTCGTCGAGCACGGTCGTGGCGGTGGCGGCGGTGGAGTCGCGGTCGAAGGACCAGTAGGCGATGAGGTCCTGTTTGCCGCCGCGCAGCCGGGTGAACAGGTTGTCCAGGATCTGTTCGGGGGTGCGCATGCTGCGCCAGACGCGCACCTCCTCCAGGGTCCCGGTAAGGGGGTCCATCACCCTGCCGGATTGGATGCGCGCGCCCAGGGTGAGCTGCCTGTCACCGTAGGGAACGGCGTCCTCGGCGACGGGCGTCAGGTTGTCGGAGAGCTGTTGCCCGTTGCGGAACAACCGCAGGGGGCTCGCCTTCGGGTCGGGGTCGCGGGTCCAGCGGGCGCCCCGCAGCCTGGCCGGGAAGGAGCCCCGGCTGTCGAGGGCGACGTTGCCGGCGTTCTCGTCGAACGCCCAGCGCGCCAGCAGTCCTTTGTCGCGCTCGGTGACCGGCAGGCCGAGCTGTTTGGGATCGCGGGCCGTGCTCCACAGCCGCACCTCGCACAGCTCGCCGCGCAGTCCGCGGCCGAGTTCGACGTCGCTGCCGTTGGCCTGGGGGCCGGGACCGGTATAGCGGTGGTCGCCCGCGGCGTTGCCGTCGATATAGAAGCGGATCTCGGTCGTCGACTGGGCGTCGGCGGGGGGCGCGGTCCCGGCGGGCCGCTGCCTCTGCCGGATGACGGACACCCGCTGGAAGGTCCCGGCGGTGATGGCCTGGGTGGACGTGTAGCGCACGACCTTGCCGTCCGCCTCGGCGAAGGCGAACTCCAGAAATCCGTCGGTGCGGACGCTCAGCTGGTACGGCACACCGCCCGGGCCGCCGTCCATCGCGACGCCCTTGGCGACCAGGTCCACGGGGGTACCCAGCCGTTCCATGCGCACGAACACCTCGATCGTAAGGTCGTCGAGGAGGTCCAGCGCGGCCTGCGGGGCCACCGCCAGGCTCGTCGTGCCGTCCAGCTGCACGGCCCACGCCTGCTTGTACGTCGCGGCCACGTGCGCCCACTCGTTGCAGGCGAACCGTTCGGCCGACCGCAGGACGCGGTCGCCGACCCGCGCCACCACCTGGTAGCCCTTGATGGGCGAGGGGGTCGCGGTCCCGTTGAACGTCCAGTGGCCGAGCAGGCCGGGCGTGCGGGGGGAGATCCGCTGCAGGCGTTCGTCGGAGATCTCCGCAGGGGTGCGCACCCGCCCGAAGATGCGGACCTCGTCGATGTGGCCGTTGAAGTAGGCGGCGTAGAACTGCTGGTAGCCCAGAACCACCGGCCCGTTGCCGGCGTAGGCGCCGGTGGCGGTGCGGCGGGCGACCTCGACGCCGTCCCGGTAGAGGATCTGCTCACGGGTGGCGTGGGTGTACACGGCGGCCCAGTGATGCCAGTCCAGGTCGGGGTAGGGGTCCTTGGTGGTCAGGTCGTCGCCGTATAGATGAAAGCCGAAGGTGCTGTTCTCGTTGAAGTGCAGGTGGAGGGTCTGGTCCACCTTTCCGGCCATGTCGCCGTGGGTGAGAAGCGGTTCCCGGACGCCGCGGAGGTTGTTGCGCTTGGCCCACAGCTCGACGGTGAAGTCGCGGCCGGCCAGGTCGAGCGCGCCGGACAACCCGATCTGGGTCTTGCCGTCGAAGGACTGCACGGGCAGCGGCGCCTGCGCCAGTGCCAGCGAGTAGGTCGAGTCGCCCGTGTGAGCGTGCACGAGCCTGCCCTGCCCCTCCTCGGGGCGGACCCACGCCTCCAGGGACAGGTCGCCGGGAGTGGACGCCTGCGGCACCTTGTCCTTGGCCAGGCTCAGGTACTGCTGCTCCTTGCCGTCGAAGAAGTAGGCGCGGCCCGGCATCTTGGCCCGCCAGCGGCAGCCGGTGCCGTTGACGAACGGCCTGGCCTTGCCGTTCGGAACGGACTCGACCCCGTTGGTGACGAGTCCCACCAGGCGTGAGCCGCCCGACATCAGTACCCCGGGACGGCTGGAGGACGCGCGTCCGAAGTCGTAGCCGACGAGGTTGACGTTGTCGCCCGTCGAGATCGCCGAGACCGCCGCGCCGGACGCGCCGGCCGTGGTCAGGGTGATCGCCTTGGCGCCGCGGGCCGTGTCGGCGGCGGCCGCGTACCCGCGTCCGCCGATCAGCAGGTGGGCACCCTTCGGGACCTTGACGGCCGTCCCCTCGGTGAGCTGGATGCCCGAGCCGCTCACCGAGGCGACCGCCCCGACCGCCACCGGCTCGCCCGCGCTCCCGGCCAGCGCCGCGGCCATCACCCCCGCCTTGCGCGGCAGCGAACGCCACGTCTCGGTCTCGCCGCCGGCCGTGACGGTCACGTCGCAGCGTCCGGGCACGTCGCCGTCGGTCACCTCGATCGTGCAGGAGTCCAGGGCGAGACCCGCGTCGCGGGCGGTGAAGCTGAGTCTGCCGCCGTCCGCGGTCAGCTCCTGCGAACCGCGCGTGACGGACGTGTCGTAGTAGGCGGCGAAGAACTGCTCGTTCTCGCCGCGGAAGTACATCACGAGGTCGCCGGTGCCGCTGTCGAGCAGGACGGGCGTGTCGGAGCCACGGGCGAAGTCGAGCAGGCCGCCGTAGTGGCTCAGGCCGGTGCGGTCCATTCCGAGCATCGGCATGGTCACGGTCAGGTCGTCGTCGCCCTGAAGGCCGCCGGACAGGCGGGCCAGCTCGTCTTGGGCCTCCTTTAGCTCCGCCTGCTTGGCGGTGAGCGCCTTCCGCAGCTCGGTGATGCGCTGGAGGGCGGTCTGCGCCTCGATCAGGTCCTTCACGGCGGGACCCAGCTTGTTCTCGGCCTCCGCCAGCAGCCTGTCCACGCCCGAGAGCATGTCCAGGCGTTCCAGGCGCAGCAGGCCCACGTCGCTCGTCAGGCCGTCCCTCGACTGGTAGACCTTACCGTTGTTGTTCACGCAGACGGCGAGGCCGTTCATCCGGTTGACGAAGCGGAAGTACTCGCCCTCCTGCCGCAGTGAGAATTCGTAATTCTGATCCCCCGTGTCGGACTTGGCGCTCATGGGGGCACCGTCGACCGGCGAGTCGCCCAGGGGGAACAGGAACTTGTCGAACGGCTCGTACCGGATCTTGTGGTAGGTCGGCCCGTTCTGGAACCAGCTGGAGACCGCGACGGTCCATTTCGCCATGTCGAAGTCGGACGCGGCGGCTGCCGCTCCCGCCACGTTCGCGGGGGCCGCCCGGGTGCCCGCGATGAGCAGCAGCAGCGGCCAGGTCTTGCCGTTCCACTCGCGCGTCATCTTGGAGAACAGCCGATAGCGGTATGAGGTGAGCTGGTCCTTCTCGGCGTTGAAGCGGTTCTGGAGGTCGTCGCGTTCGCGCTTCAGCCGGTCGTGGAGGGCCTGGTACTCGGGCACCTTGCCGGACTTGTCGACAAGGGCCGCGATCTGTGGCTGGAGGGCCGCGATCTCCCCTTCGAGCCGCTTGACCTGCTGCTGGAGGGCGGCGATCCGCTCCGAGTCCGCGCCCTTGGCGGGCCGCTTGACCAGCGCCGGGTCCAGGACCTCGGGCGTTCGGCCGAGCCGTCCGTCGCGTCCGACGCCGAAGTCCAGGCTCGCCACGCACGCGTCCTTGTTCTTCTCGGAGGCCCAGACCAGCATGACGCGCGCCTGCCGCTTGGCGGGCTTGGCCGTGCCGCCGTATCCGGCGGGAGCGGTCTCCTGCTGGTGGTAGAGCAGGGCCGACATACCGGAGATGACCTTGCGTCCGGAGAGGATGAAGCTGTTCCGCCGGATCCCCGGGTGGTCGCCGATCGGGGCGTCCGAACCCGTCCACTGGGGGGTGCCCTTCAGCGTCCCGTGCGCCGCCTGGTCCGTCTGATCGTAGGTCGTGGCGCCGGAGCCCTCGTCGAACCGGTAGTAGGCCACCAGCCCCGGCTCGTTGCCGACCAGCCGGTGGTTCATGTTCTCCCGGATCTCGGCGGCGATGCGCGCCCGGCTCCACACCCGGACCTCATCGACGTCGCCGTTGAACGGCCCGGTCGTGCTTCCGTGGGCCGTCGTCCCGCCGATCACCGTGGACGCGCCTGCCTCCTCGGTGTAGGGCATCGCGCCGGTCCCCTCCGGCCTGCCGTCGACGAACAGCGACGCGGTCGTGCCGTCGAAGACGGCGGCGATGTGGGAGTAGGAGTCCTTGGGGACGGTCGCGCTCGACTTGACCGGTTGCTGCGCGCCGTCGTGCCACAGGCACACGTGGCCGTCGACGTCCACCTCCAGCTGGTACGACGAGCCCCTCGACACCACGGGACCGTCGTAGTCGGCGGGCTTGATCCACGCCTCGATCGTGTACGGCTTCCCTGCGAACCCCAGGGCGTCCTTGGAGTCGCTCAGCTTGACGAAGGTGTTCTCGTCCGTCAGCCGCACCGCGGTGTCGGCCTGGCCGTCCGTGCGCAGCACCGGCACCAGGTCCTTGCCCGTGAACGGGCATTTGCCCGGGCTCCGTTCGAACACCGCGTCCTTGTAGAGCGGATCCGGGCTCGTGTAGAACTGCGTGCCCCGAGTGTTGAACAGGCCCTGGGTGCCCTGCTCGACGTTGTACCCGTCGATGCGTCCGGTGGCGGCGTTGTAGGCGAACAGCTGCCAGCGTTGCACCCCGTGGACGGCGGTCGGCACCAGCACCGCCGCGAACCGGCCTCCGCTCAGGTTCCGGACGAACGACAGCTCCTGGGTCGGCTCGAAGAACGGGCGGCCCTCCATGTCCTCGGTGCCCAGGGTGTCCTTGGCCGACTCGGGCCGGGTGGCGTGTCTGCTGCGCCTGTACCGCACCTCGCGAACCGGCTTGAGCTTGCCCTCCACCAGCAGGAACCGGTCACAGAGCAGCGTGTCGCCGACCAGCGGGACCTTCTTGGTGCCGTCGAGCATGAAGTCGGTCCGGGAGGTGTCGCCCGAGCAGCCGCCGCCCTTCAGTTTGTAGACCGCGTTGGCGTGCCCGTCGCCGACCGACTGCCGCAGCACCACCACGTAGGTGCCGTCGGAGACCACCTGGAACGGGGCCGCCGCCGTCAACCGCGCGGTCGTGGAGAGGTACGAGTCGATCTCGCCGGGCGTCGGCTGCTCACCCACGCCGGCCTCCACGCCGCCGCGCTTGACCGTCGGCATGGCCGTGGCACCCGCGATGGCGTACCCGATCTCGGCCAGTTCCCGGGGGAAGGCCAGCTCGACCGGGTTCTCGCTCCAGTACGCCGAGTCCACCGTCCCCTTCTTCTGGTCTCCCGCGAGATCCAGCACCGAATAGAAAACGCGGCGGGAAGCATCCATCGCGAACGCAACGGTCGTGCCCTGATGCCGCACCATCGTAACGTGCGTGTAGGCCCGGTCACCGTAAACCTTGACCAGGGAATCGTGAAGCGACAAGCCGGCCCCCTCCATTGAGCAGAATCAACTCAGGATCACCCGTCTCAATTCAGTCCGTCAAGCAATGAATCCTGACTGGTTTCGGCCAATCACAAAACTTGTCACCGCATCGACAACGGCCACGAAACCGGATTAGCTGTGCGCATGGTTTCGCGGCGCGGCACGGACCGCCGCCTGTGCCGGGTAGTGGCGTGGGCAAGGGCAAGTGGCCCACAGCAGTGCCGGTGCGACGACACCGCCACGCGCCAGGACCATGCTCGCGGTGAACCGACGGCGAAGCACCGGCTGACCTTCAGAACGACTTGGGGAAGATGCCTATCTGTCCTTTTGTCACGGCACGCAGCAATTCCTCGATGAGCCTACTCTCGCAGAAGTTCGACCGGATGAGCGATTTGGACGGCGTTCTGAACCTCGTCGCACGGGGGCAATAAGGAGGTCAAATGGTGTCGCAGCCAGCGTCCCGAGTCCATCGACCAAGTGCAGAGACCGCCCTTTGGCAAACTCCGCCCGGCCGCCCTGTGGATGAAGGGTGCTCGCTTACCAGCCCAAGATCGGATGTCGGTCAAAGTGGACCGCCCGATATCATTGGCTGCATGCTGTCTCGTCTTCTTCGTACGGCTGAAGGAGAGTCCTGCGTCTACATCGACCGCAACTCCCACGAGATTCCCGACTACGGCGAACGCCACCGCTACGGACAACACCGCCAGCAGGTCGCCCACCTGATCGGCGCCCCCCCTGAAAGCGGTCACGACCTACCGCGGAGCAGTACTGGCTGTGGATCGCCGCGATCCGCAGTGGAGAATTCGAGGCAGCTTCCGACCGTGCGGCGCGCTACAGGGCCCGCTCGGCAGTCACCGAGACCGGGGGCAGTCTCGCCCTCGCCACCGACGACGCGGACCTTATCGCTGCAGCCGCGGCCGCTTCGCCGGCGACCGGGTCGAAGTCCGTGTCGGCCCGGGACTCCCGAAGCTACGGCGAGCCGCAAGGTAGGGGATCGTCGCGGTCAGCCGGCGGGGAGTTCGGCGGGAGTGGCCCGAGCGGTGCCGGGCTCGAGTTGGGGACGCTGGCTTGCCTTGAGCTCGGGGACGTACTTGTAGATGGTCGCCCGGCTGACGCCCAGTAGACGGGCGATGGAAGCGATCGTCGCGTCGGGCTGGGCGAGCAGGGCGCGAGCGTGCCGGACCTGCTCGGGCGTCATCGCGGGCGGGCGGCCGAGGCGCTGGCCGCGGGCGCGGGCGGCGGCCAGCCCCTCGTGGGTACCTTCGACGATGAGCTCGCGGATGAATTCGGCCAGGGCGGCGAAGACATGGAAGACCAGGCGGCCGCCGGGCGTGGTGGTGTCCAGGGCCTGCCTCGTGCAGGGACCGGAACCCGATGCCGCGTTTGCGGAGCCCGGCGACGATGGCGATCAGGTCCTGCAAGGAGCGGCCGAGCCGGTCTAGGGACGGCACGACGAGGGTGTCGCCGGCGCGCAAGTAGTCCAGCGCCTTCCACAGCTCCTCACGGTCGAGCGTTCTTGCCGGATTTCTTATCAGCGAAGATCCGGATGCAACCTGCCTCGGCGAGGGCGTGCATCTGACGGTCCAGGCGCTGCCCGCCGGTCGAGACGCGCGCGTACCCGATCAGCGCTCCGGTCAGCGCGGCCGGTTCGGGCTGCAGCGGGTTCTCCCCGAGCGAGTCCTCCAGCAGCGGGCCCTGGGGAAGCGCGGCGCTGGTCACCACGATCCCCTGCTGGGGCGCAGCAGGGCGACGGTCACGGCGAGCGGCGCACCGGGCGAGAGGGCGCCGGGGCGGGCCATGGCCATGGTGGCCATCCAGCGGCCGAGGCAGCCCTGGCGGAAGCGGCGAGCCTCCCGGTCCGTCCGGTTCGGCGGTTCCAGCGCCTCCTCCACGATCTCGAAGTCGGCGTCCGTTTCGTGGCACAGACCGCAGTCGTTGCGGGCGTGCGGGTACGGCAGGACGAGCTCGGGGGCGGGTTCCATGCCCGCGAGCGTAGAGAAAAGGTGCTCACACACTTGTTGAACAGCCAGACTCTCAACACGTTTTTCAACGCGCTACTGAACCGCCCCGGGTTTCGTGGAGGCTCTAGGTTGTGGCTGTGACCTGCGGTCTTGTCGATTTCTTGTAGTGGTTGGCCTCGTATTCGTCGG